>NZ_JARAVL010000011.1:0-17700 GCF_033792725.1 Streptomyces sp. PA03-5A | reverse complement strand
GTCTGATCCTGACCGCCTTCGGGCCGTTCGCCGGCAGCCACACCGTGGACTTCGACGAGCTGTCCTCGGCCGGGCTGTTCCTGCTGCACGGCGCGACCGGCGCCGGCAAGACCTCCGTGCTGGACGGGGTGTGCTTCGCCCTGTACGGCGGGGTCCCCGGCAGCCGGCAGGGCAACCGGCTACGCAGCGACCACGCCGGGGAGGACACGCTCACCGAGGTCGTGCTCGACCTGACCGTGGGCGGACGGCGGCTGGAGATCACCCGGCGCCCCGAGCAGCCGCGCCCGAAGAAGCGCGGCACCGGCTACACGATGGAGAAGGCCGTCACCCTGCTGCGCGAGCACACGGCGGGGGAGTGGCGGGCGCTCAGCAAGTCCCACCAGGAGGCCGGCGAGGAGTTGAAGCAGCTCATCGGCATGAGCCGGGAGCAGTTCTGCCAGGTCGTGCTGCTGCCCCAGGGCGAGTTCGCGACCTTCCTGCGGGCCACCGCCACCGACCGGGCCGCCCTGCTCGGCAAGCTCTTCGACACCGGCCGTTTCAAGGCCGTCGAGGAGTGGCTGCGGGCCCGGCGGCGGGCCGCCGAGCAGCGGGTCGCCGCCGGGGACGACGAACTGCAGCGGCTCGCCGAGCGCATGGGCCAGGCCGCCGGGGACGACCCGGAGGCCCTGGTCGGGCCGCTGCCGGAGGGCGTCGCGGCCGGCGACCCGGAACTGGCCCCGCACATCCTGCGCTGGGCGGCCGTGCTGGCCACCACCGCTCACGAACGCGTCGACGTCGCCGACCTCGCCGTGACCGCCGCCGAGGGCGCGCACGAGCAGGCCCAGCGCGAGGCCGAGGCGGTACGCGAACTCGCCGTCCGGCAGCGCCGGCACGCCGCGGCCGAGCGCCGCGCCCGTGACATGGCCGGCGAGCGCGAGACCCGCGCCCGCGAACAGCGGCTGCTGGAGACGGCGGAGCGGGCCGCGACCGTGGTGCCCGCCCTGGAACTGCGCGAGCGGGCCGCCGCCCGGCAGGCCCGTGCGGCCGTCGAGGAGCGCACCGCCCGCGCGGGCCTGCCCGCCGAGCAGTACGAGGCGGGCGCCGAACAGCTCGCGGAGTACGAGAACCGGCTCCGCGAGGAGCTGGGCGGCCTCGCCGACGCCGGCCGGGCCGAGCAGCGCGCCGCCGAACTGGCCCACGACCGAGGGCGGGTGGAGCGCGAGGCCGCCGAGGACGAGCGGCTGATCGCCGACACGGCCGCCTGGCTGGACGGCTGGGAGGCCGCACGCCTCGGCCACGAACGCGCCGTCGACACCGCTCAGTCCGCCGCCACCCGCGCCGCCGAACTCTCCGGCGCCGTCGACCGGGCCCGCCGCCGCCTCGACGCCGCCCGCGAACGCGACACCCACGCCACCGCGCTGCTCGCCGCGCAGGACCGGCTGCGCGCCGCACGCGACGCCGCCGCCGACGCCCGCGACCACTGGCAGGACGTGCGCGAGGCCCGCATCAACGGCATCGCCGCCGAACTGGCCGCGCAGCTCAGCCCCGGTGAGGGCTGCCTGGTCTGCGGCGCCACCGAGCACCCGCACCCCGCCCGCCCCACCGGCCGCCAGGTGGGCCGCGCCGACGAGGAGGCCGCGCAGGAGGCCCAGCAGCGGGCCGCCGCCATCCGGGACACCGCGCAGGACCAGGTCGTACGCCTCACCGCGGCCCACGACGCGGCCCTCGCCGCCGCGGGACCGGAGCCGCAGCCCGAACTCGCCGCCGCGCACGCCGCGCTGGAAGAGGAGTACCGGGCCGCCGTGCGGGCCGCCGCGCGGGCCCCCGAGGCGCGCCAGGCGCTCGACCGGGCCCTCGCGGAGCACGCCCGCCGCTCCGCGGACCGCAACGAGGCCGAGAACCGGCTCGCTTCCCTCACCACCCGCCGGGAGCTCCTCGACCAGGAGGACTCCGAGCTCACCGCCCGGCTGGCGCGGGCCCGCGGCCCGTACGCCACCGTCGCCGAGCGCCGCGCCCGGCTCGCGGCGGACGCCGAGCGCGCCGCCACCGCGGCCGGGGCGGCCCGCGCCGGGCAGGACTGCGCCCGCGCGCTGAAGGAGGCGGACTCCGACCTGGCCGACGCCGCCTACAAGGCCGGTTTCCCCACGCCCGAGGCGGCGGCCGCCGCCGTACAGCCGGAGACGGAACTGCGGCGGCTGCGGCAACGGGCGGAGGAGTGGCGCCGCGAGGAGGCCGCGGTCACTGCCGAACTCACCGCTCTCGACCTGGCCGAGGCCGCCGCGCTGCCCCCGGCCGACCCCGACGCGGCCCGGCGGGCCGTCGAGACCGCCACCGTACGGCTGCGCGGGGCCGCCGCCCGCCAGTCCGCCGCGCACACGACCCGCGACGCCCTCGACCGGCTGCGGGCCGAGGCGCTGCGCGGTACCAGGGCGCTCGCCCCGGCCCGTGAGGAGTACGCGCGGCTGCGACGCCTGGCGGACCTGGCCACCGGCGCCGGCGAGAACACGCTGCGCATGGAACTGGAGACCTACGTGCTGGCCGCCCGGCTGGAACAGGTCGCGGCCGCGGCCAGCGTCCGGCTGCACCGGATGTCCTCCGGGCGCTACACCCTCGTCCACACCGACGCCCGTGCCTCACGCAACGTCAAGTCGGGCCTGGGGCTGATGGTCGTGGACTCCTGGACGGGCACCGAGCGCGACACCGCCACGCTCTCCGGCGGCGAGACCTTCTTCGCCTCCCTCGCCCTCGCCCTCGGTCTCGCGGACGTCGTCACGGACGAGTCGGGCGGCGCCCGCCTCGACACGCTCTTCGTCGACGAGGGTTTCGGCAGCCTCGACGAGCAGACCCTGGACGAGGTGCTGGACGTCCTCGACGGGCTGCGCGAACGGGACCGCGCCGTCGGCATCGTCAGCCACGTGGCCGAGCTCCGGCAGCGCGTCCCCGCCCAGTTGCAGGTGGTCAAGGGGCAGCGGGGGTCAGCCCTCCGCCACCGCACGGCGGGCGAGCGGTGACGAGTAGACGACGCTCGTCGTCACCGAGCCGAGGCCCGAGACGCGGCCGGTGATCTCCTCCAGGTGACGCATCGAGCGGGCGGTGACCTTCATGATGAAGCAGTCGTCGCCCGTCACATGGTGGGCCTCCAGGATCTCCGGGGTCGACTCCAGCAGATCGTGGAACGGCTTGTAGTTGCCGTGCGGGTAGCGCAGCCGGACGAACGCCATGATCGGGCGGCCGATCCGCTCCAGGTCCACGACGGCCGTGTACGCCGCGATCACCCCCGCCTCCTCCAGCCGGCGGACCCGCTCGGTCACCGCGCTCGGTGACATCGACACGGCACGCGCCAGTTCTGCGTAGCTGGCCCGGCCGTCGCGCTGCAGGGCGTCCAGGATGCGCCAGTCGGTGGCGTCGAGGGAATCCACGGTCATTCCCCTTGAGTACCAGTGGTTTCCCCGGTCGGGCAAGACGGACGCCGGGGAACGACCCTTCAGGCGGGCGTCGGCGGCTCGTAGATTTACCGCCATGACGACACAGACCGCCGCCTCCGCCTCCACCTCTGCCTCCACCTCTGCCTCCGCTCCGGCCGGCAACCCCGTGCTGCGCGTCCCGCCCGCCGCTCCGGCCGACGCCGCCGCGTACTTCGCCGCGAGCCTCGCCTTCCACGCCGACGTGTCCGACGTCGCGGCCGCCCTCGCCACGGCGGCGGAGAGCGGCACCGGACCCGGCTTCGTCGTCGTCGACTCCCGTTCCACCCAGGCCTGGGAGCAGGGCCACGTCCACGGAGCCGTCCACCTGCCCACCGCGGACGTCCCCCGGCTCGCCGCGGCCTTCCTCGACCGCGACGTGCCCGTCGTCGTGTACTGCTGGGGGCCCGGCTGCAACGGCGCCGCCCGCGCCGCGCACGCCCTGGCGAGCCTGGGCTACCAGGTCAAGGAGATGCTCGGCGGCATGGAGTACTGGATCCGCGAGGGCTTCGCCCACGAGACGGCAGACGGCACCTCACGGCGTCCGGCCGACCCGCTGACCGCGCCCGTGGGCGCCGACGACTGCGGTTGCTGAGGCCGCCGCGCGGCGGCCTCAGCGGACCACGGAGACGGCCGGGCGCAGGAACCGGCGGTCCCGCGGACCCCACCCGGCGAGCGGCGCCGCGGCCCGCAGGACGACGTCCAGCGCGGCGTCGGCGTCGCACGCGTAGTGCCCGCTCGCCCAGGCGGCGTTGGCCTCGACCACCGCCCACCCGTCCGCGGTCCTGCCGACGTCGACCACGACCGCGCCGGGCAGTTCCGGCACGCCGGGTGCGAACAGCCGTCGGGCGAAGTCCCGCACCTCGCCGGCCGCCGGGTCGCCGTCCAGGGGCGCCACGTCCAGGCCGCCGCGGGTCGCGTAGCGGCTGCCCGTGACGACCTCGCCGTCCAGCAGGAACAGCCGGTACTCGACGGCGAACGCCACGATGTCGCTCACCAGCACGGGGGCGTCGTCGTCCACCGCGTCCGGACCGGGCAGGCCGCTGCCGTCGGGGTACACACGGGCCGGGAAGCTCTTGTCGTTCGGCGGCTTCACGAAGGCGGGCCGGCGCAGCCCGCGGGCCTCCGCCAGGGTCGTGAACTCGATCCGCCGCCCCACGAGTTCGCACGGCAGCCGGGCCAGCCAGTCCTCGTCGGCCTCCAGCAGCCCCAGGCCCAGGTCCGCCGCCACCGCGTCCGCGAAGAGCGGCCCCGCGTACAGCGACGGGCCCACGGCGTCGAGCGCGTACTGCGGCACCCGCCACGTGGGGAGGGTACGCGTCGCCATGCCGCGCCGGTGGGCGGCCGCGGCGAGCGCATGGCCGGTGGCGGTCACGCGCGGCGAGAGGAAGAGGGTCCGGGACGGGTGCACGGTGTTCACGGTCAACGATGGTGGCGCACCCGGCGGGTGCCGCGACAGCGCATTACGCCGTCACACCACCCCGGCCGGCCGCAGCTCGTACGCCCACTGGGCGTCCCGGTCCGCGACCCGCCCGAAACCGGCCCGCTCCAGCACCCGTTGCGAGGCGCGGTTGCCCGGATCCGTGGTCGCCAGCACGGTGCGCACCTCGGCACGGCTCAGCGCCCACCGGGACAGCACCAGTACGGCGTCCGTCGCCCAGCCCACGCCGCGCGCGGACTCCGACAGGTCGTAGCCGATCTCCACCAGGCCGTCGACGGCGGAGGGCGGGCCGTGGAAGCCGATGCCGCCGAGCGCGAGGCCGTCGTCCGTCCGCTGGATCACGAACAGCCCCCACCCCGGGGCGTACACCGCGGCGGCCGCCGCGATCGTCATCATCCCGGCCGCGATGATCGTGCCCTCGCCCGGCCCGCCGTCGATCCACTCCAGCCCGGCCGGCTTGCCGTCGGCCAACTGCGCCGCTTCCTCCGGCAGTTGCTCCCTCAGCACCACCCGCCCGTGCGTCAGCACCAGGCGGCCGTCTTCCCGCGCAGCATTCGGAATCATCCGCGTGACACCCCCATGCGACTCACCCTATCCACCCCCGCCGCTCCCCGCGGGCGGGTCCCGCGCCGGGGCGGGCATCGCGGGCAGGCACCGGGCGGCGGCGTGCCCCGCGGGAAATCTGCGGGCTGCCGACGGTCCGGCGTGGCAGGATCGGTGCCGCTCAGGGGAGGGATGCGCATGGGGCTCGACTACACCTACGAGATCGTCCTGCCGGGCAGGAACGTCGCCGCCGCGCTGGCGGAGCTGGTGCAGCTGGCGCCGCCGGCCTCGCAGGTGCCGCCGCTGACGGTCACCCTGCCTGGCGGGGAGGGCATCGTCGTCCCCTTCACGTCCCATTTCCGGAGCGAGCCGGTGGACTGCTCCGGGAGCGGCACGCTGGGGCTCGACACTTCGATCATGTTCGGGGTGGACGACGCCGTGCGCGCGTTCCTGGAGGACCGGGACCCCGAGCCCGACGCGCTCGGGAGGGTCCCGATCGGCTACGTCTACCTGACGGTCCGGTTCGCGCCCGCGCTCCACCCCCACTACGCGACGCTGGAGTTCACGGCGGCGACCACCCGGATGAGCCTGATGTTCGAGCGGTCCGCGAGCGTCCGGTCGGTGTTCACCGGCCTCACGGCCGCAGCCGGGGGAGTGTGCTGCCTGCTCGACACCGAGACCGGCATCCACCGGATGGACTGGCTGAACGGCCGGCCGGTGCGGGAGACGGTCCCCGGCCCCCGCTTCGCCGACTACCGGGCGCTCGTGGCGGCCTGGCCCGACCCGGAGCGGTGAAGGGGCGGCGTACGGTGTCCTCCCCCGGGCCGGCCCCGGGGGAGGACGGGTGACCGCTAGAGCTTCGAGAGCTCGTCGACGAGGTCGTCCAGGCCCAGGGAGCCCTGCGACAGCGCGGCCATGTGCCAGGCCTTGGGGTCGAAGGAGTCACCGTGGGCCTTGCGGGCGGCCTCGCGCCCGGCGAGCCAGGCGCGCTCGCCCAGCTTGTAGCCGATGGCCTGCCCCGGCATGCCGAGGTAGCGGATGATCTCGCTGTCGAGCATGGCGTCGCTGAGCCCGTTGAAGCGCCCGAAGAATTCACGCCCCAGCTCCGGCGTCCAGGTCTCGCCCGGACGGTACGGGCTGTCCTGCGGGATCTCCAGCTCCAGGTGCATGCCGATGTCCAGGATGACGCGGGTGGCCCGCAGCATCTGCGCGTTGAGGTAGCCCAGCCGGCGCCCCGCGTCCGTCAGGAAGCCGAGTTCGTCCATGAGGCGCTCGGCGTACAGGGCCCAGCCCTCCGCGTTGGCGCTGACCTGGCCGAGGGTCGCCTGGTAGCGGCTGAGCCGGTCCGCGACGTACACCCACTGCGCGAGCTGCAGGTGGTGGCCGGGGACGCCCTCGTGGTACCAGGTGCTGACCAGGTCCCAGACGGGGAACCGCTCGCGGCCCAGGGTGGGCAGCCAGGTGCGGCCCGGCCGGGAGAAGTCCAGGGAGGGGGCCGTGTAGTACGGCGCGGCGGCGCTGCCGGGCGGGGCGATGCGGGACTCGACGTGCTTGACGGGCTCGGCCAGGTCGAAGTGGGTGCCGTCGAGCGCGGCCATGGCCTCGTCCATCAGGCCCTGCAGCCAGTCGCGGACCTCGTCGACGCCCTCGACGGCCTCGCCGGCCTCGTCCAGGTGGGCCAGCGCCTCCAGCGGGGTGGAGCCGGGCAGCACCTTCTCCGCCTCGACGCGCATCTCGGCGTCGAGGCGCCGGAATTCCTCCCAGCCCCAGGCGTACGCCTCGTCCAGGTCGAGGTCGGAGCCGGTCCAGTAGCGGGCCCAGCGGGCGTACCGCTCGCGGCCGACGGCGTCCGGGGTGCCCTCGACGGCGGGGGCGTAGGTGTCGCGCAGCCAGTCGCGCAGGCCGGCGACGGCCGCGGTGGCGTCGGCGGCACCGCCGTCCAGCTCGGACCGCAGGGCCTGCGGGCCCTCCTTCACGAACTGCGCGAACCAGCTCGCTCCTGCGTCCTCGCCCAGCCACTCGCCGAGCTGCTCGATGACCGTGGCGACCTGGCGCGGCCCGGCCGGCAGCTTGCGGGCGACGCCCTCCTCCAGGGAGGCCCGGTAGCCCGCCAGGGACTCCGGGACCGCGCGCAGCCGGGCGGCGACGGCGGCCCAGTCCTCGTCGGTCCCGGTCGGCATCAGCATGAAGACGCCGCGCACCGAGTGGACGGGGGAGTGCAGGTTGCTCACGGCCCGCAGGCCCTCACCCGCCTCGTGCACGGCCAGCTCGGCGGTGAGCCGCTCGCGCAGCAGCCGGGCGCAGCGGCGCTCGTCGTCGTCCGTCGCCTCGGCCGCGTCGACGTCGGCCAGGGTGCGGCGGGCGAGCTCGGCCTGGGCCTCCAAGCCGGCGGGGCTGAAGTCGGGGAGCCGGTCCTGACCGGTCCGCACCCCCAGGTACGTGGCGGTGATGGGGTCGAGTTCGGTGACCGCGTCGACGTACGCGTCGGCGATCTGGCGGGGCAGCGCACTGCCGGTGGTGTCGGGCATGGTCACATCCTGGTACGGAGCGGCCTGCTCCGTCATCACCATTGACGATCATATTCCTGACGTGGGCGGGAGCAGCGGGCCGCAGTCCCAGTGCTGGAAGATCAACCGGGTCTCCACGCGCGCGACTTCGGGCCGCGAGGTGAACTCGTCGACGACCAGCCGCTGGAGGTCGCCGGTGCTCGCCACGGCGACGTGGACGAGGTAGTCGTCGGGCCCGGTGAGGTGGAACAGCGCCCGGGACTCGGGCAGTGCCCGCACCCGCTCGACGAACGGGCCGATCAGCTCCCGGCGGTGCGGCCGCACCTGCACCGCCAGCAGTGCCTCCAGCGGCCGCCCGAGCCGGGCCGGGTCGACCCGCAGCTCATGGCCGAGGATCACCCCGGTGCGGCGCAGCCGGCCGACCCGGTCCAGGCAGGTGGACGGGGCCACGCCCACGGCCGCGGCGAGGTCCTTGTACGTCGTCCGTGCGTCGTTCTGCAGGAGCCGCAGAATCTCGAGGTCGACCGGATCCAGAAGCACAGAATCGGACATCGGCCGAAGTTAACACGGGCCCTCCCCGCTACGGACCGGTAGCTGTTCAGCATCGGGCCATGGACACGACAGCATCGGCGCCCACCCGCGCCCTCGCCACCGAGGCCGTGCACGCCGGCCGCGAAGACCTCGCGGACCTCGGCCTGCACGCCGTTCCCCTGGACCTGTCCACCACCTACCCCTCGCGGGACAGCCGCGCCGAGGCCGCCCGGCTGGACGACTTCGCCGTGACCGGTGCCGCGCTGACCGGCCCGCCGGTCTACTCCCGGCTCGACAACCCCACCGTCGCCCGCTTCGAGGCGGCGCTGGCCCGGCTGGAGGGCGCCGAGGCCGCGGTGGCCTTCGCCAGCGGCATGGCCGCCCTCACCGCCACCCTGCTGGCCCGCGCCTCCATGGGGCTGCGCCACGTGGTGGCCGTCCGCCCGCTGTACGGCTGCAGCGACCACCTCCTGACCGGGGGCCTGATCGGCACCGAGGTGACCTGGACCGACCCGGCCGGGATCGCCGACGCCATCCGCCCCGACACCGGCCTGGTGATCGTGGAGACCCCCGCCAACCCGACGCTGGCCGAGGTCGACCTGCGGGCCGTCGCCCACTCCTGCGGCGAGGTGCCGCTGCTGGTCGACAACACCTTCGCCACGCCCGTCCTGCAGCGCCCGCTGGAGAGCGGCGCCAGGATCGTGCTGCACAGCGCCACCAAGTACCTGGGCGGCCACGGCGACGTCCTGGGCGGGGTCATCGCCTGTGACGAGGAGTTCGCCCGCGTGCTGCGCAAGGTGCGCTTCGCCACCGGAGGGGTGCTGCACCCCCTGGCGGGCTACCTGCTGCTGCGCGGGCTGTCCACGCTGCCGGTCCGGGTGAAGGCCGCCTCGGCGACGGCGGCCGCGCTGGCCGAGCGGCTGGCCGCCGACCCGCGGGTGGCGAAGGTGCACTACCCGCGGATCGGCGGCGCCATGGTCGCGTTCGAGGTCCAGGGCGACCCGCACGAGGTGATCGCCGGGGTCCGGCTGATCACCCCGGCGGTCAGCCTCGGGAGCGTCGACACCCTCATCCAGCACCCGGCCTCGATCAGCCACCGCATCGTCGACGAGGGCGACCGCCACAGCTCGGGCGTCAGCGACCGGCTGCTGCGGCTGTCCGTCGGCCTGGAGGACGTCGAGGACCTGTGGGAGGACCTCGACATCGCGCTCAGCGCAGCGACGCGCTCGCGCCGGCCGGTGACAGCGTCGCGGTGATGACCAGCGTGCCGTCCTCGACCTGGTAGTCCAGCGGCAGACCCAGGCGGCGCATCGTCGCGACCATCCCGGTGTTGGTCGCCCGGGTCACCGCGTAGACGCTCTCGCACCCCGCGTCGACGGCCTGGGAGACCAGGCGGCGCAGCAGCTCCAGGCCGATGCCGCGGCGCTGCCAGGCGTCCTCGACCAGCAGGGCGACCTCGGTCTCGTCGCCGTCCCACAGCAGGTGGCCGAGGGCGACGAGCCGGCCGGAGACGGTCTGCACGGCGAGGGTCTGCCCGAAGCGGGGGCTGAGCAGGTGGGTCAGATAGCGGTCCACGTCCGCGACCGGCCCGTGGTAACGGCGCGTCAGGGTCCTGGCGGAGCAGCGCTCGTGGAGCTCGCGGGCGGCCTCGAGGTCCTCGGGGCCCGCCCGGCGGATGGTGATCTCGTTGCCCTCGGGGAGGGTGAGCACCGCACGGTCCTCCGGGACCCTGGTGCCCAGGTGCGCGTCGAGCTCGACGAGCGCGCGGGCGCGGGCGAACTCGGTCGGGGTGAACGGGAGGTAGGCGCGTTCCACGGTGAGGGTGCCTCCGGCCGGATCGCGCAGCCGCATGATGGTGCCCTCCAGGGTGTCCTCGGTGTCCTCGGTGTCCTCGGTTCCCTCGGCGGGATCGGGGCCGGCCGTACCGGGCGGGGTGGAGCTTATCGTGCAGCGGCCGAACAACTGGCGTAGTGCCAGGGGCAGTTCGGCGGCGTCCATGGCGGTGCGGGTGGCGAGGTTCAGCACCCGGGTCGGGGTGTCGACCAGGTCGTGGGCGTCGGCCCGCTCGATCCAGGTGTCGCGCCCGCCTCCGCCCCCCACGGTCCGCGTCAGGTCGCCCGGGGCGAGTGCGGCCGGGGCGCGGACCAGGAACTCGTCCACGGTGCCCTCGGCCAGCGGGTGCGTCTGGAGCGTGAGGATGTCCACGCCGCGCCCCGCCAGCGCCGTGCAGAGGGTGGCGAGGCTGCCCGGCGTGTCGTGCACGGTGGTGCGCACCCGCCACAACGTCGTCCGCGGGTCGGGTCCGCCCACGGCGGAGCTTTCCCCCGGCTCCGTCGTACGGCTCCCGCTGTGGCTCCCGGCTGTCGGCGGTGAGTGACCGTGATGGCGTGCCCACCATGTGTGGAAGCCGGCCGTGGCGACGAGCGCGGCGGCCGACAGGCACAGCAGGGCCGGGCCGTCGGGGGCGTGCCCGACGAGATTGGCGATGAGGTCGGCGGTGGCCACGGCCACGAAGAGCGCGGCGAGTTCGATCACGTCGCGGCGCCAGTGGTGCCGCCGGGCCGCGAAGGCGGCGGGGGCGGTTGTGGCGGAAGTCAGTTCTCGCATGCAAACACCATGCCGAACTCGTGTTGCGTGATCACGAACGCGTTGTGACCGACGGGTAAAGGGTGTTCCATGTCGGTTAACTCCCCCTTTCAACAATTCCGTCCTGCGACAATCTGCGTAGGCACCGGCCGTAGCGCCGCGCGATGCCACGCTGAGTGACGCGTCCCAGGGGGCCCAGTAGACGCACCAACCACGCCCCCGGTCCACTGAAGGCCGTGACATCCAGCCACACGGACCCGTCGGGCGCGAGGCTCACCACGAACGACTCCTCGCCGCGTTCCGGGTGGCCGGGGAGCGTCCCGTAGGCGAACCCCACGCGCTCCGCGCCGTGTTCCGCCCACACCACCTCGCACGGCGCGCGCAGCGGGCCGATCCGCAGGGACACACGTACCCCCGGCGCCGCGTCCGGGGTGCCGGCGGGCACCCGCAGTCCGGTCGCCCGGTGCATCCGCCACCCCATCAGCGCCCGCCCGGCCGCGGCCAGCACCTGGGGGCCCTCGCCGAGCCGGATCCGCTCGTGCAGGTGGTGGAACCCCGGCGGCGTGGGCCCGCCGGTCCGTGTCACCCCGACCTGCTCATAGGTGAAACCACCCGTCACGGCGCCGTCCTTCCTGTTCTCAGGAGCCCGCGGAGCACCCTCCCCGCTCGCTCCACGAGGTCTCGAAATCGCCGTATTGCCCCGACGATTTGCACATGCTAAGCCCCCGGGGCGCCGCCCGCCCGCCGGTAGGTGCAGACGTTGACGCCCTTGTCGCTGGTGACCGTGGAGACCAGTGCGAAGGTGCGCAGTCCGCCGTCCTCGGGGAAGAGCGACTTGCCGCCGCCGAGGAGCACGGGCATGACCATGAGGCGGAGTTCGTCGACCAGGTCCTCGCTCAGCAGGGTGCGCGCGAGCGTCGGGCTGCCCATGACCACGACGTCGCCGCCGGGGGCCTCCCGCAGCTCCTTGATCCGGGCCACGGCCTCCCCGCCGGGGATGCGGGTGGTGTTGTGCCAGGTCAGCTCGGAGTCGCCGAGCGTGGCGGACACGACGTACTTCGGGAGCGCGTTCATCCGGTCCGCGAAGGGGTCACCGGCCCGCTCGGGCCACGCGCCGGCCATCGCCGCCCACGTGCGGCGCCCGTACAGCAGCGCGTCGGCCTTGCCGACCGCCTCGTCGAAGGCGCCGCCCACGACCTCCGGGTCGAAGAAGGGGTGCGTCCAACCGCCGTTGGCGAAGCCGCCGTCGGTGTCCTCGTCCGGTCCGCCCGGCGCCTGCACCACGCCGTCGAGGCTGATGAATTCGGTGATCACGATGCGCATGGGACTCGCTCCTCGTCTTCGTCGTCACTCGCCGCCGTCACGGCAAGGGAGACCGTTGCGCTGCCCCGACATCATCGCGCCGAGGAGGCGAGGCGAGGTGACCTGGACCACATCCCTGCGGATCGTGATGGAATCCGACCGCCGCCGACCGGCCGTGAGCGCCTGGACGATGCCCGTGCCGCGTGACCCGGGGAGGTACTGATCCGTCCCTTCGGGAAGGCCGGACGTCCCCTTGGTGCAGAGGGTCTCGTCCCCCGCTTCAGCGGGACGAGGTCTTCGTGCAGGGTCGGCGATCGAGCGCACGGGGCGTCTTCGGCCCGGTGCGATCTCCGGTGGACCCGCGGTCATCGGCGGCGCGGGCGCCGCCCTGTGCGGGAGGGGGGAGTGGCCCGGGGATCCGCAGGGCTGCGGGATGTCGTGGGGGCCGCGACCGGCCGGCGCCCGGCGGCGTGCTCGCACCGCCGGGCGCCGGCCCGTCGCCGCCCCCGCTGCCGTCGGTGGCTACTGTCCGACCAGCCCCGCCCGGAGCACCTTCGTGAACAGCACCGAGCCGTCCTGCTCCCGCAGCCGCACCGTCATGTCCCCGGAGTGGCCGTCGATGTCGACCTGCCCGAAGAACTGGTAGCCCTCGGCGGGCGAGACGTTCGAGGCCGTCGGGGCCTTCACGAAGACCCGCTCCGGGCCGAAGGTGCCGTCCAGCGCGCTCGCCGGGAAGGCACCCGCGTTCAGCGGACCGGAGACGAACTCCCAGAACGGCTCGAAGTCCGTGAACGCCGCGCGGGAGGGCTGGTAGTGCTGCGCCGAGGTGTGGTGGACGTCGGCGGTCAGCCACACCGTGCCCGTGATCCTGCGGTGCTTGACGAACCGCAGCAGTTCGGCGATCTGCAGCTCGCGGCCGAGCGGCGCGCCGGGGTCGCCCTGCGCGACGGCCTCGATGTTCGGCCGGCCCTCCGTGGTGTCGGGCACCACCAGCCCGAGCGGCATGTCGGCGGCGATCACCTTCCACACCGCACGCGACCGCGACAGCTCCCGCTTCAGCCACTCCAACTGCTCGCGGCCGAGGATGCCCTGCGGGTCGTGGGCCTGGTCGTCGGGGGAGTTGGAGTTGCGGTACGTGCGCATGTCGAGGACGAAGACGTCCAGCAGGGGGCCCTGCCGCAGCACTCGGTACACCCGGCCGGCGCCGTCCGGCCGCAGCGAGGAGAGGGGGAAGTACTCGGCGAACGCCCGCCGCGCCCGGGCCGCGAGGACGTCCACGCTCTTCTCGGTGTAGCGCGGGTCCGAGGCGGCGATCACCTCGCCGGGGTACCAGTTGTTGCGGACCTCGTGGTCGTCCCACTGGATGACCGACGGCACCCGGGCGTTGAAGCGCCGCAGGTTCTCGTCGAGCAGGTTGTAGCGGAAGTTGCCGCGGAACTCGGCCAGCGTCTCGGCGACCTTGGACTTCTCCTCCGTGGTGACGTTGCGGTAGGCGCTGCCGTCGGGGAGGGCCTGGGTCGCCGCGATCGGGCCGTCGGCGTAGATGTTGTCACCGCTGCACAGGAAGAAGTCCGGGTCCACCGCGCCCATCGCGTCGAAGATGCGGTAGCCGCCGATGTCGGGGTTGATGCCCCAGCCCTGCCCGGCCAGGTCGCCCGACCACACGAAGCGCACCCCGCCGTGCCGTGCGTCCGGCGCCGTGCGGAAGGTCCCCGTCACCGGCGCGCCGGTGCGGCGCGGGTCGTCGGGGTCGGCCAGCAGCACCCGGTAGTGGACCTGCTCACCGGACGGCAGGCCATGCAGCCGGGTCACCCCGGTGAAGTCGGTGCCGGGGCCGACCACCGGGCCGTGGAAGCGCCGGGTGTGCCGGAACGACCCGGTCGCCGAGGTCTCCACCACCATCCGCGCCGGCCGGTCCGCGCGCACCCACACCAGGCCGCCCGACGCGGTGACGTCGCCGGTCTGCACCCCCGACGTCGCCGCCGGCCTCCCCGACAGGGCCAGCGCGGGCGCGGCCGCCGCGGGCACCAGCAGCGCCCCGGAGGCCGCCAGCCCGCCCCTCAGCACCGACCGCCGCCCGACCGTGCTCCCGGATCCGTCCGCCATCCCGACCTCCCACGTCGCAGCCGCGCACGCCGGAATGCGTCCGCCCCACGTTCCTACTCGCGCCGCGTGCCGTCGATCCGAACGCCCAGTGAACAACCGCCCCGCGCCGTACGGCGGCGCCCACCCGCTCCGTGCGCCCCCACGTGAGTCGCGTGCGGCGAAACCCCCTGGTAACCACGGGCTCCGCCGCCATACGATGTCCCGAATCCGGCGGCCGCGATCACCCGATCGCCCTACCCGCGCCCCGTCCTCCCTCCCCGGGAACGCACCGGCGCCCCCACGATGACTGCAGATCAGACACCGCACGCCTTCCAGGTCGACCTGCGCGGCCTGGTGGACCTCCTCTCCCACCACCTCTACTCCAGCCCCAAGGTCTACCTGCGCGAACTGCTGCAGAACGGCGTCGACGCGATCACCGCCCGCCGGGCCGAACAGCCCGACGCCCCCGCCCGGGTGCTCCTGCACGCCGAGGGCGGCCGGCTGCGCGTGACGGACACCGGCGTCGGCCTCACCGAGTCCGACGTGCACGAGCTGCTCGCCACCATCGGACGCAGCTCCAAGCGCGACGGGCTGGAGAGCGCCCGCTCGGAGTTCCTCGGCCAGTTCGGCATCGGGCTGCTCGCCTGCTTCGTCGTCGCAGCGGAGATCCGCGTCGTCAGCCGGTCCGCCCGTACCCCGGACGCCCCGCCGGTCGAGTGGACCGCCCGTGACGACGGCTCGTACACCGTCCGCACGCTGCCGCGGCAGGACCACCCCGAGCCCGGTACGACCGTCCACCTGACCGCCCGGCCGGGCGCCGGGGAGTGGCTCGCCGAGGAGCGTGTGCTCGCCCTCGCCAAGGACTTCGGGTCCCTGCTGCCGTACGACGTGCGGGTCGGCGACACGCCCGTCACCGAGCGCCCGCCGGTCTGGGAGCGCCCGCACCCCGGGCAGGCGGCCCGCCGGGTCGCGCTCGCCCGGCACTGCCACGAGCAGTTCGGCTTCACCCCGCTCGACGTCATCGACCTCGACGTCCCCCTCGCGGGCGTGCGCGGCGTCGGCTACGTCCTGCCCGCCGCGGTCAGCCCCGCCCAGCGCGCCGGGCACCGCGTCCACCTCAAGGGCATGCTGCTCACCGACCGGGCCGACGAACTCCTGCCGGAGTGGGCCTTCTTCGTCCGCTGCGTGATCGACACCGACAGTCTGCGTCCCACCGCGTCCCGGGAGAGCCTGTACGCCGACGAGACGCTCGCCGCCGTCCGCGAGGCCCTCGGCGAGCGCATCCGCGGCTGGCTGACCGAACTTGCCGCGGGCGACCGGGAACGGCTCGCCCAGTTCCTCGCCGTCCACCACCTCGGCGTCAAGTCGCTCGCCCGGCACGACGCCGGGATGCTCCGCACGATGCTGCCGTGGCTGCCGTTCGAGACCACCGACGGGCAGCTGTCGCTCGAGGAGTTCGCCCGCCGCCACCCCGTCGTCCACTTCACCCGCACCGTCGAGGAGTACCGGCAGGTCGCCGCGATCGCCTCCGCGCAGGGCATCGGCGTCGTCAACGGCGGCTACACCTACGACGCCGACCTGGTCGAGCTGCTGCCGACCGTGCGTCCCGGCACCGCCGTCGCCGAACTCGACGCGGACACCGTGACCGCGCACCTCGACCCCGTCGACCCTGCCGAGGAACTCGCCCTGTCCGGCTTCCTCGCCGCGGCCCGCGCCAGGCTCGACCCGCTCGGCTGCGACGTGTCGCTGCGCACCTTCCACCCGATCACCGTCCCCGCGCTGCACCTGGACGACCGGGCCGCCCGCCACGAACGCGCCCGCGCCGAGGAGGAGGAGCAGGCCGACGAGCTGTGGGCGGGCATCCTCGGCTCCCTGCGCGGCGGCGCCCCGCGCGCCCGGCTCGTCCTGAACCACCTCAACCCGCTGGTCCGGCGGATCAGCGGGTTCACCGACCCCGAACTCGTCGGCACCGCCGCCGAGGCGCTGTACGGCCAGGCCCTGCTGATGGCCCAGCGCCCGCTGCGCCCCGCCGACTCCGCGCTCCTCAACCGCGCTTTCCTCGGCCTGCTGCAGTGGGCGGCGCAGACCGCCGACAGCCCCGCCGGCAAGCCCGCCGACGCCGAACAGGAGGACGGCCGATGAGCACCCAGGACCCGGCGGCCGAGACCGTACGCCGCGCCCTGCACCACAACCGGGAGGAGCCCGAGGGCCGCGCCCGCAACGCCGGCGCGGAGCGGCTCGTCGCCGAGGCCGAGGCCACCGGGGACACCCCGCTGCTCCTCGAGGCCCTGTTCAACCTCGCCAACGCCTACGCCTACAGCAGCGAGAAGGACAAGTTCTTCGTGCCCTTCGCCCGCCTGCTGCGCATGTGGGACGAGCGGCCCGGGGACTTCGACGGCGCGAACACCCACCACCTGCACTGGATCTTCAAGTGGGTGGCCAACGGCATGCTCGACCAGCCCGACGTCCCGCTCGCCTCCATCGAGAAGTGGCACCGCGAGATGGAGCACCGCTACCGCCTCGCCGGTCACTCCGAACGCGCCGTCCGCCAGGGCGAGTTCCGCATCGCCCGGCACGTCGGTGACACCGCCCGCGCCGAGGCCGCCCACGCCGCATGGCTCGCCGCCGACCGCGACGGCATGGCCGACTGCCACGCCTGCGAACTCCACGGCCAGGGCAGCTGGCAGGTGGAACGCGGCCGTGACGACGAGGCGCTGAGCACCTGGGAGCCGGTCCTGACGGGGCAGTACACCTGCGCCCACGAACCGCACAACGTGCTGGCGTCCTCGCTGCTGCCGCTGGTCCGGCTCGGCCGGCTCGAGGAGGCACGCGCCCACCACCTGCGCGGCCACCGCCTGGTGCGCTCCATGGAGAGCATGCGCGGCGCCGTCTCCTCCCACGTCGAGTTCTGCGCCCTGACCGGCAACGAGGCACGGGCCCTGGAGATCCTCGCCGAGCACCCCGCGTACTTCACCGACACCGGCGACCCCGACACGCTCATGGACCACCTGGTCGTCACCGCGCTCCTGATGCGCCGCCTGCTCGCCCTCGGCCACGCCGACCGCGGCGTCCCCGGCCCGGCCGGCACCGAGTGGACCGCCCGCACGCTGCTCGCCCACGCCGAGCGCGAGGCCGCCGCGGTCGCCGCGCGCTTCGACGCCCGCAACGGCAACGACGCCGTCAGCCGCCGCATGCGCGAGCGCCTCGGCGCCGAGCCCCTCGTGGAGCGGCTCCCGCTGGGCGTCCGGGCCCGGCAGCGCCTGAC
>NZ_JARAVL010000010.1:97168-278244 GCF_033792725.1 Streptomyces sp. PA03-5A | reverse complement strand
ACCCGGGCAACTCCGCCCGAGGCACAGAATCCGCAGGAACGCGCGTACTCATATACACCAGCATCCCCCCACACCCCCCGACCGGCGAATTCAGACACCGCACGGCCCGGACGGCACGCGGCCCCTTCCGGCCGGCCCGGCCGGAAGGGGCCCCGCACCACGCGGAGATCAGGCGGGAGATCAGGCGGGCGCGCTGCCGAACTTCGGGTTCGCGCCGTACTGGTTCTCGGAGGGCTGGCCCTCGGTGCAGAAGAACACCAGCAGGACGATCGCGCCGACGACCGGGACGAGGGCGATCAGGATCCACCACCCGGATCGCCCGGTGTCGTGCAGGCGGCGGACGGCGACGCCGAGCCCGGGCAGCAGCACCGCGAGCGCGTAGATCGACTGGAGGAAGTTGAAGTCGATCGCGCGCCCGACGAGGACGAGCACGATGCTGATCACCACGTTGAACAGCGCGAACATCCAGTACTCGGTGCGGCGCGCGCGGCCGCCGAAGACGGCGTACTTCCTGAGCACGTCCACGTACCAGTGCATGCGGAACCCCCCAAGCCGACGAACGGATGCCCGTCCGGAGCGGCCGGGCAGGCGGAATGTACGGTTTTGTAGTGCACAGGTCAAGACATACGGCGGAAAAAGGCCCTGATCCGTTTCACGGCCTTCGGGCCGTACCGTCCTCATGGCGGTCCGGCAGTCATACACCGCGGTTTCCGGGGTAGACGCGGGCGGAACGGCCGGACCCACCG
Organism: Streptomyces sp. PA03-5A; assembly: GCF_033792725.1. NCBI lineage: Bacteria > Bacillati > Actinomycetota > Actinomycetes > Kitasatosporales > Streptomycetaceae > Streptomyces > Streptomyces sp. PA03-5A. The sequence goes on along the minus strand of NZ_JARAVL010000010.1, from coordinate 277,498 downwards.
GCCGGTACGCCCACCGCGGAGGTCCTCCGATGTCCCCCGAGCCCCAACCGGGTCGGCCCACGGCGTCCATGACGTTCGACCACATGCTGGAGCGGGTGCGGTACGACGGCGTCTACCCCACCCGGGAGCGGGCCGAGGAGGCCGTGCGGGCAGTGCTCGCCGCCCTGGGCCGCCGGCTCATCGGCGACGAACGCGTCGCCCTGGCCGCGTGCCTGCCGGTCGAGGCGGCACTGGTCTTCACCGCAGAGATCCCGGAGATCCTGCCCATCGCCTGCAGCGCCTTCGTCGAGGACCTGGCCGCCCGCACCGGCGGCAGCACCGCCACGGCACGCTGGGACAGCTGCACCGTGCTCGCCGTGGTCGCCCGTCTTGCCGGACGCGACCTGACCACGCGGGTCCTCCACCAGCTGCCGTGCGACTACGCCCCGCTGTTCGGCCGCGACGACCTCGTCAGCGCCGCCTGAGACGGCCGCCGGGAGCGGCTAGAGGTGCCGCATCCACAGGTTGGACTCGGCGTAGACGCCCTGGTCCCGCTCGCGGTCGATCTCCACGAGGTCGAGGGCTCCCGGGACGACGTAACCGCCGGTCCGCGGGAAGGCCATGCCGGCCCACGACTCCCACTCGGCCACGGTGCCGGGGATCACCATGGAGCGCGGCGCGGGCGCGAGGACCCTCGCCCCGAGCCGTTGGTGGGTGCGGATCCAGGGGTCCAGGTGCAGCCCGTCCGGGCGCGCCCAGCCGGCGAAGTCCTCCATCGCCGCCAGCGGGTAGCGCGCCTTGAGGGTCGGCCGCACCGGTGCGATCACCCGCCGCAGTCCGGCGTCCACGGCGCGGTCGCGCAGCGCGGTCAGCACCGTGCCGGCCAGTCCGCCCCCGAGGCGGTCCGGACGCACGGTCGCGACCATGATGCAGAGGGTGTCGGGCACGACGGAGGCCTCGTGCCCGGTCACCGCGGCGGCCATCGCGCCGTCGTAGCCTTCCGGCAGCGTGCCGACGTCCCCGTCCCAGCGCAACGCCACACCCGCGCCGCCGGCCACCACCTCCCCGCCGTCCAGCAGCAGCACGTCGAACCGCGGGAAGTACGCCAGCGCCCGGCGCCGGTACACGGCCGAGGACGGCGCGTGCAGGATGAACTCCGGCCACCCGCCCCAGAGCGCGTCCTTCGCCTGCTCACGGAGGTCGGGGCGCTCACCGGATGTCACGATCTCTGTCTCGGGCACCCGGGGATCCTAGAGGGATCACGGTGCGTGCGGTATCCCGTCCCCTGGCACCGGTCTCCCCTGCGGGGAGTCCGCCGGGGGCCGCCTCACGCGGGAAGGTAACTCGGCCACCACGGCGGGACGTTGTCCGTGCACCAGGGGCTCGGGTAGGAGTCCGGCATGCCGAGCCACGTCACCAGGAACCACGTGAACCAGACGGTGAAGGCAAGACCCGCGACCAGTGCCGCCCGTCGGTGGCGTCGTCCCAGGGTGCCGTGCAGGACGACGACCCATGGGATCGCCGCCGCGACCCATATGAGGGGCGCGAGGAAGAGCAGCGTCAACGAGTTCGCGCCCGCGTTGACGCCGACGTCGCACGCGGCCCATGCCCTGCCGATGCCGACGACGGAAACCACCGAGGTCAGCGCGCCGTAGAGGATGCCGAACCCGATCCCCCTGGACCAGGGGCTCGGAGGCACCCGGGTTCCCGATTCCGCCGTCATCCGCCCCCCCGTTGCCGCGCGGAGGCGCAGCCTACCAACCGGCCTCGCGCCGGGGGCCCTGGCCGGACCGTGAGCCCGACCGAACCCACGTGGCGGGCAGCGGTCTCCCGCACGATGCCCGTCGCACCCCCGGGACAGCCCGTGAAAGCGGTCGCTCACGACTCCCGTGCGGAGGTGTACGTGTCCGCGGGGTCCTGCTCCGGCGTCCGCGGGGCGCGCCCGCCGGACGCCACGATCCTCGACGCGGCCCGTGCGCTCCCGCGCCGGTGCCGGGCGAGGAGCCGGGTGGCGACCAGCGCGGCCGCACCCGCGGCGACGAGCACGGGGATCGCGACCAGACCGGCCCGGTGCAGCAGTTCCGTGGCGGCCGCGCCGGCGAAGTAGCCGAGCAGCACGTTGCCGACGCCCCAGACCAGCGACGCGGCGCTGCTGTAGGCGAAGAAGCGGCGGAAGGGCATGCCGGACGCCCCCGCGACGAACGGCAGGAAGGTACGGACGAAACCGACGAACCGGCCGGTGAACACCGCCGCCCCGCCGTGGCGCAGCAGGAAGTGCTGGGCGCGTCCGATCCGGCTGTCGGGCCGTATCCGGTGCAGCCACGTGCCCGGGTGCCGCTCGCAGTGCCGGCCCAGTGCGAAGCCGAGGCTGTCACCGGCCATGCCGCCGGTGACCACGGCGGCGGCGAGGAGCAGGGGGTCCAGGTCCCCCCGGCCCGCGATGGCGGCCGCCAGGAGGATGACGGTCTCCCCGGGGAGCAGCAGGCCGACGAACGCGCTGGTCTCCCCCGCCGTCACGGCGAACACGACGACGTACGACCACCAACCGGCCGCCTCGATCAGGCCGTCCAGGTGCATGGCCGTCAGCCCGCCTGCCGCAGCGGCGCCGCTTCGGGTGCGCGTCGCGCCCCCCGCCGGTACGGCACGTGGCGTGCGGTGAACCAGGCGAGCACCGGCACGCCCGCGGCCAGCAGGGCGCCCGCCACCGGGTCGTCGGCGGTCGCCACCGCCGCCGCGACCGAGGACAGGGCGATCGCCGCCACGGCGATCCGCGCCCAGACGGCCGGGACGGTGGCGACGACCGCGAGCGCCGTCAGCAGGTACCAGCCCGCTCCCGCGCCGGGCAGCGCGAAGTAGTCCGCCAGGTAGTCGCGGGCGGGGGACGCCTCGCGCACCGGCACGCGTCCCATGGACGCGGAGAGGGCGAGCCCGGCCGCGCTCGACAGCAGCAGCGCGACGGCGACGCGGACGTAGACCGCGGGTTGCCGGTGGGACAGCCAGAGCAAGGTCACCGCCATCAGCGGCCAGGGGGCCACGGCGTGGATCCGGTCGAGCACGTGCGCCGCGTCCTGCCCCAGTGCCGTCCAGCCATCTCTCGCGGATGGGGATGGGTTCACGGCGGCCTCCTGATCAGCCGGGTCCGCGTCGCCACGGCGGCGCGTCGACTTCGTCTTCCGATCAGGTAACCGGACTTGGCCCTCCACTTATTTCCGCCGTGACGCACCTAACACCGCACGGGCCCGACGGTAGGTCAGCCGAGGCCGCGGCCCTCGCGGCCCGGCGCCCGCAGGCCCTTGGCCTCCGCGTTCCCCAGCAGCGCGCGCTGGGTCTGCATCGGGGTCGGCGCGGCCGGCAACGGACCGGTGTGGACCGGCCTGCACGCCTCCAGCAGGAACGCCACCAGGCGCCGCCACGCGTGGGGGGCGGCGCCCCGGGTCACCTCGATGACGCCCGCGTTCGCCATGAGGAACAGGAGGACGTCCTCCGGAACGACGTCCTCGCGCAGGGCTCCGGCCTCCTGTGCCCGGCGCACGAGTTCGCCCACGGCGCGGTTCTGGCGCTCACAGGAGCCGGCGGCCACCCGCGAGTTGGGAAGCCTGAGGACGAGCAGGTCGCTGATGCCGCGGTCGGCCGCCATGGCCCCGCACAGCCGCTCGACGAAGGTGGTGAAGCCGGTCCACGGGTCCTCGCAGAGCAGCGCCTCCTCGGCGATGGCTCCCACCTGCGTCAGCTCTTCCTCGAAAGCGGCCTCGACCAGCTCCTCGCGTGTCGGGAAGCGCCGGTAGAGCGTGCCGGCGCCGACCCCGGCGCGCTCGGCGACCTCGTCCAACGGGGCGTCCAGACCCCGCTCTTCGAAGATCTGACGCGCGGCCGCCACGATCCGCTGCCGGTTGCGCACGGCGTCCGCGCGCAGTCCCCGTTCTGCGGATCGGGGGCTCTCGGTCGCTGCCATACGCCCAGCCTACCAACCGGAGAACCTGCTCCGGATGGCGTCGTACGCCCCGCAGCGGCCCGGACGACGCGGTCGTGGGCCTACCGCCCGGCCGCGTCGTCGTCGGAGGACGTGGCGGGCGGGATGGGGAAGTTGCGGTTGAAGACGTTCCCCGGGTCCCACTCGGCCTTGGTCCGGCGCAGCCGCGTGAGGGCCGGCTCGGGGAAGGCGTCCTGGAGGCGGGCCGGGTCGGTGTCCGTCTCGAAGCTCAGGTACGTCCCGTCCAAGTGCGGGTACAGGCGGGCCCACTGGGCGTTCATGCGCGGGACGAGATCCGGCGCGGTGGCGGCGAGCACGGAGAACTCCTGGGTGCGGTGCGACCAGGCCGTCGCGTCGACGGGGACGTCGTGCACGGCACCGCCCATCGAGCGGAACTGCATGATGAGGAGGTCGCCGGACCTCATCATCGCCTCGACGGTCTCCGCCGCCTCGCGGGTCATGTGCGCGAGCAGTCCGCTGCGTGTGTCCTCCAGGCCCTGCCCGCGGTGCCGGTTCCCGGGCGGCGCCACGATCGCGTGGTACGGGGCGAGTTGGGCCTGCTGGTCGAGGACCGGCCCGGTGCCCAGGAACGGGGTGAGGGCCTGCTGCGCCTCCTCGACGTCGTCCCCCGTGTACACCAGGGTGATCCGCGCGGTCACCGGCGCGCCGCGCCGTCCTGGGAAGAGCGACAGGAAGCTGCTGATCTCCCGCGGGGCGGCCTCCACCAGGCGCCCCCATTCCATCAGGAAGTCCGCGGTGTCGGTCGCGTCGACGACGAGCGTGGCGTAGGCGACGTCCTCGACCTCGTAGGCCTCCAGCTCGAAGGCCGTGACGACGCCGAAGTTGCCGCCCGCGCCGCGTATCGCCCAGAAGAGGTCGGGGTGATGCCCGGCGTCGACGCGGAGCTTGCGGCCGTCGGCGACGACGATCTCGGCCGCGGTGACGTGGTCGATGGTGAGCCCGTACTTGCGGGCCAGGTAGCCGATGCCGCCCGCCGTGGCGAGCCCGCCGACGCCGACGTCGCCGTAGTCGCCGGAGCTCATGGCCAGTCCGTACGGGGCGAGGGCGCGCGCGACGTCCCCCCATCGCGCGCCGGGCCCGATGCGGACGCGGCCGGTGGACCGGTCGAGGACCTCGACCGCGTTCATCGCGGAGAGGTCGATGACGACCCCGCCGTCGTTCGTCGAACGGCCGCTGATGCCGTGGCCGCCGCTGCGAACCGCGACGGCGACTTCCTGGCCGCGCGCGTAGGCGAGGGCCGCCACCACGTCGTCGGCGCTCTCCGCGCGGACGACCAGGGCGGGCGAACCGGTGCGGGTGTAGGTGTGGCGCACGTCCTCGTAGCCGCGGTCGCCGGGTTCGACGACCTTGCCGGCCAGAGACTCCGGGACGGCGTCGTAGTCGAGCGTGTCGTGCCGCGCGGCGAGGGCGACCGCCGGGCGCCGCGGGGCGGTGCCCGTGCCCGCGGCGGCCCGTTCGCGTGCGACGGCCTCGCGCAGGGCGGGCGCCACCTCCTCGCCGAAGGTGCGGATCACGTGCGGGTCGTCCCGGCCGATGAAGAAGCCGGAGAAGCCGTGCTCCAGGACGAGCGGGAGGAGTTCCTCGACCCACTGCGCCGGCGGGCCCTGGAGGTGGCCGCGCCGCACCGGGGAGAAGTCCACCCGGAAGACGTTGAGCAGGCGCCGGATCTCCCCGGGGTCGCGGCCGGCCGCGAGCGCGGCCTCGTCGATCGTCTTGTTGGCCTCCGCCATCCCCGGGGTCCGCAGGTACTCCAGGGTGGGCAGCCATCCGTCGGCCTTGCGGCCCGTCAGGCGCAGCATCCGCGGCTTGTAGGCGCCGAGCCAGACGCCGATGCCGTGGGCGGGGCGCGGGCCGCGCTTCATCCCGGGGACGGTGTGGTGCCGGCCCTGGAAGCGCAGGGGGCCGGGAGCGTCGCCGTCCCACACACCGCGGATGACGTCGAGGGCCTCCTCGAGCGCCTCGGTCCCCTGGCCCGGCGTCAGGCGCCGGCCGCCCATGCCGTGCACGGCGTCGGGGAAGGCGCCCGCACCGAGGCCGAGTTCGAACCGCCCTCCGGACAGGAGGTCCAGGCTCGCCGCCGTACGGGCGAGCATCGCGGGCGGGCGCAGGGGCAGGTTCGTGACGTTCGCCGAGACGCGCAGCCGGCTCGTCCGCGCCGCGACCCAGGTCATGAGCGTGTAGGTGTCCAGGAAGTCCGGATTGTAGGGGTGGTCCTGGAACGTCGCCACGTCCAGGCCCGACGCCTCGGTGAGTTCGGCCAGGGCCACGGCCTGCGCGGGGTCGTGGGCGGTCGGGGTGATGAACGTGCCGAGCAGGAGCTCGTGACCGTGGTCGGGCATGACCTCGTCCCTCTTAGTGTGCTGCCGGACAGCTTATCTGTCTCGCAAATAATATATATTGCAGCACATCTGTGAGCACACGTATTCCTCGGCTCTCCCGGGGCGAGGGTGGAGGGTAAGGACGGCGGTACGCGAAGCCGCCGCCGTCCGAACGGACGGCGGCGGCAAAAGCATTAGGGCGGGGGCGCCACCACGGCACCCCTGACGGTCAGTTCGCGGGACGCCGCCGTCCGCGGCGCGGTGCGCGCGGCGACTCCTCGGCGATGCCGAACTCGACGACCACCTGGCAGGGGTCGACCACCGGGTCGCGCCCGGTCACATGACGGGCGAGGGTGCACAGCATGCCGTGGAACGCCTCCCGCGACTCCTCCGGCAGCACGCCGAGCAGGTGCTGCTCGACCAGGCCGACCCGGGCGCGCAACTCCTCCCAGCGTTCGGCGCCGTGCTCGGTGGCGAACACGTGCCGGCTCCTGCGGTCGGCGGGGTCGGGCCTGCGCTCCACCAGACCTGCCTCCTCCAGGTCGTCCAGGAGGTAGGTCATGACCGTCCGGTCGACCCCGAGGCGTTCGGCGAGGGACTTCTGGCTGCCCGCCTCGCCCGAGACGGCGGCCGCGAGCACGAAGTAGCCGCGGGGCCCGCCGGGGATGTCACCGACAGCGGCGTCGACCGCCTTCGCGTAGGCGCGGAAGACCGCGCCGATGGCGAAGCCGAAGTCGCCGTCCAGTCCGGACGGTCCGCTCTCCGGGGCCTCCGCACCGAGGCCGCGCTGTGAAGTCACGAGGACACCCTAATTCACCTCGGTGCGCATATCGTCTGCTTGACAGATCATCTTGTCTACATAAGATCTGGTTGGCATCTTTCTCCGGGACCCGAGTGCCGTCCGGCCTCCCGGGCGCCGGGACCGGCGGAACCCGCACCCGTTCGCAGAGAAGGCCCCATGCCACCCCTCGTTCCCCCGCGTCCCGCGCGCCCGCGCGCCGTCCTGGCCGTCGTCCTGCTGGGCGTCTTCGCGTTCGCCCTGCTCCAGTCGCTGATCAACCCGGTGCTTCCCCGGTTGCAGGAGGAACTGCGCACCACACAGACGCTCATCACCTGGGTCGTCACCGCCTTCCTCCTGTCGGCGTCCGTCTTCACACCCGTCGTCGGACGCCTCGGCGACCGGTACGGCAAGGACCGGATGCTCGGCGTGGCACTCGCCGCGCTCTCCGCGGGCTCGCTGCTCTCGGCCGTCGCCACGGACATCACCGTGATGATCGCCGGACGGGCCGTCCAGGGCATCGGCGGCAGCGTCCTGCCGCTCGCCTTCGGGATCATCCGCGACGAGTTGCCACGGGAGCGGATCCCCGGCGCGATCGGTCTCGCGTCGGCACTGACCGCGGTGGGCGGCGGCAGCGGCGTCGTCCTGGCCGGACCGCTCGACGACGCCCTGGGCATCCGGGCGTTGTTCTGGGCCCCGATGGTCCTCACCGCCCTCGCCGCGGTGGCGGCACGGCTCGTGGTGCCGCCCTCGCCGTCCCGGAACGACGGGTCCGTCAGCTGGGGGTCCGCCCTGCTCCTGGCCGGCTGGCTGCTCGCGCTGCTCGTGCCACTGACCCAGGCCTCGGCGTGGGGGTGGTCGTCGGGCAGGGTGACCGGCCCCCTGGTCGCGGCCGTCGCGCTCGGCGCGGCCTGGGTCGTGACGGAGAGCCGTTCCGCGAGCCCGCTGGTCGACATGCGTATGCTGCGCGTCCCCGCGGTGTGGACCACCAATCTGGTCTCGCTGCTGCTGGGCACGGGCGTCTTCGCCGTGCTCGGCTTCATGCCCGCCTTCCTGCAGAGCCCCCCGGAGAGCGGCTACGGCTTCGGGGCGAGCGTCTCCCGCGCCGGGCTGCTCCTGCTGCCGATGACGGTGGCGATGTCCGTCTCCAGTCCGGTGTCGGTGCGGCTGACACGGCGGCTCGGCGCGCGCACGGTGCTCACCGCTGCGGCCGTGCTCGACGTGGTCGCGCTGGCCGGGCTCGCCTTCCGGCACGACCGCACGTGGCAGGTGGTGGTCGCGATGGTGCTGCTCGGCACCGCCTTCGGGGGAGCCGTCGCCACGATGTCGAACGTCGTCGTCGCCGCTGTCCGCCCCGAGCAGACGGGAGTGGCGGGCGGTGTCAACGCCAACCTCCGCACCATCGGCGGCGCCCTGGGTGCCGCGCTCATGGGCGGGATCGTCGGCGCCCGCGTCGGCGAAGGCGGACTGCCCGCCGAGTCCGGGTACACGTACGGCTTCGGCGCGCTCGCTCTCGCCGGACTGGGGGCGGTCCTCGCCGCATGGCTGGTGCCCCGTCGGAGCGCGGCCGGGCACACGCCCGCGAAGGAGGCGGTCGTCGCCCGCTCCTGACGGGACGCCGGCGGCCCCCTCAGCGCTGGTGGACCTCGACGAGCCGGGGGACCTGGGCGGTCGGCCCCTGGTGCACGAAGTCCGTCAGGTCCTGGAGGTCCTCCGCGCGGTGCGCCTCCAGGCCGTAGCCACGGGCGAGGTCCAGGACACCGATGCCGGCGATGTCCAGGTAGTCGCCCTCCGGGACGTGGAGGAGCCGGGAGAACTCCTCCAGTGCCCCGTACCTGCGGTTGTTGCAGACCACGAAGGTGACCGGCACCCGGTAGCGGGCGGCGGTCCACAGGACGGAGGTGGTGTACTGCATGGCCCCGTCGCCGATCAGGGCGACGACGGGCCGCTCGGGACGGCCGAGCCGCAGCCCGATGGCGGCGGGCAGGCCCCAGCCCAGGCCGCCGGCGGCAGGGTAGAACAGCGACGTGGGCCGGGTGATGGTGAGCCGGTCGCGCGCCATGTCCGCGGACGTCCACTCGAGGGCGAACACGGTGTCGTCGCTCTTGCCGCGCTCGATCGCGTCGAGGATCGCCTCGGCGGTGAAGGCCGGCCCGGAGGTGTCCGCCGCCGCGACGGTGCGCTCGGGGGGCCAGGGCCGGTCGCCCGGTGCGGCCGCCTCGGCCAGACGCACCAGCGCGTCGGACGGGTCGCCCACGGCGAGGCGGCCGAAGGGGGCGCGGGCCGCTTCGTCCGGGTCGTCGGTGACCCCGTACACGCTGATGCCCGGCGGAAGGAAGTCGCTGCCGCTGGGGGCGTGGTACCGGAAGACGGGCGCCCCGAAGCAGAGGACGACGTCGTGGCCGGAGAGCACCTCCGCGACCGCGCCGACGGCGGACGGCAACTGGCCCTGGTAGCAGCCGTGTCGCGTGGGGAACGGCGCCCGCGGCGGGCTGGGGGCCACCCACACGGGCAGCCGGGCCCGTCGGCCAGCGCGACCGCCGCGGGGAAGCCGGTCTCGGTGTCGGCCCCCGGGCGAGGACGAGCACCGGCGACCCGGCGCGGTCCAGCACGCCGGCCAGCGCGTCCAGCACGCGCGGCGCCACCACGGGACTGCCCTCGACCCCGCGATCCATGAGCTGGGCCAGGTCACCTTCCTCGGCGGGCTCGTTCCAGTCGTCCAGCGGTACGGACAGGTAGACCACGCCGCGCGGCGCGGAGCCGGCGAGCATCAGGCCCTTGGAGACCAGTGCCCGGCCGTCCTGCGGCCGCGGCGGTTCGCCGGACCACTTGACCAGCGGGTCGCAGAGCTTGGTCGGGTCGACGTTGGTGAGCATCGCACCCACGGGGACGTAGCGCCGGGGCTGCTGGCCGGCCATGACGACCATCGGGGTGTGGCAGCTCGCCGTGTTGGTCATGCAGCCCATCGCGTTGCCGGTGCCCGAGGCGGCGTGCAGGTTGAGGAAGCCGGTCGTGTCCGATGCCTGGGCGAAGCCGTCGGCCATCGCGATCGCGGCGCCCTCCTGGAGGGCCAGGTAGTAGGGGATGTCCTCGGGCAGTCCGGTGAGGAACGAGAGCTCGTTGGACCCGGGATTGCCGAAGACCGCCTTCACCCCGTGATGGCGCAGGATTCGGTAGAAGGCATCACTGACGGTGACCACGGCCGTCCCCTTACGCAAGGTGATGGACCCTGTCCCATGACCGTAGAAGTGCCGCAGGGAATCGGTAAATCGGCACGCCACCGCCATCGCCGGGCGCCGCTCACGAGCGACCCGCCGGAAGCGGGGCCGGTGCTGAATTCCGCCTGCACAGGCGGGAATTCATCGCCGCGGAAAGGCCTGTCGCAGGTATGCCCGGCATTCCTCACCGCACATCCCCGGACGGTGCACGGAAGCCGCCGCCACCCCATATGCTTGCAGCGTCAAGTAGATACCGGTCGCCGTTCCCTGTCAACTCCACGCCGGGTACCTGGCGCATGAGCAGCGGTGACACCTCTCATCGGACGCATGGTCAGTTCACTTGACCCTCAAGGAAGAAGCGCCCGGCCTCCCGTGATCCCCCATGCCGCGACATGGCCGGCGCATCACGACGACTTCCTGTGATCTTCCCCACCGCGACCCTCCGGAATATGGGAAACGAAACTCCCAGTTGTTGCGATGCGTTCGAGCACAACTGAACCGGAGGCAGAAATGAACGGCCCACTCCCCTCGTCGGACGGCAGTGGCAGAAACACCGACGGCAGCCGGATCGTCGTCCCGCTGTGGCGGGCCCCGCTCGCGGGACCCGGCGTCCGCGCGGAGTCGCACCCGGGCACCCAGAGTGACCGGCAGGGCTTCCGGACCCCGCGATGAGCGTCATCGCCCCCTACGCGCACCGCGCCCGCCACCTGGCGTACGACGCCGTCTCCTGCCGTGCGGCCCATGACGGGCCCCCGGCCGCCACCGCGTCCCGGCTGGTCCCGCGGAGCGCGGTCGTCGTGGCCGCCGTCATCGGCTACTTCGGCGTCCGGGGCCTGACCGACGGTTCGCAGGGCACGGCCCTGCACAACGCCGCCCGGGTCCAGGCCACCGAGCGGTTCCTGCACCTGGACTGGGAGTCCCCGCTGCAGGACCTGGTCGTCGACGACCGCACCGTCACGCGGGTCCTCAACTGGATCTACATCTTCGGCCACTGGCCGGTCATCGCGCTCACCCTGCTGTGGCTGCTCTCCCGGCACCCGGAGGTGTACACCCGGGCGGCCGGCGCGATGCTGATCTCGGGCGCGGCCGGGCTCGTCGTCTTCGCCGCGTTCCCCGTGGCCCCGCCGCGACTGGCGGCGACGGGCATGACGGACACCGTCACGCAGCAGTCCCATGCCTACCGGGTCCTGCAGCCGCCCGCCTTCACCGACCAGTACGCGGCGATGCCGAGCCTGCACGTCGGCTGGAACCTCCTCATGACGCTGGCGGTCCTCGCCGCCACCCGGAAGGTCTGGTTCCGCGTCCTCGCCGTCGCGCTCACCGTGTCGATGGACGCCACCGTCGTCCTGACCGCCAACCACTACGTCCTGGACGCCCTCGCGGGCGCCGCCCTGGCCCACGTCGGCTGGTACGCCGCCGGACACCTCGGGTCCCGGCCCCGGCCGCCCCGGCTCCGGAGCGGCGGGATCGCCTCGGCGGTCAGCCGGCGGGGCCTTCCTTCCGCAACGGGGCTCCACCGGCGGCCAGGCGCATGAGCGGGGTGTCGAAGTCGACGTCGGCGGCGGTGCGTTCGGCACGCGTGGCGTTGCCGCCGAAGCGGTGCTGGTAGCCGGACCAGGCCCGGTCCGCGATCGTGTCGGCGACCCCGCTGGCCATCAGCGCCGCGAGCTCGACCGCCGCCCGGCCGATGCGGTCCCCCAGCGCCGACGCGCCCCAGTCCTCGGGGGCGGCGAAGACCGACGTCGGGACGGAGAGGGCGCGCAGGTAGGCGAACATGGGGCGGACCTGGTCCTCGACCACCAGCGCATGACGCGCGCTGCCGGCCGTCGCGGCGAGCACGACGGGCCTGGCGACGAACAGGTCGCCGTCCAGGACGTCGAAGAACGACTTGAACAGGCCGCTCACCCCGGCGGTGTAGACCGGGGTGGAGGTGATCACGCCGTCCGCGGCGGCCAGTTCGCCGATCGCCGCCTGCAGGTCCTCACCGGGATGCCCGGAGACGATCGCCCGGGCGATGTCGACGGCGAGCGGGCCGAGTCCGATCGACCGGGTCGTGGCCGTACGCCCCTGCTCACGCAGCGCGGCGACGGCCCGGTGGGCGATGCGGCCGGCCAGCAGCCGCGACGAGGAGGGATCGCCGACCCCCGCGTCGAGGACGACGAGGCTGAGCGGGCGGGTGGCGGACGCGTCGGCGGCCGGGGTTCCGGTGCTCATGGCTCAGCCTGCCAGGGGCCGGTGCGCGGCGACCGACGGATCGCTGTCCTGGTACGGCGAGGCGCCGGTGACGTTGTCCCCGCGGTTGGGGTTCGGCCGCGGCTGCCGCGGCTCGGCGTCGCCGTACTTCGCCCGCACCAGGCTCGCGTGCGTGGGCGCGTCCGGCACGCCCGGGGCGCGCAGCGAGCCCATCTCCTTGCGGAGCACCGGCACCACCTCGGTCGCCAGCAGTTCCATCTGCTCCAGGACGACCTCGACGGGCTGCCCCATGCCGTCCACGTTCCACAACTGGCGCTGGTAGTCGCCGAAGCGCTCCCGGAAGTCCATCGTCTTGTCGATGACCTCCTGCGGACTGCCCACCGACAGCGGGGTGAGCTTGCGGTACTCGTCCAGCGAGTGCCCGCGGAACAGCGGGTGGCCCTCGAAGTACGGGCGGAACGCCGCGACCGCGTCCTGCGAGCGCCGGGCGATGTGGGCCTGGCCGCCGAGGCCGACGATCGCCTGCTCCGGGGCGCCGTGCCCGTGGTGCGCGAACCGCTGGCGGTAGAAGGCGACGAGCCGTTCGAAGTGCCCGTACGGCGCGAGGACGTTGTTGGCGAAGAAGCCGTTGCCGTAGTACGCGGCCTGTTCGGCGATCTCGGGCGTGCGGATGGAGCCGTGCCACACGAAGGGCGGCACGTCGTCCAGGGGGCGCGGGGTGGAGGTGAAGCCCTGCAGGGCGGAGCGGAAGTTGCCCTCCCAGTCGACCACGTCCTCCCGCCACAAGCGGTGCAGCAGGTTGTAGTTCTCCAGCGCGAGTTCGACACCCCGGTGGATGTCCTGCCCGAACCAGGGGTAGACCGGCGCCGTGTTGCCGCGTCCGAGGACGAGGTCGACCCGGCCCTTGGCGACGTGCTGCAGCATCGCGTACTCCTCCGCGATGCGCACCGGGTCGTTCGTCGTGATCAGTGTGACGGAGGTGCTCAGCGTGATCCGCCCGGTGAGCGCCGCGATGTGCCCCAGGATCGTGGTGGGCGAGGAGGGGATGAACGGCGGGTTGTGGTGCTCGCCGATGGCGAAGACGTCCAGGCCGAGCTCGTCCGCGCGCCGGGCGATGCGCACGATGGCGTCGATGCGCTCCGCCTCGCTCGGCGTGCGTCCGGTGACCGGGTCCCGGGTGACGTCGCCGACTCCGAAGATGCCGAATTGCATGGTGGTTCGTCTTTCTGGTGCGCGGACGGACGCCCGGGGGGTTCCGGGGTCCGCGCCGGCAGGCCCGCACCCCACGTCTTTGACTCGTCAAGCATACATATGCTTGACGAGTCAAAGACGTGGGTCGGACGCGTGCGTCACGGCACGCGAGCGGTCCATTCCGCGGTGCCGAACTTCGCGGCGACGAGTTCCTCCGCGCGTGCGAGCTCCTCGGCGCTGATGCTCCCGTCCGTGAGGCCGTAGCGGGCACGGAAGGAGTCGATCATCCGGTCGATGACGGCCTCGCGCGGCAGCCCGGTCTGGCGGCGCAGCGGGTCGACGCGCTTCTGTGCGCTGCGGGTGCCCTTGTCGGACATCTTCTCCCGTCCGATGCGCAGCACCTGGAGCATCTTGTCGGCGTCGATGTCGTAGGACATCGTCACGTGGTGGAGGACGGCACCCGCGCCCCCGTCGGGGGCGACCACGCGCTTCTGCGCGGCGCCGGCGATCTTGCCGGCCTCGGTGGCGATGTCGTTCAGCGGCTGGTACCAGGCCTTGATGCCCATGTCCCCCAGGGCGTCGAGCACCCAGTCGTCGAGGTAGGCGTAGGAGTCGGCGAACGAGAGCCCCGACACCAGGGAGGCGGGCACCGACAGGGAGTACGTGATGGTGTTCCCGGGCTCCACGAACATCGCGCCGCCGCCCGAGATCCGCCGCACGACGGTCAGGCCGTGGCGCTCGGCGTTCCCCGCGTCGACCTCGTTGGCGAGGGACTGGAAACTGCCGATGACGACCGCGGGACCGCCCCACTCCCACACGCGCAGGGTCGGCGGCCGGCGGCCGGCCGCGACCTGCGCGGTGACGACCTCGTCGAGGGCCATGTGCAGGGCCGGGGACTGCGGTCCCTCGTGGATCAACTGCCAGTCGTAGTCCGTCCAGTCCGTGGCCTGGGCGAGGGCCCGCCGTACGGCGACGGCGACCCCCTCCGCGGTCAGGCCGTACATGACCGTCCCCTCGGGCAGGGCAGCCTCGATCCGGGCCGCGAGGCCGGCGGCGTCGGTGTCGGCGGGAGCGCCCTCGAGCGCCCGGTCGATGGCGGTGATCGCCTCGTCCGGTTCGAGGAAGAAGTCGCCTGCGACGCGAACATTGCGGAGCATCCCGTCGTGGTCGTCGAGGTCCACGACCACGAGCTTCCCACCGGGCACCTTGTACTCACCGTGCATGCTGACGACAACCGTCCCGGCCGCCCCTTTACTCCCGGCGGGTGCGCCGGGCACGCGCGCGGTGGGCACCGGGCACGCCGCCGCGATGCGGATGTGCCTGTACTGACGGGCCCGGCGATGGAACACTGAATCCGCAACCAGTCGTCCAGGGGGATCCGACATGACTGCCGCCCGGCCGGGCCACGCGCCCGCCACCGGTTCGCCGCTCGCCGCGCAGCGCGGCGGGCCGACGGTGCTCCGCATCGTCCTGGGCACGCAGCTGCGCAGGCTGCGCGAGTCCCGGCAGATCAGCCGCGAGGCGGCCGGCGAGGCGATCCGCGCGTCGCACGCGAAGATCAGCCGCCTTGAGCTGGGCCGGGTGGGGTTCAAGGAGCGCGACGTCGCCGACCTCCTCACCCTGTACGGCGTGACCGACGCGCAGGAGCGCGCCGACCTGCTGGGGCTCGCCCTGCGGGCCAACACCCCCGGCTGGTGGCACCAGTACGCCGACGTCCTGCCGAGCTGGTTCGAGACGCACATCGGCCTCGAGGAGGCCGCCCACACCATCCGCACCTACGAGGTGCAGTTCGTCCCCGGCCTGCTGCAGACCGAGGCGTACGCCCGGGCCGTCACCAGGCTCGGCCACCCCCGCGCGACCGAGCGGGAGATCAGCCGCCGTGTCGACCTGCGGATGACCCGTCAGGACCTGCTCGCCAAGGCGGACGCGCCGCAGCTGTGGGTCGTGCTCGACGAGGCCTGCCTCCACCGCCCGCTCGGCGGCGTCGAGGTGATGCGCGGTCAGCTGGAGCACCTGATGAAGGTCGCCGCGCTCCCCAACGTGACGCTGCAGATCGCCCCGTTCGACATCGGCGGTCTGGCCGCCGCCGGCGGCCCCGTCACCATCCTGCGCTTCTCGGAGCCGGACCTGCCCGACATCGTCTACCTGGAGCAGCTGACGAGCGCGCTCTACCTGGACAAGCAGGACGACGTGGAGCACTACCTGACCGTCATGGACCGGCTCGCCGCCGAGTCGCAGCCGCCCCGCAACACCGGCCGGATCCTGACCCGCCTCATCGACCGCATGGGCTGAGCACCACCGCCGGGGGTGAACTGCCCACGACCTTCCCTAGGATGACGGTTGCCCGGCGTCATCGCGGAGAAGGATGGGTGTCATGACGGACGACGTCTCCTGGGTCGACCAGACCAGACCAAGCATCGCACGCGTCTACGACTACCTGCTCGGCGGCAAGGACAACTACGCCGTCGACCGGGAGATCGGCGACGTGTTCAAGAAGGACCTGCCCGGCTCGGTGGCGATCGCCTTCGCCAACCGCGCGGCACTGATCCGCGCGATCCGGGAGATCGCCACCACGACCGGTGTACGCCAGTTCGTCGACCTGGGCAGCGGTCTGCCGACCGCGGACAACGTCCACCAGGTCGCCCAGCGCCACTCCCCCGGCTCCACGGTGGTGTACGTGGACAGCGACCCGATCGTGCTCGCCCACGGCCGGGCGCTGCTGGAGCAGAACGACGACACGCGCGTCATCCAGGCCGACATCCGCGAACCCGAGGTCATCCGGAACCACCCGGACACCCTCGAGGTGATCGACTTCGACAAGCCCGTCGCCGTCATCCTCAGCGCCATCCTCCACCACGTCAACGACGACGAGGACCCGGCGGGCATCGTCGGCTACTGGCGCGACCAAGTGCCCTCCGGCAGCTACTTCTTCGTCAGCCACTTCCGGTCCGGCAACAACGCGGAGACCGCCGAGTCCGAGCGGATCCTCCAGCAGACCTTCGGCCGCGGGCGGTGGCGCACCGACAAGGAGATCGAGGACCTGCTGGACGGCCTGGAGGTCCTGGAGCCGGGGATCGTCCCCGCGTCGCTGTGGCGACCGGACGCGAGCGACGGTGTCTCCCGCATCGGCGACACCGAGCGTGAACTCACCGTCTGGGAGCGTCTCATCGCCGCCGGGATGGCCAGGAAGCCGTAACCGGCGGCCCTTCCGGGCTCGCCGCCGGCGCGCTCGTCCACCCGCCGCGTCGACCACGCGCCCGTGAACTCCGCGGCGGGCGCCGGGTCGTCCGGGCAGGGCAGGGCCGGGCACGGCGGGAAGAGCGGCCCGGGGCCGAACCGGGGGCCACTCCGGGGCCCCGGGACCGCTGTGTTCATCAGACACCCCGGGGCGCGATCCGGCGAGCCGGGCTGACCCACCCGGGGCCCCCGCGGCAACCCGGCCCGGTGCACGCGACCGTGACGGGGCGTCCGCGACGCCGGGGACGGTCAGCGGCTGTCGCCGTGCCAGTCCCAGTGGTCGGTGTCGCCGTCGCGAGGGGCGTACCGGGCGCGGCCGCCCGGACCGAAGCGGCCGATGTCGGTGCGCAGCTCCGCGCCCGCCGAGTGCTGCGGCGCGGTCCAGCCGGTCACGTCGAGCAGCAGTCCGTCCAGCGGGCCGCCGACCAGTTCCCGGTAGACGTGCCCCGGCTTGGGGCCGGGATGCGGGTCGTCCACGTCGGCACCGTAGACCCTGGGGTGTATCACCTCGTCCATGGTGTCCACGGTGCCACCCGGCACCGACAATCCCCGGGGAAGCAGCCTGCGCCGGCCCGGATGGGGGCCGGACCGGCGCGGGAATGAGGCGGGTGCCGGTCGCCGCTCCCCGGCGGCAGCGTGGGGGCCGGACCGCTGCGCGGTCCCCACGGCGCCAGGTCGCGTACTCCCGCCACCGGTCACCCGCGTTATGTGCAACCGCCGCGCGGACGATGCCATTCCCGTCGCCGGGCGGCGGGACAGCCGCGCACCGGTGTCACTTGTGGTGCGCGATCGGTCACGCACGGCGTTTGTTCAAAATAGGGCATTCCGCTTATACCTGGATAAAGAGCCCATAAGGCCCGACATCATGCCGCCTCCCCGTGCACCCCTAGGAGTCCCGGATGTCCCACGGAGCACTCTCCGCTCCCGCCGTCCCGCATCCCGACCTGGCCGCGGCACGCAGCTGCACGGTCTGCCTCGGGTGGGGCACCCGGATCACGGCGCGGGGGCATCAACTGTGCCCCGCGTGCCAGCGACCGGCGGCGCCGCCGGTGCCGGGTGTCGACGGGCCGGTGCCGGCGGACCTCCGGCAGTGCCGGCCCCCGGCTGCCTGAGCTCCCCGTCCTGCGGCCCGCCCGCGCACCGCCGGGCCTCCAGCGTCCCTGCGAGGTCGGCCAGCACCGGGTGGGCGTTGACGTCGGCGGGGGTGACGTCGCGGTCCAGCAGGATCGCCAGGCGCACCGCGGCCAGTGAGGTGCCGCCCCGGTCGAAGAAGTGGTCACCGCGGCCGACGCGGTGCTCCGCGATTCCGAGCGCCTGAGCCCAGGCGGTGGCCAGGCGGCGTTCGGCCGCCGTGTGCGGGGGCTGGTGGGCACCGGCAGGCTCCGCACGGCCGGCGAGCGCGGCCAGGGCCTCGCGGTCGGTCTTCCCGTTGCCGGTCAGCGGCAGGCGCTCCAGCCAGTGGAAGGCCGCCGGGATCATGTAGGCGGGCAGCGCCGCCGCCAGGTGTTCGTGGAGCGCGGCCGCAGGTACCGGCCGGTCCCCGGTGCAGAAGGCGGCCAGCCGGCTCCCGTGGTCGGTCAGGACCACGGCGGCGTCATGGACGCCGTCGGCGCGCGTGAGGGTGTTCTCGATCTCGCCGATCTCGATGCGGAAGCCCCGGATCTTCACCTGGTCGTCGGTCCGGCCGAGGAACTCCAGCCGGCCCCCGGGATGCCAGCGACCGACGTCACCGCTGCGGTAGAGCCACGCCCCGGGGTGGTGGGGGTCGGGCAGATAGGCCTCGCGGGTGCGCTCGGGGTCGTTCACGTAGCCCCGGCCGACGCAGATCCCCGAGAACGCGATCAAGCCGGGGGCGCCCAGCGGGACGGGCGCCAGGTGCTCGTCGACGACGTACACGCGGACGTTGTTGACCGGCCGGCCGACGGGGACCCAGTCGGACGCGGGGGGACGGTCCATGACCGCGTGGTTGGTGTCGTCGCTGGTCTCGGTCAGCCCGTACGCGTTCACCAGCCGGGTCCCCGGCACGGCGGCGAACCAGCGCTCGACGAGGTCCTTCTTCAGCGCCTCCCCGGTCACCGAGACGCAGCGCAGGTCCGGCAGGCGCCGCGGCCGGCTCTCCAGCGCGGACAGCACGACGTCCAGGTGGGAGGGGACGAGCTGCAGCACCTCGACCGGTTCCCCGGCGACCGCGTCGAGGAAGCGGTCGGCGTCCAGGACCACGTCCTGCTCGACGACGAGGACCCGCCCTCCGGCCAGCAGCGGGGCGGTCAGCTGCCACAGCGAGATGTCGAAGCTCTGCGGCGCGGTCTGCGCGACGACCTGGCCCTCCCCGATGCCGAGGTCGTCGATCTTGGCGTAGAGGTGGTTGAGGAATCCGGCGTGCTCGCACATCGCGCCCTTGGGCTCCCCGGTCGAGCCGGAGGTGAAGTACAGGTACGCCAGCTGGTCGCCGGCCACGGGGACACCGGGATCGGACGGCGGGTGATCCTGCGCGCGGGCCTCCTCCACGAAGACGGTCGTGGTGCCGGGCAGCCCGTGCAGGGCGCGTTCCAGGGCCTCGGTGCTGCCGTGCTCGGTGATGACGGTCGTGCAGGCGGCGCGGGTGAGGACGGCGGCGATCCGGCCGGGCGGCAGGTGCGGCTCGACGGGCAGGTACGCGCCCCCGGCCTTGAGCACGGCCAGCACCGCGGCCAGCCAGTCCAGGTTCCGCCCGGTGACCACCGCGACCACGTCCTCGGCCCGCAGCCCGCGGGCCAGCAGGGCGTGGGCCAGGCGGTTGGCACGGGCGTTGAGCTCCCCGTACGTCCACCGCCGGCCGGCGTGGACGGCCGCCACCGCCTCGGGCCGGCGAGCCGCCCGCTCCTCGAAGAGCTCGTGGAAGCGCCGGTCTGGCAGCCTGCGCCGGGGCCCCGCCATGCCGTCGAGCTGCAGCCGGGTCTCCTCCGCCGTGAGCAGGCTCTGGCGCGCGTGCTCGGCGTCGACGTCGGTGGCCATCAGGGTGAGGGCGGTCAGGTGGTAGCCGGCGATCCGGGCTGCCGCCGGTTCGTCCAGCACGTCGGTGCGGTAGCCCAGCTCCAGTACCGGACGGCCCTCGTGGGCGCCCAGGCCCACCCGCAGCACCGTGGACCGGTCAGGTGCCCCGTCCGCGCCGGCCAGCCCGGCGCCCACGCCCGCCGGGTCGCAGACGGTCTCGAACAGCGGGCCGGTCATCCCGAGCTCCCGGCTCAGCTCACCGACCGGGTAGTCCTGGAAGGCCAGCACCTGCGCCTCCACCCGGTGCGTGGCCAGCACCAGCCCGCGCCACGTGGCGGCGGCCGCCGACAGCCGGCACGGGAGCACCCTCCCGTCCTCGACGGCGTAGCCGGTCACCACCTCCGCCTCCCCCGACAGGGCCGCCAGCACCTTGGCGTGCGCGGCCGGCAGCATCGAGCGCAGCGGCACGCCGAGGCGGTACGCCTGCCGTCGCAAGGCCGCCACCAGCCCGTCCGGGAGCCCCAGCCGGTGCACGGCGGTGCCCGGTGGGGACGGCCGGCAGGTCCAGCGCGGTATCGAGGTGAACCCGCCGGTGGTCACCATGGAGTGCCAGAACCTGCGGCCGGTGTGGGCGTACGTGTCCATCGAAGTCGTCCTTCCGGTGCGATGCGGTGGCGTCGGGTCGTCGGTGTGCCGGGGGCGCCGCCCTCCAGTAGGCACCGGCGCCGACGGCCTGTCCTGCCCCGGCAATTCGGTACTTGACGTGTCGGCGTACGTCCCGACAATCCGCCCGCCCCGCCCGTTCGGCGCCCGCCCGTAACGGCGCTCCCGGACGGCGTCAAGTCACGGATTCCGGTGACATGACGGACAGCTCCCGATGGGTGTCACTGGGAGCACGACCACCCCCGGAAGGGAGACACCGTGCCGGTCATATCCGCACCCCAGGACTTCAACGAGGACGATCTGTACGTCGACCTCGAACCCGTCCTCGCGCAGCGGCTGTTCCTCAAGTGCGAGGGCTTCAACTTCGCGGGGTCGATCAAACTCAAGGCGGCCGCCGCCATGATCGGGGCCGCCGAGCGCAGCGGACGCCTCGGGGCCGGCTCGGTCCTGGTCGAGTCCTCGTCGGGCAACCTCGGCGTGGCCCTGGCCGTGATCGCCGCGAACCGGGGCCACCGCTTCGTGTGCGTGACCGACACCCGCTGCAACCTGGCCACCCGGCAGATGATCGCCGCCCTCGGCGCCGGGGTGCACCTGATCACCGAACCCGCTCCCGTCGGGGGCTGGCTGCGGGCCCGCATCGACCACGTCCGCGCGCTGTGCGCCGCCGACGACGGTTACGTGTGGCTGAACCAGTACACCAACCCCGACAACGGCCGGGCCCACTACAGGACGACCGCCCCGGCCATCGCCGCCCGCTTCCCCGCCCTGGATGTCCTGTTCGTCGGCGCGGGCACGACCGGCACGCTGATGGGCTGCGCCCGCTACTTCCGCCGCCACCATCCCCGCGTCCGCGTCGTGGCCGTCGACACCGCGGGCTCGGTCACCTTCGGCGGCGCCCCCGGCCGGCGCATGATCCCCGGGCTGGGCACGAGCGTCCGCCCGCCGCTGCTCGACACCGCGTGCGTCGACGAGGTCGTCCACGTCGCGGAGGCGGACGCCATCCGCACCTGCCACCGCCTGGCCCGCCGCGGCTTCCTCTTCGGCGGCTCCACCGGAACCGTCGTCAGCGCCGCCACCGACTGGCTCGCCGACCGCGGCCACGACGACCTCACGGCGGTCGCCATCGCCCCCGACCTCGGCGAACGCTACCTCGACACCGTCTACCACACCCCCTGGGTCAGGGACCTCTACGGTGACGACGCGCTCGCCGGCCCCGACGACCCCGCACCGCGCCCCGCCAGTGCCTCCACCGCCACCCCGGCCCACTGAACCACCGTCGCCCGAACGGCAGTTGAGTGCGCCTGCGGACCCGTGGGCCCGCCTGCCGGCCATAAGATCCACTTCAGTCGGGTCAACAGGCAGGCGGCAGCGGAGGACCGGGTACACGTACATGGCCGAACACATCGCCACTCCCCCGGGCCGTGCGCTCGCCGTGCGCTGCCGTCGCGTCGTCGACTCCGAGTGGTTCGGCGTCACCGTCTTCGCCCTCGTCCTGGCCAACGCGGCCGTCCTCGGCGTCGAGACGTACGACGGCATCGCGGCACGCTGGCACGGCCCCCTGAAACTGGTGGAGCACGCCTTCCTGGCGGCCTTCACCGCCGAGGTCGTCCTACGGGCCTGCGCCCACGCCGACCGCCCCGGGGACTTCCTCCGCGACCCGTGGAACATCTTCGACCTGGCCGTGGTGACGCTGGCCTACCTGCCCTTCGCGCGCGAGAACACCACGGTGCTGCGTCTGCTGCGGATGGCCCGGGTCGTGCGCGCCGCCCGCTTCCTGCCGCAGCTGCGCATCATCATCGTGGCCATCGGCAAGAGCCTGCCGGGCACGGTCAGTTTCCTGCTCGTCGGCACGATGCTGCTGTACGTCTACGCCATGACCGGCTGGGTCTTCTTCGCCGACGACGACCCCGAGCACTACGGGTCCGTCGGGCGGGCCGCCCTGTCGCTCTTCCTGCTGATCACCCTCGACGGCATCGGCGACGCCGTCCGGGGCGGCCTGGAGATCTCACGTTGGAGCCTGCTCTACTACGCCTCCTATGTGCTGCTCGGCTCGTTCGTGCTGGTCAACCTGCTCATCGGCGTGGTCATCAGCTCGCTGGAGGAGGCCAGGCAACTGGAGCGCGAGCGCGAGTCGCCGCCCCGGCCGACCGAGGGCGAGCCGCCCCCCGACCTACGGGAACGTCTCGCCGCCGCCCGGCGGGCCCTGGACGAGCTGGAAGCCGGGCTCGATCTCGTGGGCGCGCAGAGCGCGGGCCCCGTAGCCGCCGTCCCGGCCGCCCCGTCCGGCGGGCGTCAGGCCGGGTCACCGGCCCCGACCTGAGGACGGGCGCTCCGGCGTCCTGGACCATGTGCCGCCGGCGACCGGTCAGAGCGTCAGGACCCGGCCGAACATGCCCACGGCGATCAGGAGCGTGACGGCGAAGATCGCCACCAGGGCAACGATCTCCCAGGTCTTCGGGACCTCCGGGGGCTCGGTGTACGAGATGCCCGCGGTGGTGCTCTCCTCGCAGGCCGGCGTCGGGGTGGGCGCCACCCGGTCCCGGTGCGGGCGCAGGGCCGGCGCGGGCTGCGCCCCGGTGCCGGTCGTGGCGCCGAACGCCGGGCCGATCGTGGGGCCGATCACCGGCCGGGGAGGAATCAGTGTCTTGGACATGCTCACCACTCCGGACGTTCCTGTGGCGGACGCGGGAACCGCTCCGCATGGCGTCACCTCGGGCCGCGGCGGCCGGGGTCCACGGAGGTCTCCGCCGCACACCGCCCGGGCGATTCATCTTATATCCGCACGAAGGGATCCACGATCAGGGATCCCACGTGACCAGCGCGTCACGCTGGGTGGCCGATGACACCCGTCCTCCTCGCGGGACCGGACGATCCGGCCGCCACGGGAGAGGATGGGACGAGGGCCGACGAGGGCAACGCCGAGGGAGAGGACGGAAGATGACCGACGCACTGGTGCTCGGTGGCGGGGGCGTCGCCGGGATCGCCTGGATCACCGGACTGCTGGCGGGGCTCGCGGACGCGGGGCAGGACGTGTCAGGAGCCGACGTGCTGGTCGGGACGTCGGCGGGGGCGACGGTCGCGGCGCAACTGGCCAGCGGGCTGTCGCTGCAGGAGCTCTACGCCCGGCAGACCGAGCCGGAGCTGCAGTCGGCCGAGATCATGGCGGACGTGGACCTGGCGAACTTCGGCGCGGGCATCGCCGACGTGCTGCAGGGCGCGGCCTCCGTCCCCGACATGCGGCGCGCGGTGGGCAGGTACGCCCTGGACGCCGAGACCGTGCCGGAGGCGGAACGGCGGCGGGTGATCGAGTCCCGTCTCCCCTCACACGACTGGCCCGCCTCCCGGACGGTACGGATCGTCGCCGTGGACGCGGAGACGGGGCAGCCGCGCGTCTTCGACGGCTCCTGCGGCGTGGGCCTCGTGGACGCCGTCGCGGCGAGCTGCGCCGTGCCGGGCATCTGGCCCCCCGTGACGATCGAGGGGCGCCGCTTCGTCGACGGCGGCGTACGGTCCGCCACGAACGCCGACTACGCCGGGGGCGCGTCGCGCGTGCTGGCGATCGCGCCGATGGGGACCACGGACCTGTTCCCCAGCGAACTGCCCCTCGAGCGGGCCCTGGCGGAACTTCGGGCCGCGGGCGCCGAGGTCGCGGTGGTCGAACCGGACGAGGCGTCACTGGCGGCGATCGGCACGAACCCGCTCGACCCCGCCACCCGCCGGCCCGCCGCCGAGGCCGGACGGGCACTGGGGCGCGCGCTGAAGATCGAGTGGAGCCGTGCGTGAGCACCCCGCGGGTGGCGCAGGGACCTCGCCCTCGCCCCTCCCCGAACCAGGAGTCCTGAAGGAGGCGGCCAGGCAAGGAGGCGCGGCCCACCTGCCACCGCTGGTTCAGCTCCGTGTGAGGTGCCCCACGGCCGCTCACGACCGCACCCCGGCCAGCCGGAGCACCGCCTCCAGCCCCCGGTGCCCGCCGGGGGCCGCGCCTGCGGGCAGGACGTACGAACGCAGTCCCGCGCCGGCCGCGCCGCCGTCCTTGGCCGGGTGGTCACCCACCATGAGCGTCTCGGCCGGATCGACGCCCAGTTGACGGCAGGCGTGCCCGAACAGGACGGCGTCGGGCTTCTCGGTGTCGTACGCGTAGGAGTGCACCCACGCCGAGAAGTGGTGGTCGAGCCCGTGATGGGCGAAGGTCGGCCGCAGATCCCAGCCCACGTCGCTGACGACGCCCATGGCGATGCCCGCACCCCGCAAGGCTTCCAGCGTGGCCGCGGCGTCGGCGTACGGCACCCAGTGGCCGGGCGCCCGCAGCTGCTCGTAGAGCGCGTCGGCGTACGGGGCGAGTTCGGCCACGGAGGCGTACCACGTCGTGAAAGCGTGACGATGCGCCGTCGAGGAGACGTCCCGGCCCCGTTGCGCGCGCACCACCTCGGGATCCGTGAGCCCCGCCTCCAGCCCGTCCAGCAGCCGGTCCATCTCCGCATCGCCCACGGGCCGTTCCAGCACCGCGCGGATCCGGTCCGCGTACGACGCGATCTGGAACAGCGTCCCGGAGAAGTCGAAGAGAACGGCACGCACGGGTGCGGACCCACGGGCGACGACCGCGGCACGCAGGGGCCCTTCGGGGCCGCAGACGGGAGGCTGTGTCATTCGATCTTCCTACCGCACGCCCCACGGCAGCCACCAGGCCCCGCGGAGGGCCGGACGGTGACAGCTCAGGACTGCTGCTGGGTTCTGCGCCGGGGCAGCCCCTCCTCCCCGCTCGCCGGCAGGCACAGCACGCGGACCCGACGGCGCACCAGCGGAACCACGGCGGCGCCGAGCGTGACCAGGCCGCAGCAGGCCAGCGCCGGCCGCACGCCGAAAGCGTGGGCCATCGGCGCGGCCGTCAGGGAGGCCAGGGGGACGGGGGCGAGCTGGAGCAGGGTGGAGAACGCGATGACCCGGCCGAACGCCTCGTCGGGAACGCGGCGTTGGAGCAGCAGGGTCCACACCGTCGACACCAGTGCCTCACCTGCACCGGCCAGGAAGTACCCGGCCCCCACGGCCGGAAGGCCCGTACCGGCCGCCATGGTGAGCATGGGCAGCGCCATCAGCGCGGTCCCCGCGCAGAGCAGCCGGCCCACGCGGCGCACGTGCCACCACAGCGCCACGGCGGCGCCCACGAGGATCCCCGCGGTGAAGCCGGTCATGGCCAAGCCCCACGCTGCCGCACCACCCAGGTGTTCCTCCGCGTAGGCGGGCCCCAGCGTCTGGAACGACACCAGCCAGACGGGCACCACCACCGTCCCCTGGACCAGCAGCAGCCGGAGCCACGGACGCGCGGCGATCTCCCGCCATCCCTCGCCGGGCCGCAGGCCGCCGGTCCGCCGGCGCGCGTCGGGCAGCCGCGGGGTGCGGAGGCGGGTGGAGAGGAGTCCCGCGGCCAGGTACGTGGCCGCGTCCCAGGCGATGGCCCACTGCGGCCCGGCCGCCGCCACCACGATGCCGCCCAGCGCCGGGCCGGCCACCTTCACGGAGTTCTGCGCCAGCCGCAGCAGCGCGTTGGCCTGCCGGAGCTGTTCCGGCGGGACCACCGCACGGAGCACCCCGCTCGACGCGGGCCCGATGAACGCCCCCGCCACGCCACCGAGCGCCGCCGACACCGCCAGGTGCCAGACCTGGGCGGTCCCGGACCACACCAGCGCAGCCGCGCAGCCCTGCCCCACGGCGGCGACGACGTTGGCCGCGACCAGCACCGTGGACCGGGGCCACCGGTCCGCCACCGCGCCGCCGACCAGCAGCAGCGCCGCTCGCGCGGCCATGTCGGCCGCCAGCACGACCCCGAGCCCGCCGACGCCCCCGCCGATCCCGAGCACGGCGAACGCCAGCGCGATCGGCGAGACCGCGGTCCCGGTCCACGACAGCACCCGCGCCGCGAAGTGCCGCCGGAAGAGGGGACCGGACAGCGGAAGCCATGCGGCGGTGAAACGGGCGGTGAAGCGTGCTGAGGTCATCGTCCCCATCCCCCGATGCGTTGTCCGACGCGGCGTCAACTTCGGGCGCCGTCCATCCCGAAGCGGGCGAGGCAGTGCCACACCTTCTTGAGCGCCTGGGGGTCGTGGCGGCCGGTCGCGGCGGCCGTGCCGAGGACGCGGGGGTCGAGCAGGCCGTCGACCGCGATCCCGGCGCCCAGGTCCACGTACTCCCGGCCGCGGTACGCGGGGCGAAGCCGGAGTTCCTCGACGGTGAGCCGGAAGCCGCCGTGCCACTCCACGGGGCAGGGCAGCCGGCGGGCCGCGTCCTCGACGGCGGTGCCCCGGTAGCAGGGGTCCAGGACCAGCGCCTCGACATCGCGGTCCAGACGGACCGGTCCGTGGACCTGTGCCTCGATGTAGTCGTCGAGGGCGTCCCTGGAATCGGCCAGGGCGAGCGCGACCAGGCCCATGCGGTCCCCGACGCCGAAGTCCGAGGGTTCGAAGAAGCTGTCCGGGTAGCAGAAAGTCGTCCGGGTCACCGTCCCTGCGCTCAGGCGGAAGTGGGCGGACCCGAACCGCGGCGCGGCGCCGACCGTCTTGCGGCGGAAGTTCAGCGCCCCGTAGACGGGGCGTTCGGCGGGCGGCGCGGCATCGTACGCACCGTTGAAGATGCGGCTCTCCCACCGCCACCGGTCACCGCCCGGCCGGGCGGTCAGGCCGCCGTTGCTCGTCCCCGTGACGAACTGCGAGTGGTAGACGCCGCCTTCGGACAGGGCCTGCAGCACCGGCTTGCCCCGCGCGGCCCGGTCCGGGTGGAAGTTCAGCGTGACCCGCAGCGCCGGATCCACCGGAGGTCCCGACGACAGCCCCGCGACGTGCCGCAGGGCCCGCTCCCGCGGGGTCGGGGCGGTGGCGTCGGTGGTCATCCACGCAGTGTCCCGCGGACGACGGGGAGTTCGCACATCCGCATCACCGGCCAGGCATGATGTGTCCATGCGGAGATCATCTTTGGGCTCAGTCACCGTCGCCCTCGCCCTGACGGCCGTGGCCGGCGCCTGCGGGTCGGGGGACAGCAACCGGGCACGCGGCCTGGCCCGTGATGCGTGCGGGACCTACGAGATGTTCCTCCCCGGCGGCTTCGACACTCCCGAAGACCGGGACACCGTCCGCGAGCGGGACATACCCGCTCTCGAGGAAAGTGCGCGCGAGGCCGCTCAGGCCGCCCGCCTCGACTCGGACTGGCGGGAACTCGCCCAAGGGCTGTCCAGGACGGTGGAGTGGGCCTCGGCGAGCCTCGAACTCGCCGACCTGAAGGCGGATGTCGCGCCGACGTCGGACGGCACGGACGAGGTGGACGCACTGCAGGCCCGCGTCCTCAGCCTCGGCAGCGAGCTCGACGCCCACGATCCCCAGGCGCAGTGCCAGAAGGCCCAAGCCTCCTGACGCCGGGAGTGGCCGACGCGGCCGGCCGCGGACGACCCCGGCCGACTCACCGGCCACGACGCACCTTCACGCGGGGCCGCCCAAGTGGGCGGGGAGGAGGCGCAGCACGTGGTCGATGCTCTGTTCCGGGGTGTCGCCCTCCGTGCACACGACGTGCGTCGCGACGGCACGGCACATGGGGTCGTGGAGCCATTGCGCGAGGAAGTCATGGCCGTCGGTGATCCAGTCGGTCCCCTTGGACGCCATCGAGCGGCGGCGCAGCACGGTGAGGGCGCGCTCCGGATCCGCGGCGGGGAGCAGCAGATGGACCGCGGTGCAGGGGCGGAGGGCGGCGCGGACCTGTGCGGCGTGGCGGGGGTCGGCGTAGCTCGTGTGGCCCGCGCCGAGCGCGACCACCGCCCCGGGGTGGTCGGCGAGGAACCGCCGCACCGCGTGGACCCGGGCGGGCTCCCACTCGCGTTCGGCTGCCACGCGGCCGAGGGCGGTGATGCGCTCGCGCAGGCGCGCGACGCTCCAGCCGACCTCGCGGTAGTAGGTGTCGGCGACCGCGTCGAGGTCCGTGAAGGGGCGCCCGAGCCGGGCGGCGACGCCCCGCCCGACGGTCGACTTGCCCGTCGCGGCCGGGCCCACGAGGACGAGCAGCGGTGCGGCTTCCATGGCGGGCCATGATGCTGCATCCCCCGCGGCGGGGGGAGGGCCGGGACGCGTCGGGCCGCCCCCGGTCCCGGGGGCGGCCCGACGTGCGTACCGTGCGGGGAGGGTCAGAGGTCGAACTCCGCCGGGGCCAGGTCGAGGGCGTAGCAGGCCTCGCGGACGACGGCCTGCTCGGTCTTGTCGAAGTTGCCGTCGGCGCCGCCGATGACGACGCCGATCTGGATGACGGCCCGCGCCTCGGCGGGCTTCTTCCTGGCCTTGGCGATCTCCTGGAGGATGCCGACCTTGCCGAAGTCGAAGTCGGCGGTGAGTTTGTCGAGGCAGTCGTCGAAGCGCCGCTGCAGGTCGGCGGCCGGGAAGTTCTGCAGGACCTCGTTGGTCGCGATGAGCTGCGCGACGCGCTGTCGTTCGGAGGGGTCCACGGTGCCGTCCGCGGCGGCGACCAGGGCGCACATCGCCATGCTCGCGTCGCGGAAGGCGC
Source organism: Streptomyces sp. PA03-5A (assembly GCF_033792725.1). Lineage (NCBI taxonomy): Bacteria > Bacillati > Actinomycetota > Actinomycetes > Kitasatosporales > Streptomycetaceae > Streptomyces > Streptomyces sp. PA03-5A. The sequence continues at coordinate 248,425 of NZ_JARAVL010000010.1, read as the reverse complement.
CGCTCTTCAGGTCGTTCTTCTTGGCGACGAGCTGCGTCTGCATCGTCGCGGCCGAGTCCTTGATGCGGTCCCAGAGGGCCACGGTCTCTCCTCAGGTGATGGTCCGGCGTTCACCGAGGAGGTAACGCAGGACGCGCGGCGCGAGTGCCGCGCCGCGCGGCGGCCGTGCCCTCGCGTCAGACCGCCGTCGTCAGCGCCTCGTACTGCTCGTCGGTGAGCCGGATACCCGCTGCGGCGATGTTGTGCTCCAGGTGCGCGACCTTGGACGTGCCGGGGATGGGCAGCATGACCGGGGAGCGCCGCAGCAGCCAGGCGAGGGCGAGCTGGGACGGCTGGGCGCCGTGCGCCTCGGCGATGCGGTCCAGGGGGCCGCCCTTCCGCGCCAGTTCGCCCGTGGCGAGCGGGAACCAGGGGATGAAGCCCATGCCGTGCCGCTCGGCGTGGGCGAGGACGTCCTCGGCCGCCCGGTCGGCGAGGTTGTAGCGGTTCTGCACGGAGACGATGGTGGCGGTCCTCGCGGCCTCCTCGATCTGGGCCGTGGTCACCTCGCTGAGCCCGATGTGCCGGATCTTGCCCTCCTGCTGCAGCGCGGCGAGTTCCCCGACCTGGTCGGCGATGGGCACCTCGGGGTCGACGCGGTGCAGCTGGAGCAGGTCGATGCGCTCGACGCCCAGGTGACGCAGGCTCAGCTCCACCTGCTGCCGCAGGTACGCGGGCCGCCCGACCGCGACCCACTGTCCGGGGCCCGGGCGGGCGAAACCCGCCTTGGTGGCGATCACCAGGTCCTGCGGATAGGGGTGGAGGGCCTTGCGCAGGAGCAGTTCGGCGGTGAAGGGGCCGTAGGCGTCCGCGGTGTCGATGAAGGTGACGCCGAGGGTGACCGCGCGCCGCAGGACCCGTACGGCCTCGTCGGGGTCCGCGGGGTCGCCCCACACGCCCTCGCCGGTCAGCTGCATCGTCCCGTAGCCCAGCCGGTGGACGGGCAGGTCGCCGCCGAGGTCGAAGGTGCCGGAGTCGCGGGCGTCGGCCTGCGCGCTCGTGGATGTCATGGGGGTCTCCTCGCGTCGTGCCGGCGGACGGCTGCTCACCAGCTTCGGGGCCGCGTCCGCTCCCCGCTCGGCGGACTACGCCGACCGGCGCCCCCCGGCCGGTCCCTCAGCTCACCGCCTGCCCGCCCAGGGCGCCCAGGGCGTACGTCGCGGCCGAGGCGGCGGCGACGATCAGCGGCTGGCGTGCCGCGGTCCAGGCGGCCTTGCGGGGGCACGCGCCGGAGCCGAGGCGCCGACCAGGAGCGAGGCGAGGGCGGTCACGGCGGCGGACGCGGCCGTCCCGGAGGTGAGGAACCACGGCAGCAGCGGCACGAGGGCCCCCGTCGCGAAGAGCAGCGGCGAGCTGACGGCAGCGACCATGGGCGATCCGGCCTCCCGGGCGCTGACGCCGAACAGGATGCGCAGGGTCGTCTGCCGGGTGGTGCGTTTGGCGGCGGCGATGCCCCCGCCGGCCCGGACCGCGGTCTCCTTGTCGGGGCCGCGGTCGCGCATGCGGCGCGTCATGTGCGCCGGCACGACGAGGGGGCGACAGCGTCCACGCCCGGTGGAGCGCGTCCTCCATGCCGCCGGCGATCTCCCGCCGGCCGCGTACGGAGACCCGCTCCCCCGCGGCCATGGACAGGGCGCCGGCGAGCAGGCTCGCGGGGCCGGTCAGCCGTACCGTCCCGGGACCGGCGCTCGTACCCGCGACGCCGAGGATCAGGCAGAGGTTGGTGACCAGGCCGTCGTTGACGCCCAGCAGGCGGCCCGCCGCCGCCCGCGACGCGGTGGGCGGTGCGGGCGAGCGCGGCGAGTTCGGCCTCCGCGGCGGCGTCGCCCTGCGCGCTGCGCCGGGCGGGGGGTCCCAGCGCGGCGCGAGCACCGAACGGTCAGGACCCGTCGATGCCCTGCACAGCCTCCTCGCCGTTCGTCGCATCAGGCTGCGGTCGTGACCGGTGCGGGGGCGGGAAGGGCGGCGGGGCGGTGTGCCGGACCCGCCGGGGGAGCGGCCGGCCGTCAGCCGACCGCGTCCTCGAGGCTGTCGTGACCGGTGGCGGCGAGGATCGACTCGCGGACCCCGGGGCAGCCCTGCTGCGCGGCGGCGTCGAAGTCCGCGGCCGTGCGCGGCTGCTGCTCCGGGTGGTCGGAGACCCAGGTGGCCAGGTCGATCGCCAGGGCGGCCTGCGCCCCGACGTCGGAGCCGATGTCCTTCACCTTGGGCTGCTCATCGGTGAGGAAGGCGCAGAAGGCCGCGGCGTCGACCGGGTTGCCGTCGCCGTCCTTCGCCGGGTCCTGCGCGGAGGCGCTCCTCGACGCGCTCGCGCTCGCGTCCGGCGCCGGCGTGCCGGCGGAGGGCGATCCGCCGCCCGCTTCGGCGCCCTTGCCGCCGCACGCGGTCAGGAGCAGCAACAACAGGGCGGCGGGCACTGCGTACTTCATGGTTCCCCCTCCTTCAGGACGCCCCCACGACGTCCGGTGCCGCCATCCAACGCCATCCGCCGGCGCATGTCCCGCGGGCACACGGGTTCGGTGCCCGACGGTGACTGTCCCGGGACGTCGCGGCCGTCCGGCCCTGCCCCCGCTATTGGTTGACGCTTCATCACCGGGACATCCGGCGAGGCTCGACGTGTCACCGCGGTTCGGGAAAGATGAGCCGAGCATGTCAATCAGGCCGTGCATTCCCCCACCGCGGTCGACCAGGAGGAAGCAAGTGAAGAGAAGCTCGCGTACCGGCAGGGTCCCGGCTGTCGTCGGCAGCGCGGTCGCGCTGGTGATCGCCCTTCCGGGGACGGCGTTCGCCGCCCCGCCCCCCGCCCTGCCCGCCAACGCGGACGGCCTGGAGCAGACGTTCCAGCCGGCGTTCGACTACGACACGGACGGCTGCTACCCCACCCCCGCCATCGGCCCCGACGGCACCATCAACCCGGGCCTCAACCCCACCGGCGCCCTGAACGGCAACTGCCGCGACCAGTCGGACCTGGACAACACCAACGGCTACGCCCGCTACAAGTGCAACAACGGCTGGTGCGCCATCATCTACGGCCTCTACTTCGAGAAGGACCAGGCCATACCCGGCATCAGCCTCGGCGGCCACCGCAACGACTGGGAGCACGTCGTGGTCTGGGTGAAGGACGACCAGGCCCAGTACGTGTCCACGTCGGCGCACGGCAACTTCAACATCTACGGCCGCGACCAGATCCGCTGGGACGGGACCCACCCCAAGGTCGTCTACCACAAGGACGGCGCGGGCACGCACTGCTTCCGTCCCGCCAACACCAACGACGAGCCGCCGGAGAACCACTACCACGGCTGGCAGTTCCCCGACCTGATCGGCTGGAACGGCTACCCCGCGGGCCTGCGCGACAAGCTGAGCCAGGCCGACTTCGGCAGCGCGGTCTTCGGCCTGAAGGACGGCAACTTCAACGGCCACCTGGCCCAGGCCAAGCCGGCGGGCATCCCGTTCGACCCGAACGCCTGACGCGTGCGCCGGGACGGGGCGGCGCACCGCCCCGCCCCGTCCCGGGCACGGCCGTGTCAGACGGCGTCCAGCTCCGCGATCTCCTCGGCGGTGAGCACGAGTTCCACCGCGGCCACCGAGTCGCGGATGGTCTCCGGCCGGCTGGAGCCGGGGATCGGGATCACGTAGGGGGACTTGGCGAGCATCCACGCCAGGCACACGCGCTGCGGGCTGACCCCGTGGGCCTGCGCGACCCGGGCGAACGGCGCGTAGGACGAGCCGAGTTCGCCTGCCTGGGAGATGCCGCCGAGCGGGCTCCACGGCAGGAAGGCGATGCCGAGCTCGTGGCACAGTTCGAGCTCCGGCTCGCTGGAGCGGAAGGCCGGGGAGAACTGGTTCTGCACGGAGACCAGCCGGCCGCCCAGGATCTCGTCCGCCTGCCGGATCTGCTCCGGGTCCGCGTTGGAGACGCCGGCCATGCGGATCTTGCCCTCGTCGAGCAGGTCGCGCACCGCGCCGACGGACTCGGCGTACGGGACCTTGGGGTCGGGGCGGTGGAACTGGTACAGGCCGATGGCCTCCACGCCCAGCCGGCGCAGCGAGTCCTCGCAGGCCCGCTTGATGTGCTCGGGCGAGCCGTCGAGGGTCCAGCGGCCGTCGCCGGGGCGCAGGTGGCCGCCCTTGGTGGCGACCAGGACGTCGGAGCCGCGTCCGTGGGACGCCAGCGCCTTGGCGATCAGGGTCTCGTTGTGGCCGACCTCGTCGGCCCCCAGGTGGTAGGCGTCCGCCGTGTCGATCAGCGTGACACCGGCGTCGAGCGCCGCGTGGATGGTGTCGATGGACCGCGCCTCGTCCGGCCGGCCCTCGATCGACATGGGCATGCCGCCCAGGCCGATCGCGCTGACCTCGGTGGCGCCGATGCGGCGAGTCTCCATGTGTCCGTGGCCTTTCTCGGCTTGCGTCTCGGTCTTGCGCACTGATGGCGTGCCGGCACGGCCGGAAACGGGCCGCAGCCGTGCGGGCACGCACCCAAGCCTCGCCGGAGCTGCACCCACACGTCCAATAGAAGAAAGCGAACACATTCAGGAGCTAGGCTTCTGAATCATGGAGCTACGCCATCTGGAGTACTTCGTCGCGGTCGCGGAGGAGCACCACTTCACCCGCGCCGCCGAACGCCTCATGATCTCGCAGTCGGGTCTGTCCGCCTCCGTACGCGCCCTGGAGCAGGAGCTCGGCACGCCGCTGTTCGTGCGCAGCACCCGCAGCGTGGAGCTGACCGCGGCGGGCCGGGCCCTGCTGGACGAGGCCTGCCGCACGCTGGCGAGCGTACGGGCCGCCAAGGAGGCCGTGGCGGCCGTACAGGGCCTGATGCGCGGGGTGCTCACCATCGGCACCGAGCAGTGCCTGGCCGGCGTCGACGTGCCGGCACTGCTGGCCCGCTTCGGGGCCCAGCACCCGGGCGTGGAGGTCCGGCTGCGGCAGGCCGGGTCGGCCGCCCTGGTGCAGGACATCACCAGTGGCCGGCTGGACGTGGCGTTCACGGCCCTGAGCGGCGAGGCGCCCGAGGGAGTGCGGCTGATGCCGATCACCCGGGCCCCGATGGTCCTGCTGTGCCACCCCGGGCACCGGCTGGCCGGGGCGGACTCGGCCGGCTGGGCGGACCTCGGCGGCGAGGAGTTCGTGGACTTCCACCCCGACTGGGGCGCGCGCGGGCTCACCGACCGGGCCTTCGCCGCGAACGGGGTACCGCGCCGGGTCGCCCTGGAGGTCAACGACGTGCACAGCCTGATCGACCTGGTCCACCACGGGCTCGGGATCGCCGTCGTGCCACGGCCCATCGCCCGCAAGGAGCACGCCGCGGGACTGCGCACCGTGACGCTGGACGGCGCCGAGGACCACGTCTGGGAGGTATCGGCCGCCCTGCCCCAGGAGGACCGGGTCTCCCCCGCCGCCCGCAAACTGCTGTCCTACCTGCCGTGACGTCACCGTCCACGCCTTCGCCGGCGGCCCCGCCGTGGACCTGCGGGCACCCGCAGCCGCGCGCACACTGGTGCCGGGCGCGCGGTGCCGCGCTCCCGGCACGTACCCCCACCCCGTTCTCCGGAGGGGCATGAACAGCACGGCCCACGACCCGTACGTCCGGGTGCGCGGCGCCCGCGAGCACAACCTGCGCAACGTCGACGTCGACGTCCCGCGGGACGCGCTGGCGGTGTTCACGGGGGTCTCCGGCTCGGGCAAGTCCTCGCTGGCGTTCGGCACCATCTACGCCGAGGCGCAGCGCCGCTACTTCGAGTCCGTCGCCCCGTACGCCCGCCGGCTCATCCACCAGGTGGGCGCGCCGGCGGTCGACGACGTCCTGGGGCTGCCCCCTGCGGTCGCCCTGGAACAGCGCCGCGGGGCGCCCACCTCGCGCTCCTCCGTGGGCACGGTGACGACCCTGTCCAACACGCTGCGGATGCTCTTCTCCCGCGCGGGCCGCTACCCGCAGGGGGCGGAACCCGTGGACTCCGACGCCTTCTCCCCCAACACGGCCGCGGGCGCCTGCCCGGTCTGCCACGGGCTGGGACGGGTGCACCGGGCCACCGAGGAGCTGATGGTCCCCGATCCCTCGCTGAGCGTCCGGGAGGGCGCGATCGCCGCCTGGCCGGGCGCCTGGCACGGCAAGAACCTGCGGGACGTCACCCGCACCCTCGGGTACGACGTCGACCGGCCCTGGCGCGACCTGCCCGCGCAGGACCGGGAGTGGATCCTGTTCACCGACGAGCAGCCGGTGGTGACCGTGCACCCGGTGCGGGAGGCGGGCCGGATCCAGCGCCCGTACCAGGGCACCTTCCAGAGCGCGCGGCGCTACGTCATGCACACCTTCGCCGACTCCAAGAGCCCGGCGCTGCGCGCCCGCGCGGAGCGGTTCCTGGAGAGCTCGCTCTGCCCCGCCTGCGACGGCAGCCGGCTGCGCCCGGAGTCCCTGGCCGTCACCTTCGCCGGCCGGAACATCGCCGAGCTCAACGCGATGCACCTCGCGCGGCTCGCCGACGTGCTGCGCCCGGCCGCCCGCGGCGCGGTGGACGACCTCCCCGAAGGCCCGGAACGGCAGATCGCCACGACGCTGTGCGCCGACCTCGTCGCGCGGATCGAGGTCGTCACCGAACTCGGCCTGGGCTACCTCAGCCTGGACCGCACGACGCCCACGCTCTCCCCCGGCGAGCTGCAACGCCTGCGCCTGGCGACCCAGTTGCGCTCCGGCCTGTTCGGTGTGGTGTACGTGCTGGACGAGCCCTCGGCCGGGCTCCACCCGGCGGACAGCGAGGCACTGCTGACGGTCCTGGTGCGGCTGCGGGAGGCCGGGAACTCGGTGTTCGTCGTCGAGCACGACATGGACGTGGTGCGCCGCGCGGACTGGATCGTCGACGTCGGACCCCTCGCGGGCGAGCGCGGCGGCCAAGTGCTGTACAGCGGCCCGGTGGACGGACTGGAGGCGGTCGCCGAGTCCGCCACCCGCCGGTTCCTGTTCGCCGCGGGACCCGATCCGGCCGCCGGTCGCACCGCACGGAAGCCGTCGTCGTGGCTGGGTCTGCGCGGCATCACCCGGCACAATCTGCGCGGCGTGGACGTCGAGCTGCCCCTCGGGGTGTTCACGGCGATCACGGGGGTGTCGGGTTCGGGCAAGTCGACGCTGGTGGGCGTACTGGCCGGGGTGCTGACGGAGCACCTGGGGCCTTCCGGCACCGCGGACGACGCGGCCGTTCGCGCGGACGCCGCCGACGGCGACGGCGACGACGAGGCCTGGGAGGGCGCCGGCGCCGGGCCGGCGTTCGGCGTCCTGGCGGACGGCCTGCAGGCGGTGGACCGGCTGGTGCGGGTGGACCAGAAGCCCATCGGCCGCACCCCGCGCTCCAACCTCGCCACCTACACCGGCCTGTTCGACGCGGTGCGCAAGCTCTTCGCGGCCACCGACGACGCGCGGCGGCACGGCTACACGGCCGGGCGCTTCTCCTTCAACGTCGCGGGCGGCCGCTGCGAGACCTGCCAGGGCGAGGGCTTCGTCGCCGTCGAGCTGCTGTTCCTGCCCGGCACGTACGCCCCCTGCCCCACCTGCCACGGGGACCGCTACAACGAGGAGACCCTGTCGGTCCGTTACCGGGGGCGGAACGTCGCGGAGGTGCTCGGCATGAGCGTGGACGCGGCGGCGGAGTTCTTCACCGGCGTCCCCGCGGTCGCCCGCAGCCTGCGCACCCTCCAGGAGGTGGGTCTTGGCTACCTGCGGCTGGGGCAGCCGGCCACCGAGCTGTCGGGCGGCGAGGCGCAGCGGATCAAGCTCGCCTCCGAGCTGCAGCGCGGCCGCCGCGGGCACACCGTGTACCTGCTGGACGAGCCCACCACGGGCTTGCACCCGGCCGACGTGGAGCTGCTGATGCGGCAGTTGCACGAGCTGGTCGACGCCGGCCACTCGGTCTTCGTCGTCGAGCACGAGATGAGCGTCGTGGCGGGTGCCGACTGGGTCATCGACCTGGGCCCCGGCGGCGGGGACGCCGGAGGGAAGGTCGTCGCCACCGGGCGGCCCGCGGAGGTGGCCGGGGCCGGGGGCAGCCGTACGGCGCCCTACCTGGCGCGCCGGCTGACGGGCTGACCCTTCCCTCCGCGGTCCGCCCCCGGCTTCACACGGCCCGCCAGCCGCTCCAGCGCCGTACGGAGATTTCCACCACGGGCCCGGCGGGCGGACGGCCCGCGTACTGACCGTACTTGGCGGTCAGCAGGGCGACGCAGCGGGCGGCCGCTGCCGATCCGCAGGTCGGTCCGCCGGCCGGTTCTCCGACCGGGGGGAGGACGCGGGCCGTGCCGTCGGCGCGGGCCCACCACAGCAGCTCCCAGTCCTCGTCGTAGCGGTCGGCGAGCAGGCAGACCGACGGGTTGGCGTCGATGTTGGCCAGGCGTTTCAGGCGCGTGGTCCGTTTGGGTTTGTGGTCCACGGCCAGCGCGACCGTGTCGCCGTCCACGGCGAAGACCACCGGCACCAGGTGCGGCACACCGACGGCGTCGGCGGTGGCCAGGCGTGCGACGCGTGCCGCGGCGAAGCGCTCGCGTGCCTCGCCGCCCGTCAGGGCCGGCATCGGGTCCTCCCCTCGTCGGGGTCCCGCCGGGTCAGCGGAACCGGTCGGCCAGCGCGGCCAGTCCGTCCAGGTGCTCCAGGGTCTCCCGTTCGGGCAGCGTCGGCAGGTGGAGCAGCACCCGTTCGACACCGAGCCGCTGGTAGCCCTCGAGCTGCTCGGGGCCGCCGCGGACCCCGTACACCGTCACGGGCACGTCGCGCCCGGTGACCTCGCGCAGCCGCTCGATGCGCGGGCCGAGGTCGTCCGGCGCGTCACTGTTGGCGAGCCAGGCGTCGCCGAACTCGGCGACCCGGCGGAACGCGCCCTCGCCGCCGCCGACGTAGATCGGCGGATGGGGCCGCCGTACCGGCTTGGGCCAGGCGAAGACGGGGTCGAAGTCGACGAACCGGCCGTGGAACTCGGCCCTGTCCGCGGTCCACAGCTCGCGGATGGCCCGCAGCCGTTCGTCGGTGAGCAGGCCGCGCGTGGCGGGGTCGGCGCCGTGGTTCCGCATCTCCTCGCGGTTCCAGCCGACGCCGACGCCGAAGACGGCACGGCCGTCGGAGACCAGGTCGAGGGAGGCCACCTCCTTGGCCGTGTGGATCGGGTCGCGCTGCGGGATCAGCGCGATCCCGGTGCCCAGCAGCAGACGCCGGGTGACGGCGGCGATCACGGAGAGGGCGACGAAGGGGTCGAGGGTGCGGTAGTACACCTCCGGCAGCTCGCCACCCATGGGGTAGGGGCTCTCGCGCTTGACGGGGATGTGGCTGTGCTCGGCGATGAAGAGCGAGTCGAACGCCCGTTCCTCCAGGGCGGTGCCGAGCGGGGCGGGGCGGATGCCCTGGTCGGTGATGAAGGTGGAGATCCCGATGTACACGACGGCTCCGTGGGTTGCGACGAGCGGATGGCTCCTCTGTGCTGCCTACCCCGTCCGGGTGGCCGCGCGCCCACGACCACCCGGGAGGAGCATCGCGCCGGGTGTCCCTCAGCCGGCCGCCACCGGGCGCGCGGTCACCGGCGCCCGCTTGCGCCGGTGCAGTTCCACGGCGAGCGGCGCGGCGGTGAACACCGAGGACCAGGTGCCCACGGCGAGCCCGATGAGCAGGGCCAGCGCGAAGTCGGCGAGCGATCCCTCCCCCAGCACGGCGAGCTCGGCGAGGATGAACGCCGCGCCCATCCCTGTGTTCACGGTGCGGGGCACCGTCTGCAGGACCGCTGCGTTGGCGACACGCGCGAAGGGGCGCCTCCCGTCGCGCCGGGCCAGTTCCCTGACCCGGTCGAAGACGACGACGGAGTCGTTGACCGAGTACCCGACGACGGTCAGCAGGGCCGCGACGAAGACGCCGTCGACGGGCTTGCCGAGCCAGGCGAACACCCCCACCAGGACGACGACGTCGTGCACCATGGCGACCACCGCCGCCGCGCCGAACGTCCACCGGAACCGGGCGGCCAGGTAAAGGAGTTGGGCGGCCAGGGCCACGGCGAGGGCGATGACGGCGCCGCGGCGCAGCTCCTTGCCGATGCCGGGCCCGACGGACTCGTCACGGAGTTTCTCCGCCTGCCCGCCGAGACCGCTGATCGTCGCGATGACGCGGTCCTCCTCCGGCTCGGTCAGGTCCGCGGTACGCACGGTGAGACGGTCGTCGCCCGAGGTCGGCACGACGGCCCGCGGGAACGCGGCACCGCCGAGGACCTCGCGTGCGCGGTCGGCGCTCACCGGCCGGTCCGTGGCGTACTCGATGAGCCGGCCACCGGTGAACTCGACCCCGAGGTCGGCACCCCGCACCAGCACGCCGGAACCCGCAAGGACGAGGACCGCCGCCGACACGGCGAGCCAGCGCCGTGGGCGCCGCATCAGGTCGGGGTCGCGGCGGGTGATCCGTTCCCGTACGGCGCCGATGCCCGCGATGCCGGACAGGTGCGGGCGCCGTCGGACGGAGCGGCGGGTGACGGCCGTTTCGGCGAGGGACCGGGTGATCACCAGCGCGCTGAGCATCGAACTGAGGACACCGATGCCGAGGGTGACGCCGAAGCCGCGCACCGGCCCGGACCCCAGGAAGAAGAGCAGCGCGGCGGCGATGAGGGTGGTGACGTTGGTGTCCGCGACCGCGCTGAAGGCCTTCCGGAACCCGGCGGTCAGCGCGGACCCCAGGCTGGCGCGGCGCCGTGCCGCGTACTCCTCACGGGCCCGGCCCGGATGGTGCTCGCCGACGTCGAGGCGGCCCTGGAGCGCATGCGCGAGGGGCGGTACGGGATCTGTCCGCTGTGCCGGGAGCCCATCCCGCTGAACCACCTGGTGGTCGTCCCCCAGGCCCGATACTGCGGCCGCTGCCTGCATGCGCGGGGGGCCGAGTGATGAGCGCGCCGTGGCTGCCGGTGCGCCGGCAGACGGGCTTCGCCCTCGACCTGGGCAGTGCCCGCACGCGGGTCTGGGCCCTCGGCCGGGGCATGGTGCTCGACGTGCCCACGGTGACGTTCCTGGGCTCGGGCACCGTCCACCCCGTCCGCCGCGGCGTCATCGACGTCCCCGGCACCGCCCGGATGCTCGACCGGTTGCTCCGCCATCGGCTGCCCCGTCTCGGCCGCCCGCTGGTCGCGCTGACGGCGCCCGTCCTGGACGGCGTCGCCTACCGCGCGGCGGCCCGGGCCGCCGTGGAGGTCCTGCGGCCGCGCGCCGTCCTGACGGTGCCCACGGCGCGGGCGGTGGCCCTCGCGGCCCGCGAGGACCTGAACCGCCCGCTGCTCGTGGTGGACGTCGGCGCCCACCTCACGGAGACGGTCCTGCTGGTCGACGGCGCGGTGACCGACGCGCACCGCGCGGAGCTCGGCACCACCGGCCTCGACGCGGACCCCGGTGCCGCCGCACGCCTCGTCGACGCGCAGGTGGCCACCGTGGCGACCGTGCTGGAGGAGGACCGGACGGCGGCCGCGCCGGCCGCCCTGGCGCACGGCGTCCTCCTCGCCGGCGGGGGCGCACTGCGCCCCGAGGTCGTCCACCGTCTCGCGCGCCGGCTCGACGTCCCCGTCAAGGTGGTGCCGGCGCCGCACACCGCGGCGGTGCGCGGCGCGGCCGAACTCCTGGGATCCGCCCGCCTCCACCCGTCGTTCACCGGCAACGTCCGCGCGCCGGTGCCGGAGTAGGAGCCGGCGCGGTCCACCGAGTTGCACCACCGGATGCGGGGTGGTGGCCTGAAGGGGTGTCGTGCCGGGGAGGCAGGGATGGCGACAGCGTCGATGCGTACGGTCCGGCTGTCCTCCAGGGACGTCCCCGCGCTCGGCCAGGGCACCTGGTACCTCGGTGCGGACCCGGGCCGCCGCCGCGAGGAGCTCGCCGCCCTGCGGCTCGGTGTGGACCTGGGCATGTCGATCGTCGACACCGCCGAGATGTACGGCGACGGCGCGGCGGAGGAACTGGTCGGGGAGGCGATCGCGGGACGCCGTGCCGAGGTGTTCCTCGTGAGCAAGGTGCTGCCGGACCACGCCGACCGCCGTGGCGTCGTCGCGGCCTGCGAGGCGAGTCTGCGACGGCTCCGCACGGACATCCTGGACCTGTACCTGCTGCACTGGCGGGGGCGGCATCCGCTGGAGGAGACGCTGGCCGGGTTCACCGAGCTGATGGCCGCCGGAAAGATCCGCACCTGGGGGGTCAGCAACCTGGACGCCGGGGACATGGCCGAACTGGTCTCCCTCCCGGGCGGTTCGGCCGTGGCGGTGGACCAGGTGCTCTACAACCTCACCCGGCGCGGCATCGAGTGGGACCTGCTGCCCTGGTGCCGGCGCAACCGGGCCGGAGTGATGGCGTACTCCCCCGTCGAGCAGGGCAGACTGCTGCGTTCCGCACCGCTGCTGGCCGTGGCGGACGGCCTCGGCGCCACGCCCGCCCAGGTGGCGCTGGCGTGGGTGCTGGAGCAGGGCGTGGCGGCGATCCCCCGCTCGGGGCGGCCCGAGCACGTGCGCGAGAACCGCGCCGCGGCGGACCTGCGGCTCCCCGCGGAAGCGCTGGCGGCGCTGGACGCCGCGTTCCCGCCGCCCCGCGGGCCCGTGCCGCTGGAGGTGCTCTGAGGGGTGCCGTGCCCGGTCAGGGGGCCGACGGCACGGGTGCGGGTACCGGTACGGGTGCGGCGAGGAGCCGTTCGATGCCCAGGTCGAGGGCGGCTTCCAGGTGCGTGAGCGAGCCCGTCGACATCAGGATCGAGACACCGCCCTGGATGCCCGCGAGGAGGGCGGCCGCGACACGGTCGGCGTCCAGCTCCGGTGAGATCTCCCGCTGCTCCTGCATGGCCCGGATGCCGGTGGTGATCTGGGCCTGCCAGGAGGCGAGGAGTTCCCTGGTGACGGCCTGCGCGCCGGGCGTGGCGGGGCTCAGCTGCGAGATGAGCGTGCCGAGCGGGCACTGCTGCCCCTGCCGCCGGTAGCGGTCGACCACCGCGTCCCGCCAGTCGTACCAGGCCTGCCAGGAGGTGAGCGCGCCGAGGTGCGGCTGCTGGTCGGCCAGGACCCGGCCGGCCTCGTGCCGGGCCACGGCGAGCAGCAGCTCCTCCTTGCCGCCGGGGAAGTAGTGGAAGAGCTGGCTCTTGCTGGTGGCCGTGCGGGCGCGGATGTCGTCCAGGGTGGTCTCGACCGCGCCTCGCTCGCGGATCTCCTCCGCGGCCCCCTCGACGATGCGCTGCCGGGTGGCGGCGCCCTTGGCCGTCAGTCGTGCTGCCATGCCTCCATCCTGCCACTTTCTGGACTTGCAGGTCCAATTTCCGGGTGGCACCTTGGCCGTTCCCAGCCGGTTCACGGAGAAAGGTGCGGAAACATGACCCAGCGACTCACCGGGCGGACGGCCCTGGTCACCGGTTCCACCACGGGCCTCGGCGCCGCCATCGCGGCGGCCCTGGCCGCCGAGGGCGCGTTCGTCGTCGTCAGCGGACGCGACGCGGCCCGCGGTGCCGACGTCGTGGCACGCATAGAGAAGGACGGCGGCTCGGCGGCGTTCGTCGGCGCCGACCTGTCGGGCGGCGCCGACGCGGTCGGCCGCCTCGCCACCGACGCGCTCGCGGCGGCCGGCGGCCGGATCGACGTCCTCGTCAACAACGCGGCGCTCCTGCTCACACCGACGCCCACCGCCGAGGTCCCGCAGGAGACCGTCGACCAGGCCCTGGCGGTGAGCGTGCGGTCGGTGTTCCTCCTCACCGGCCTGCTGGCGCCGCCCATGGCCGAGCGCGGCCACGGCGCCGTGGTCAACCTGGGGTCCATCAACGGCATGCGGGGCATGGCGCATTCGGCGCTCTACAGCATGACCAAGGCGGCCGTGCACTCGCTCACCATGTCGTGGGCCGCGGAGTACGGACCGCACGGGGTCCGGGTCAACACCGTGGCCCCCGGTCCCACCCTGACGGAGAAGGTCGCGGCGATGGAGGAGCACCTGACCCCGATCATCGCGCGCATGCCCGCGCGCCGCGCCGGCGACCCGGCGGAGGTGGCATCGGCCGTCGTGTTCCTGGCGAGCGACGAGGCCTCGCAGATCCACGGCGCCACGCTCACCGTCGACGGCGGGTTCACCGCGGTGTAGCGACCGGCCGCCGACGGGTGACCGCGTCCGGTGCTTGCCACAATGAGGGCATGACCAGCGCCGGTCGCTACGGTGAGCGCTTCTTCCGCCCGGAGGACGCCGGCGAGGGCGACCGCATCGACCTCGCCGCCGCCACGTACGACGACACCACCCTCGCCCGCCTGCGACAGCTCGGGGCCGGCCCCGGGTGGCGCTGCCTGGACGTCGGCGCCGGCACGGGCACGGTGGCGCGCAGACTGCTGCGCGAGGCCGCGGTCAGCGAGGTGCTCGCGGTCGACCGGGACGTACGGTTCCTGGCGGCGCGTCCGACGCCGGGCCTCACGGTGCGGCAGGCGGACGTCACCGTGGACGACCTCCCGCCGGGGCGGTTCGACCTCGTCCACGCGCGGTTCGTGCTGATGCACCTGCCGTCGCCGGAGCGGATGATCGCCACGCTCGGCGGCCTGCTCGCCCCCGGCGGCGTCCTGGTGGTCTGCGACGCCGTGGACCTGACCACCGCCGCCGCCCCCGGCACCCCGTACACGCTGGCCATGCGGGCGATGTGGCGGGGGCTGCGCGACACCGTCGGCACCGACGTCTCACGGGTGCCGCGCTACCCCGGGATGCTCAGGGCGGCCGGGCTCCGGTCGGTCGCGGCGGAGATCCACGTTCCGCCGCTTCTGCCCGGCAGCACGATCAGCCGGTTCTGGGCGGAGACCTGGCACCGGACCCGGTCCACCATGATCGCCACCGGTCTCGTCGACGACATCCTCGTCGACGAGGCCCTGCGCTACCTGGACTCCCCCCAGTGCGCAGACCTGTCCCCCGGCATGCTCACGGCCTGGGGCCGGTCGCCGCCCTAGGCGTGCCGCCGGGCACCGGCCGACGGCGTGACGCCACCCATGGGCGCAGGGAGCATCACCCGTCCGGCCCCCGGTGGCGTGCGAGCGCGCGGGCCCACGACGAGGCTGGGCAATGGTGTAGTTGGAGGGCTCCGACTCTCCCCGTTCGAGCCCTCATCGCCATGAGTCGGGCCCCTGCCGCAACGGCGCGGCGGGGGCCTGCGGCATGCCCGGGCGCCCCTCCGCCGTGAACGCTGCCCGCAGTCGGCGCGCTTCGGCGACCACACTCCACAACGGCGCACTCGCCCCGGAGCAGGGCGATGCGCCCGCCGACCGATGCCCCGACCCGCTGCCGGCCGACTTCACCCTGCCCTGCGTCGGACCCCGGATCGGTCTCACCGACACCGACACCCCGGATCTCGCCGGGGTCGCGACCGCGGGCAGCCACCGCGTCCTCTTCAAGGGGCGCCCGAGTCAGGCAAGTCGATGGCCCCCGAACAGCTGACTGAAGTGCAGCTGCCCGACCAGCACATCGTCGACCAGCCCCCGTACTGCGCGCCGCACCACTCAGCGACCCAGCGGCCCCTCGGCGGCGGGAATCGTCGGAATGAGGGCTCATCCGAGCGATATGAGAAGCCGCTAACGCGCTTGACCCCGCCGTGGCGCCTTGGGAGCGTCCATCACGGCGGTGTCGCTCTCATCGAGCCTCGTGTTCGTGATACCGGTTGCCCGGCCGAACCGGCTGTGGCCCTAGGCCGGGTGGCAACCAATCAGGGGACATGGACAGTCCGGCCAAAAGCCTCCCGTCCGGGGTGCAACTGGGGCACACTAGCCACCTGTTGAGCAGCGAGGTGGGGGATGGCGGACACTGACACTCCGGATGCGGACACTCAGTCAGGCGACTCTGACGGCGGCCACCAACCGCAGGCGTTGAGCAAGAGAGTTAAGGCATTCATCTGGACGGCAGTGCTCGTTGGTTTGTCGGGCAGCATTGCAGCGATTACGCAGGGCGCTGTCACATGGGTGACCGACGGCATTGCGCACCCCTTCAAAAGTGATACCACCACTAAGTCAAGTCCTTCAAATCCTGGAACTGGCCCTACCACAAGCCTGGCGAAAGCGCCGTTCACTGTCACCATCGACCAAACCAGTCCGTGGGATGCCTGTGAAAATGGCAGTGGAATGGTGTATCTGAAGCCGCCATCCATTGCAGCCATTAATGATGAGTGGAAGCGGCGTTTCGTTCCCCCGTATGACATCTTGGGACTGAAGTCGAGTTTCGACAAAACACACTCGGGCCAACCAGCCAACTTCGCCATTCTCAATGTGCAGATCCACGGCAAGAGCGACGAGGCCGTCACCATCAATGACGTGTCGATCGTCGCTGTCAAGGTGAGTCCTGCCCCGAAAGCCCTGCGCCTGGCGCTGGAAGGCGGGTGTGGGGACAGCAGCAAAAGCCGGTTCTCTATCGATTTGGATTCCCCTAGCCAGCACAAGGTGTTCAAGGCGGGCAATAATGATGCCGGCGCTAAGCTAGTCCGCCGTTTTCCTTACCGGGCCACCAAGGGCGACCCGGAAACGATGCAGATATTACCCTTCACCAATGAGAGTGATTACAGCTTTAAACTATCCATCTCATGGGCCACCAGTGCTGGCAGCAGTTCGACCGAGGTGGGTGACCTCGACCATGGCAACCAGCCATTTCGAGTGGTATCTGGCGCTCAGTCTCAGAAGTACATCGTGGGACAGGACGCAGCGGCGCGCCCGTTCGTCGAGAAAAAGGTAGATGATCCGTTCGACGAGCTTCCCACGCAGGAGCCGTAACGCTCGGCGCAACTGCATGATGACACGTCATTCGGATTGGCTGGCGAGACCTGGATGACGCCTCCTCGGCTGGCACCCATAAGCGGTAGCGCGAAAAGTGCGAGTAGTAGTGGTCCTGGGCATGGGGAGCACGATCGAGCAGAACCGGTCCTCCGTCGTTCCGAGGAACCCACCACCCTGGCAGTCGTCAATGTCTTGGATGGCGCCAACTTTCCACGCCACCGGCGACACCCTCGTACCCGCCCGGACCCAACGCCGCCATTCTTCGAACGCGTCCGACCCGGGTCCGCTGGCGACCCGCCCGCGTCCCTGCCCCGATCATCCACCAACGGCGCCCGCCAAGTCCCCCGGCACCAGGGAGAACACGACGAGGTCGACGCGGCCGGTGTGCACGAACCCCGCGTTGCGCAGGACGCCTTCACGGCGCAGGCCGGCCTTCGCGGCAACGCGCTGGGAGGCGGTGTTGCCCGTCGCCGCGCGGAGTTCCAGGCGCTGGAAGCCCTGTTCGGCCAGCAGCCAGGTCGCGAGGACCCGGGTCGCCTCCGTGGCGATGCCGCGTCCCCTCGCCCAGGGGGAGACCCAGTAACCGACCTCGCTCGTCAGTGCCCGCCAGTCGGTCCGTTTCAGGCCGACGGTGCCCACCAACCGCCCGCCGTCCGCTTCGGTGACGGCGAAGTGGATGCCGTCGCCGGACTCGCGCAGGGCGTGCGAGACCGTCGTGCACCAGGCCGTCGCGTCGTCGAGCGTGTAGGGGCGGGGCAGGGGCAGCCACCGCTGGGTGTGGGGGTCCTCACAGCTGGCCCGGGTGTCTTGGGCGTCGTCCGGGGTGAACGGGCGCAGGAAGAGCCGTTCGGTGCGCAGGACCGTGTCCGGGAACACATCCGTCTCCGTCGTCGTCTCCGTCCGCCGCCCGCGGCCGGGTTGGGCAGACGTTAGCAGCACGCCGCGCCCTACCGGCACCCCCGCAGGGGCCGTGACGCACTGTCACAGCTCGCTCCCTGCGTGGTGACGGTGCACCGCGGCGACATTTCGGACCTATCGTCTCATTTACCACACATAACTCCCCAACTGAGAGTAGGCCCTTGACACTCCGCCCCCCGAGGTTCATGGTTCCTCACATCGCTCGTTTAAACCGGTTCAAACGCGAGGTGACGAGAGCCTTTCGCGTTGGTTGCCCCGGTATGCGAGTGCAAGAACGTGCTGCCTCCGGCGCCGAAGGTGCCGCCGGACGGTGTGCCCCTCGGGGTACGCCGGCCGACGGGACCCGCGGATGCGGATGTGGCGCCCTTCCGCCGCCGTACACGGAGAGTCCGCATGGCCAGACGCCCCACGATCGCCGATGTCGCCCAGCTGGCGGGTGTGTCCAGGGCGACGGTCTCCTTCGTCCTCAACGACCGCCCCGGCGTGGCCGCCGCGACCCAGGAACGGGTCCGCGCGGCGGCCGAGAAGCTGGGCTGGACGCCGAGCCGCAGCGCCCGCGCGCTGTCGACCGGGCGGGCCAGGGCCGTCGGCCTGGTCCTGACCCGCGAGCCCGACCTGATCGGCACCGACCCCTTCTACCCGGCCTTCATGGCGGGCATCGAGTCCGTCATATCCGAGTCCGGTGACGGCCTCATGCTGCACGTGACGGGCCCCCGCAACGAGATGGACACCTACCGCCGCCTGGTGGACGACCAGCGCGTGGACGGGGTGTTCCTCACCGACCTGCGCGTGGGCGACCCCCGCCCCGCGCTGCTGCGGGAACTGGGCCTGCCCGCCGTGGCCGTCGGCGCCGACGACGGTGTCGAGGGGATCGCCACCGTGAACCTGGACGACCGGCCGGTGGTCGCGGGCGCCGTCCACCACCTCGTCGGACTCGGCCACCGCCACATCGCCTACGTCGCGGGCCCCGAGGAGTACCTGCACGCCCAGCGGCGGCTGGGCGCCTGGCGGGACGCGCTCGCGGAGGCGGGCCTGCCCCCGGGCCCGGTACTGCCGGGCGGCTTCACCGCGGAGGGCGGCGCGCTCGCGACGCAGGCCCTGATCACGCGGGGCGACCGGCCCACCGCCATCGTGTACGCCAACGACCTGTCTGCCACCGCCGGCATGGCGGTCGCGCAGGAGGCCGGCCTGCGGCTGCCCGACGACCTGTCGGTGGTCGGCTTCGACGACGTACCGCTGGCCTCCTGGACCAGACCCTCGCTCACCACCTGCCGTGCGGACGCCGCCACCTGGGGCCGCGCCGCCGCACTCGCCCTGATCGAGACGATCGAGCAGGGCACCACCCCGCACGTGGAACTGGACCCGGCCGCGCTCATGGTGCGCGGCTCCACGGGCCCGGCTCCCGCCGGAACCGCACGCCCCTGAACGCGCGCCCGACGCGCCCACGACGTTCTCCGCTCCCCGGAGGGCCGTCACCGAGGCAGGACGACGCCCCGGAACGGCCTCTCCCCACCCCTTGAGAACCCGGAGCCACCGCAATGAAGAAAACCCTCCTGACCGTCCTCTCGGCCGTCGCCCTGACCGTGCCCCTCGCGGCGTGCGGCAGCGGCGGGTCGGACTCCGCCGGGGGCGGCGACGCCGCCCACGGGCCGATCACGGTCTGGTACTCCAACAACGCCCAGGAGGTCGCCTGGGGCAAGAGCATGGTCGCGTCCTGGAACGCCGCCCACCCCGACGAGAAGGTGAAGGCGCAGGAGATACCGGCGGGCAAGAGCTCCGAGGAGGTCATCGGCGCGGCCATCACGGCGGGCAACGCCCCGTGCCTGATCCTCAACACCGCCCCCGCGGCCGTGCCCGGCTTCCAGAAGCAGGGCGGCCTGGTGGCCCTGGACGACTTCCCGGGTGGGGAGGCGTACCTCAAGGCGCGGACCGGCGACCGGCTCTCGCAGTACGCGTCGCCCGACGGCAAGCACTACCAGATGCCCTGGAAGAGCAACCCCGTCATGATCTTCTACAACAAGGACCTGTTCAAGAAGGCCGGGCTCGACCCCGAGCACCCCAAGCTCTCCACCTACCAGGACTTCCTGACCACCTCGCGTGCCCTGGTGAAGGGCGGTGCGCACGCCGCCATCTGGCCGGCGCCCACCTCCGAGTTCTACCAGTCCTGGTTCGACTTCTACCCGCTCTTCGCGGCCCAGACCGGCAAGCAGCTCGTCGAGGACGGCAAGGCCCAGTTCGCCTCGCCCGATGGCGTCAAGGCCGCCGAGTTCTGGAAGACGATGTACGCGGACCACCTGGCCCCCAACGAGCAGTACAACGGGGACTCCTTCGCCGACGGCAAGTCCGCCATGGCGATCGTCGGCCCGTGGGCCGTCTCCGTCTACGGCGACAAGGTCAAGTGGGGCGCCGTGCCGGTGCCCACCGCGACCGGCACCGAGGCCAAGGGCACCTTCAGCGACGAGAAGTCCATCGGCATGTTCACCGCGTGCAAGAACAAGGGCACGGCCTGGGACGTGCTGAAGTTCGCCACCAGCAAGGAGCAGGACGGCAAGCTGCTGGAGGCCACCGGCCAGATGCCGATGCGGCAGGACCTCCAGGCCGCGTTCCCCGACTATTTCGCCTCGCACCCGGACTACAAGACCTTCGCCGAGCAGGCCGACCGCACCGTCGAGGCCCCGAACGTGCCGAACTCCGTCGAGATCTGGCAGACGTTCCGCGACGCCTACACCAAGTCCGTGATCTTCGGGAAGGGCGACGTCGAGAGCGCCTTCCGCGAGGCCGCGGGCAAGGTCGACGGCCTGGCGAAGCAGTGAGTCACGGCCATGTCCTCCACGCACCATGACGTCCTCCGCCCCGGGTCCGCCCGGGGCGGGGCCCGCCCCCGGGCCGACCGCGAGCCGCGGCCGCGCCGGCTGCGGTTCGCGGGCCGGCAGCCGATCGGCCTGGCCTTCGTCTCCCCGTACCTGATCTACCTGGCCGCGATCTTCCTGTACCCGCTCGGCTTCGCGGTGTGGATCTCCTTCCACGACTACTTCTTCGCCGCGCCGGGCGCCCAGGTGGACCGTCCCTTCGTGGGGCTGGCCAACTACACGGCCGTCCTGACCGATCCGGCCGTGTGGCGTTCCTTCGGCAACATCGCGGTCTTCCTGGTCATCAACGTGCCGCTGACGGTGGCGGCGTCGCTCGTGCTCGCCACCGCCCTCAACTCCAAGCTGCGGGCGCGCACGTTCTTCCGCACCGCCTACTACGTCCCGTACATCACCGCCAGCGTCGCCGTCGTCGGTGTGTGGCTCTTCCTGTTCAACTCCAACGGCCTGGTCAACAAGGCGCTCGGGCCGCTCGCGCCGGACCCGTCGTGGCTGGTCAACTCGCACCTCGCGATGCCGACCATCGCGCTGTTCGTCGCCTGGAAGCAGCTCGGCTTCTTCATCGTGCTCTACCTGTCGGCGCTGCAGAACGTGCCCGGCGAGCTCTACGAGTCGGCCGCGCTCGACGGCGCGGGCAAGGTGCGGATGTTCTGGTCCATCACCGTCCCTGCGGTGCGCACCGCGACGCTGCTGGTGCTGGTCATGGCGACGGTGACGGGCGCGAACCTGTTCACCGAGCCCTACCTGCTGACCAGCGGCGGCGGACCCGACGGCGCCACCACCTCACCGGTGCTGCTGATGTACCAGCGCGGTCTGCAGCAGGGCCACCCGGACGAGGCCGCGGCGATCGGCGTGATCCTCGTCGTGCTGATCACCGGGATCTCCCTCCTCTACCGCCGTCTGCTGGAGAGGGACTGACATGGCCGACGCACACGCCCCCTCGCTCCCGCGCCGCTCGGCGCACCACAGGCCGCACACGCACTCGCGCGCCCGCCGGATCCTGTCGCGGCTGGCCCTGCTCACCGGGGCCTTCGCCTTCCTCTTCCCCTTCTACTACATGCTCATCGGCTCCCTGCAGCGCGAGCCGGACAGCAGCCCCGCCGGCGCCTTCCCGCAACCGGGGAACCTCTCCCTGCACAACTACGCGGAGATCAACTCGGCCATCTCGCTCGGCCGTTCCCTGATCAACTCCGGGATCTTCACCGGCGGCGTCATCGTCTGCACCACCGTCTTCGGCCTGCTGGCGGGGTACGCCCTGGCCCGGCTCCACTTCCGGGGCAAGGGCTCCACCTTCGCCCTGGTGCTGCTGGTGCAGGTCATCCCGTTCCAGCTGCTGATGATCCCGCTGTACGTGCTGATCGTCCGCGACTACGGCCTGGCCGACTCCTACATCGGGATCATCCTGCCGTTCGCGATCAACACCAGCGCGGTCTTCATCTTCCGGCAGTTCTTCCTGCAGCTGCCGCAGGCGATGTTCGAGGCCGCGCGCATCGACGGCGCGGGCGAGCTGCAGATCCTGTTCCGGATCGCGATCCCGCTGTGCAGGCCGGCGCTCGCCTCCGTGGTGCTGCTGAGCTTCACAGGGCCGTGGAACGAGTTCCTGTGGCCGTTCCTGGTCACCAAGGAGCAGGACATGCAGCCGCTGGCGGTGTCCCTGGCCAACTACATCAGCACGGTCTCCTCCGCCGCCGCCAACCCGTTCGGCGCCATCCTCGCCGGTGCCTGCGTACTGGCCGCGCCCGCGGTGGCCCTCTACCTCGTCTTCCAGAGCCGCTTCACCTCCACCGACCTCGATTCCGCCACGAAGGGCTGAACTCGCCGTGAACGACCGCACCACCAGCACCGCCCGTACCACCGGCTCCAGCAGTTCCGTGCCCTACCGCCTGACCCGCGTCGGCGTCGTGATGTCGCCGCTGGCCGGCGAGGCCAACGAAGCCGAGGGCGTGCTCAACCCCGCGTCCGGCCGTACCCCGGACGGCACCCTGCACCTGCTGCCCCGCCTCGTCGCGGAGGGCAACGTCTCCCGCGTGGGCCTGGCCGAGGTCGTGATCGAGGACGGCGTGCCCACCGGCGTCGAGCGCCGCGGCGTCGTCCTCGCCCCCGACGCCGGCTGGGAGCGCGGCAAGAACAACGCCGGCGTGGAGGACCCGCGCACGACGTGGATCGAGGCGCTCGGGCTGCACGTCATGTCGTACGTCGCCTACGGCCCGCTCGGCCCCAAGCCGGCGCTGGCCGTCTCGAAGGACCTGGTCACCTGGGAGCGCCTGGGCCCGATCCAGTTCGCCTACCAGGCCGACCTCGACACCGACCTCAACCTCTTCCCGAACAAGGACGTGGTGCACTTCCCCGAGCCCGTCCCGGGTCCGGACGGCGAGCCCGCCTTCGCCATGCTGCACCGCCCGATGTGGGACCTGGGCTGGTTCCGTCCCGGGGAGGGCGTCCACCTGCCGGCCGGCGTGACCGACGAGCGCCCCGGCATCTGGATCTCCTACGTCCCGGTGGCCGAGGTGGAGAAGGACCTCAGCGCCCTGGCCCGCCCCCGTGACCACCGTCTGGTCGCGCTGTCCGAGCACCCCTGGGAAGAACTCAAGATCGGCGCCGGCCCGGCACCGATCCGCGTCGAGGAGGGCTGGCTGCTCATCCACCACGGCGTGTCCGGCACCATCGACGACCCCTTCGCCCAGCAGCAGAAGGTCAGCTACGCGGCGGGCGCCATGATCCTCGACCCGCAGGACCCGGCCCGGATCCTGGCCCGCACCGACGAGCCTCTCATGGAGCCGGAGACGGAGGAGGAGCGTTCCGGCACCGTGCCGAACGTCGTCTTCCCGACCGCGATCGAGGAGATCGACGGCGTGCGCTACGTCTTCTACGGCATGGCCGACGCCCACATCGGCGTCGCCCGCCTGGACCGTGCCGAGTGACCACGCTCGGTCTGGGCCTGGCCGGCTGCGGCGCGTTCGGCGCCTACCTGCTGGACGCCGTGGCCGACCTGCCCGGCGTACGCGTCGTGGCGTGCGCCGACCCCGACGGTGACCGTGCCGCCGCCCTCGCGCGGCGGCACGGCGCCACCGTCGCCGCCGACGCCGCGGCGCTGGCCGGCCTGCGCGGGGTGGACGTCGTGGCGATCGCCACTCCCCCGGCCACCCACGCGGAACTCGCCGTCGGCGCGCTGCGCGCGGGCCGGCACGTGTTCTGCGAGAAGCCGCTGGCCGTGACGCTGGAGGACGCCCTGCGGGTGGAGGCCGAGGCCGAACGCTCCGCCGGCGTCCTCGTCGTCGACCACGTCCTGCGCTACAACCCCGTCCTGCGGATGCTCGAGCGGCTGCGTGAGGAAGGGCTGCTGGACCCGCTGGTGCGCTTCGCCTTCGAGAACGACGCCGCCGACGAGGACCTGGGCCCCGGCCACTGGTTCTGGGACCCCGCCCACAGCGGCGGCATCCACGTCGAGCACGGCGTGCACTTCTTCGACGCCGCCCGCGCCCTCATGGGCAGCGAGCCCGTCGAGGTGCACGGCACGGCCGTGCGCCGCGAGGGCGGCCCGGTCGACATCGTCGTGGCCACCGCCACCCACCCCGGCGGCGCCGTCGCCACCCACACCCATTCCTTCACCCACGCCCATCGCGCCGAACGGCAGTTGATGCGCCTGGACTACGGATTCGCCGAGGCCCGGGTCACCGGCTGGATCCCGACCCACGCGACGGTCACGGCCTGGACGGACGAGCAGGGCGCCCGCCGCTGGGAGGACCTGCCCTCGCGTGCCGCCGCGCTGCTGGCCGTACCGGGGCTGCGGCCGCACGGCGAGGAGCGGATCACCGTCACGGTGGAACGCGACGCGGGACCGGCGGCGCCCGCCCGCGGCCGCGGTGCGGAGCGGAGCGTCCCGCACCGGGTGACCTGCGTGGTCGACCTGGGCGGAGAGGCGCGCAAGCAGCACGTGTACGCCGAGAGCGTGCGCGCCGCCTTCACCGACCTGCTGCGCTGCGCGACCGAGGGCGGCACCCCGGTGGCCGACGCGCGGTCCGGGCGGACCGCGGTCGCGGTGGCCGAGGCCGCCACGCGTTCCGCGGAGACCGGCCGCACCCTGCCGGTCCCGTCCGGCCCGACAGGAGCATGAGGAGCACCGTGAGCACCACCATTCCCGCACCGGACACGCCCTGGTGGCGGGACGCGGTCTGCTACGAGATCCACCCGCGCGCGTTCGCCGACGGCGACGGGGACGGCGTCGGCGACCTCGCCGGCGCCGCCGCCCGCCTGGACCACGTGGCCCGGCTGGGGGCGGACGCGGTGTGGATCACCCCGTTCTACCCGTCCCCGCTGGCCGACGGCGGCTACGACATCGCCGACCACACCGCCGTCGCCCCCGACCTCGGCACCGACGCGGACTTCGACGCCTTCGTCGCGCGCGCCCACGGCCTGGGGCTGCGGGTCCTGATCGACCTCGTCCCCAACCACACCTCCGACACGCACCCCTGGTTCCGGGAGGCGCTCGCGGCCGGCCCGGGGAGCGCGGCGAGGGACCGCTACCTCTTCCGCACGGGACGCGGCGCGGACGGTGAACTCCCCCCGAACGACTGGGAGTCCGCGTTCGGGGGTCCGGCGTGGACCCGTGTGCCCGCACCGGACGGCGGCCCGGGCGAGTGGTACCTGCATCTGCACGCGCCCGAGCAGCCGGACCTCAACTGGCGCCGGCCGGAGGTCGTCGCCGACTTCGAGCGGATCCTGCGGCACTGGCTCGACCGCGGCGTCGACGGTTTCCGCATCGACGTGGCCCACACCCTCTTCAAGGCCCCGGGCCTGCCCGACGCCGGACCCGGGCAGCACCAGGACGTCCTGCGCAACCACCTGCTGCCGTACCACGACCAGGAGGAACTGCACCCGCTGTTCCGTTCCTGGCGCCGGCTGCTGGACACCCATCCGGCACCGCCCGGCGCGGTCCCCCCGGGGCAGCGCGTGATGGTGGCCGAGGCCGCCGTGTTCGAACCGGCCCGGCTGGCCCGGTACGTCAGCCCCGGCGAGATGCAGCAGGCCTTCAACTTCGCCTTTCTGGAGTCCCCTTGGGACGGGAGGGAGATGCGCGCGGTCATCGGGCGGTCCGTCGCGTCGATGCGGGCCGTCGGGGCACCGGTCACCTGGGTCCTGTCCAGCCACGACGCGGTCCGCCCGGTCACCCGCTACGGCGGCGGGCAGCGCGGCCGGCGCCGTGCCCGGGCCGCCGCGCTGCTCATGCTCGCGCTGCCCGGCGCCGCGTACGTCTACCAGGGCGAGGAACTGGGGCTGCCGCAGGCCCACGTGCCGGACGAGCGGCTGCGTGATCCCCTCTGGGAGCGTTCCGGCCACCGCGAGCGCGGCCGCGACGGCTGCCGGGTGCCGCTGCCCTGGGAGGGCCCGGCGGCTCCTTACGGTTTCAGCAGCGCCCCCGCCGAGGCCTGCTGGTTCCCGCAGCCCGACGACTGGGCGGACCTGACGGTCCGGGCCCAGGAGGACGACCCCGCCTCGATGCTCGCCCTGTACCGCTCCGCGCTGCGGCTGCGCCGCGCCGCGCCGGTCCCGGCGGAGGCGGCGCCGGTTCCGCAGGGGCCCGCGGACGGTTCCTGGTTCGCCTTCGACCGCGCGCCGGGGCTGCGGTGCCTGACCAACTTCGGCCCGGATCCCCTGGCCCTCGCGGAGGGGGACGAGGTGCTGCTGGCCAGCACCCCGCTCGACGGCCGCTCGGTGCCCGCGGACACCACCGTGTGGCTCCGCCCCGCCGGGACCACGACCGGGGTCACGTCCTAGGCCGGCAGTCCCAGGGCGGACCGGGACTCGCGGGGGCACGGGGACGTGCGTCCGCGCTCCCGCCGCCGGGCGTCGTCGGCCGCGATCCCCGGCCTCACTGCATCCGGGGAAGCGACTCCAGCGGCTTGAGGTCGGCGTGCTGCGCGGTGGCGACCAGCGCCTGCACCATCACGGACTCGGGATCGCGGCGGAAGGCGACCAGCCCTATCTCGGCAGCCCGGGCGGGCTCCACCATCGGGACCGCCCGCACCCCGGGCGGCACTCCCAGGGCATGGATCCACGCCAGAGGGGCGATCCCGGCCCATCGCCCGGGCACGACGTGGGCGATCAGCGAGGCGAACGAGTCGGTCTCCACCCTCGCCGTCGGTTCGGCCCCGGCCGCGGCGAAGAGGGCGTCCATGGTGCGCCGTCCCCGCATGGTCGAGGTGAGCAGGCACAGTGGCAGGGCCGCCGCCTCCGCCCAGGTCGCCGTGGCGCCGCCGGCCGGGGCCCACGAGGCGTCGGTGAGCAGTGCGTACTTCTCCCGGTACAGCGGCACGGTGCGAAAGGCGGCACGCACCTCGTCGTCCAGGTAGGTGACGGCGGCGTCGAGGGTGAAGTCCCTGAGCATCGTGAGGATGTCACTTGACGTCAGGTCGTTCACGATGTGCGCGGTGAGCAGCGGGTGCCGCGTGCACAACGGGTCGACCAGGCGCGGCACGGCGGTGGCCGCGCTGGGCACGACGCCGATGCGGATGCGGCCGCTCAGTCCGGTGCGCATGGCGGCGACCTCGCCCTCCATGGCATCCCGGTCGGCCAGGATCTGCCGCGCCCACACCACGACGCGCTCGCCCTCGGCGGTGAGGCCGTCGAACCGCCGGTCCCGCTGGATCAGCGGGACCCGCATCTCCTCCTCCAGCTTGCGGATGCCCTCGGACAACGAGGGCTGGGACACCCCGCAGCTCTGCGCGGCACGGGCGAAATGCCCCTCCTGCGCCAGGGCCACCAGGTATTCGAGCTGCCGGAAGAGCACGGCTGAGCACCTCTCAGGATTCCACCGGCCGGGAGACGCGTCGGACCTGTTCCCGGGTTCCGAGCTGTATACCAAGTCGCTCCCGGCGGGCCGACGGCGCCCGCCTCCGCGAAGTGCCCGGAGCGCCCGTGTTCCCAGTGAACCGGTGAGTGCCGTGCGCGGCGAGTCGAGGATGCGGTCACGCCGGCACCGGGCGCGGAACGGGTGCCGCCCGGACGGGCGGCACCCCTCGCGCACGGCCGGGCGACGCTCCGCGTCAGGCGACGGGCTGGGCCACGCGCAGCCGCTCGGCGCCGGTGTACACGTTCGCCGAGCGGCCGCGCAGGAAGCCCACCAGGGTCATCCCCGTCTCTTCGGCCAGGTCCACAGCGAGGGAGGACGGCGCGGACACCGCGGCCAGCACCGGGATGCCCGCCATGGCCGCCTTCTGCACGAGTTCGAAGGACGCCCGCCCGCTGACCATGAGCACGGTGCCCTGCAGCGGCAGCAGCCCCTCCTGCAGCGCGTGGCCGACCACCTTGTCGACGGCGTTGTGACGGCCCACGTCCTCACGCAGGCACAGCATCTCGCCGTCCGTCGTGAACAGCCCGGCGGCGTGCAGCCCGCCCGTGCTGTCGAAGACCCGCTGCGCCGCCCGCAGCCG
The DNA here is from genome assembly GCF_033792725.1 of Streptomyces sp. PA03-5A. Lineage (NCBI taxonomy): Bacteria > Bacillati > Actinomycetota > Actinomycetes > Kitasatosporales > Streptomycetaceae > Streptomyces > Streptomyces sp. PA03-5A. The sequence continues at coordinate 220,432 of NZ_JARAVL010000010.1, read as the reverse complement.
GTCGGGGAGGGTGAAGAGCACCTCGGAGTCGATCTCCGCGTCGTCGCCCGCCACGCTCCAGCGCTGCGTGGTCCGCACCGCGTTCAGGCTCGCCTTGCCGCACAGACCGCAGGAGGAGGTGGTGTAGAAGTTGCGCTCCAGGGAGAGGTCGGGCAGGCGCACGCCAGGGGCCAGGACGACGTCGACGACGTTGTAGGTGTTGCCGCCGTCGTCCGTGGCACCTGCGCAGTAGCGGATGCCCAGCACGTCGTCCGGACCGTGGATGACGCCCTCGCTGACGAGGAAGCCCACCGCGAGGTCGAAGTCGCTGCCGGGGGTGCGCATGGTGACCGTCAGCGCGCGGCCGCCGACCCGGATCTCCATCGGCTCCTCGGCGGCCAGCGTGTCCGAGCGGTGCCCGGGCACCCCGTCCCTGATCCGCAGCACCCGCCGCCGCGCGGTCACCCGGCCCATGCCGCCGCCTCCAGTCGTACGACGACGGCCTTGGAGGTGGGGCAGTTGCTGACGTCCGCGACGCTGTCCAGCGGGACCAGGACGTTGGTCTCCGGGTAGTAGGCGGCGGCCGACCCCCGGGAGGTGGGGTAGGGCACCAGGCGGAAGGACTCGGCCCGGCGCTCGCTGCCGTCGGTCCAGATGCTCACCAGGTCCACCATCTGCATCTCGGTGAGCCCCAGCGCCGCGATGTCCTCGGGGTTGACCATGACGACCCGGCGTCCGCCCTGGATGCCGCGGTAGCGGTCGTCCATGGCGTACGGGATGGTGTTCCACTGGTCGTGCGACCGCAGGGACTGCAGGATGAGGTGGCCCTTCGGCGCCCGCGGCATCTCGAAGTCGTTGCGGGTGAAGACGGCCTTGCCGCTCGGCGTCCTGAAGGTCATCGCGTTCACCGGGTTCGGCAGCTGGAAGCCGCCCGGTTCGGCGACGCGCCGGTTGAAGTCCGCGAACCCCGGGACGACCCGGGAGATCCGGTCCCGGACGGTGCCGTAGTCGGCCTCGAACTCCTCCCAGCCGATCGCCGGGGAATCGCCGAGGGTGGCCCGGGCCAGCCGGGAGATGATCGCCACCTCGCTCAGCAGGTCGGGGGAGGCGGGCGCCAGCTTGCCGCGGGAGGCGTGCACCATGCTCATGGAGTCCTCGACGGTGACGAACTGCTCGCCGCCCGCCTGGACGTCCCGGTCGCTGCGGCCCAGGGTGGGCAGGATCAGTGCGGTGTCACCGCACACGGTGTGCGAGCGGTTGAGCTTGGTGGAGATGTGCGCCGTCAGCCGGCAGCGGCGCATCGCCCGCTCCGTGACGTCGCTGTCGGGGGTCGCCCGGACGAAGTTCCCCGCCACCCCGAGGAAGAACTTCGCCTCGCCGTCGCGCATGGCACGGATGGCGTCGACGGAGTCGTGGCCGTGCTTGACGGGGGGTGTGAAGCCGAACTCCCGTCCCAGGGAGTCGAGGAAGCTCTGCGGCATCTTCTCCCAGATGCCCATGGTGCGGTCGCCCTGGACGTTGCTGTGGCCACGCACCGGGCACGCCCCGGCGCCGGGCTTGCCCAGGTTGCCGCGCAGCATCAGGAAGTTGACGATCTCGCGGATGGTCGGCACACCGTGCTTCTGCTGCGTGACACCCATGGCCCAGCAGACGATGACGCTCTTGGCGGCCAGGACGCGCTCGTGGACCTGCTCGATCTCCTCACGCGTCAGGCCGGTGGCCGTCAGCACGTCGTCCCACGACGTCTTGCGCGCGTGCTCGGCGAACTCCTGGAAGCCCGTGCTGTGCTCGCGGATGAAGTCGTGGTCCAGGACCGTACCGGGAGCGGCGTCCTCGGCCTCCAGGAGCAGGAGGTTCAGCGCCTGGAAGAGGGCGAGGTCGCCGCCCGCGCGGATGTGGAGGAACTGGTCGGCGATGACCGTGCCGCGCCCGATGACGCCGCGCGCCTTCTGCGGGTGCTTGAACCGCATCAGCCCGGCCTCGGGGAGGGTGTTGACGGCGACGACGCTTCCGCCGCCCCGCTTGGTCTCCTCCAGTGCGGACAGCATGCGCGGGTGGTTGGTGCCGGGGTTCTGTCCGACGACGAAGATCAGGTCGGCCTCGTGGATGTCGTCGAGGCTGACGGTGCCCTTGCCGACGCCGAGCGTCTCGTTCATGGCGGCGCCGCTGGACTCGTGGCACATGTTGCTGCAGTCCGGCAGGTTGTTGGTGCCGTAGGCGCGGGCGAAGAGCTGGAGGAGGAAGGCGGCCTCGTTGCCCACCCGCCCGGAGGTGTAGAACAGGGCCTCGTCCGGGGAGTCCAGGGCGCGCAGCTCCTCGGCCATCAGGGCGATGGCCTCGTCCCAGGCGATGGGCTCGTAGTGCTCCGACCCGGGCCGCTTGACCATCGGTTCGGTCAGTCTGCCCTGCTGGTTGAGCCAGTAGTCGGACTTACGTCCCAACTCCTCGACGGTGTACTGCTCGAAGAACTCCCGCCGCACGCGGTGCGACGTCGCCTCGTCGTTGATGTGCTTGGCGCCGTTCTCGCAGTACTCGTTCATGTGCCGCTTGCCGGGCGCCGCCTCGGGCCAGGCACAGCCGGGGCAGTCGATGCCCTTGGCCTGGTTGACGTTCAGCAGGGTCAGCATGGTCCGGCGGGGCGAGGTCTGGCTCAGTGAGTACCGCAGTGCGTGCGTGACCGCGGGGAGACCGGTCGCCCAGGTCTTGGGCGAGGTGATCTCCAGGTGCTCGTCCGTTGGGTCCTCCAGAGCGCTCATGCCTGCCCTGCCTTCCCGGCTTCCGACACCGCGGAAACCGCCGCGAATACCGATCCGCAGAAAAGCTAGACCCGCTTCACCGGCCCGTCAAAGAGGCCGTTCCTTTTGCTTGATAGGCGGCGCCGATCAAGGAAGAGCAGGGCGAACGCCCAGCTCGTCGCGGCACTGTACGTATCCGGGGGAACGCGGCGAAAAAGCGGGCGCAAAAAACGTCTCGCCATCCGGGGATTTCACCGGGGACGTCCGTTCCGCCGCCCACGAGAATTCAGGACCGGCTCCGCACGAGGCTAGACGGCGAGGGTCTGCTCGGTCCAGATGGTCTTGCCGCGCTCCCGGTAGCGGGTGCCCCAGCGCTCGGCGAACTGGGAGACCAGCAGCAGGCCGCGGCCGCCCTCGTCGGTGGTGCGGGCGTGGCGCAGGAAGGGTGCGGCGCTGCTGGTGTCGGAGACCTCGCAGGTCAGCGCCCGGTCGCGGATGAGCCGGAGCTGGATGGGCGGTGTCGCGTACCGGATGGCGTTGGTGACCAGTTCACTGACGATGAGTTCGGTGGCGAAGCACTTCTCGTGCAGGGCCCACGCCGCGAGCTGACGCGTCGTCAGCGTCCGTGCGGTGGCCACGGCGGCGGGGTCGCACGGCAGGTCCCAGGTGGCGACGGAATCGGGGCCGAGCGGCCGGGGGCGGGCCACGAGCACAGAGGCGTCGTGGTCCGGGTCCGCGGGGACCAGGGCGTCCGTGAGCAGCAGGCTCATGTCCTGGGGGGAGTCGCAGGGCGTGGCCAGCAGCCGCTCGAACTCCGCCCGACCGGTCCCCGCCGGGTGGCTCTGCAGGAGCCCGGGGGTGCGGAGCACCAGCATGCATCCCTCGGGCAGTTCCAGGGTGGCCATCTCGAAGGACGGCCCGGGGCGGCCGAGCGGTTCGCCCGCGGGGGCGTCCGGGATCCGAACGGTGTGGTCGGGGTGGACGACCGCCGGCGGCGGATGGCCCGCCGAGGCCATGGTGCTCTGCCGGGTCACGGGGTCGTAGACCATGTACAGGCAGGTGGCCCCGACCGGGGAGGCCGAGCCCGCGCCCTCGTGCTCCTGGGCGAGGTTGCGCACCAGGTCGTCCAGGCGGGCCAGGACCTCGTCGGGGGCCTGGTCCAGGTTGGCAAGGGTGTGCACGGCCGCCCGGAGCCGGCCCATGGTGGCGGCGGTGCGCATGCCACGGCCGGGGGTGCTGCCGCTGACGAGGGCCACGCGTGCGCCGGGCAGCGGGATGACCTCCGTCCAGTCGCCGCCGGCACCGGAACGCACCAGGTGGTGGGCCCACTCCACGGCGCTGGGCGCGGGCAGCCGCTGGGGCAGCATGCCGCGCTGCAGGGCGAGGACGGCGTTGCGTTCGCGCACGTAGCGGTGGGCGTTGTCCAGCGCCATCGCGCCGCGGCCGGCGAGGTCGACGGCGAGCGTGAGGTCGTCGTCGTCGAAGGGGCCCAGCTCCGGGTCCCACCGGTGGAAGGTGACGAGGCCCAGCACGCAGTCGCGGACCAGCAGCGGCACCACCATCAGGGAGTGCACCCGCTCCTCCAGCATCCTGCCGCCCCGTACGGGGTCGTCACCGATCCACGTGCTGTCCTGGCTGAGCCGGGGAACGAGGCGCGGCTCGTGGTCGGCGAGCACCTGCAGGGCGGGCGAGCCCACCAGGTGGGTGCTGACCGCACCCGTGGTGTACGCCCCGGTCTGGCCGCAGCGGGCGGAGGTGGCGGCGCGCCGCAGCCCGGTGTCGTCCGCGACCGGCCCCGCCGCCATCTCCTCGCCGCCGAGGAGGGGGGCCAGCAGGTCGACGTTCACGCAGTCGGCGAGTACCGGGACACCCACCTCGGCCAGTTCCTGCGCCGTGCGGATCGGGTCCAGGGTGGTGCCGATCCTCCGTCCCGCCTCGGCCATCAGGGCCAGGCGCGCCTCGGCGAGGTGGCGTTCCGTGACGTCGACGACGGCGTCGGCCACGCCGAGGATGCGGCCGTCCTCCGACTCGAGCCGGAAGGCGGACGCCGAGTAGACGTGCTCCCTGGCGGGATCGCCGGGCGGACGGCCGCGCTTCTCGAACGAGATCGCGGCCTCTCCGGTCCTGAGCACCCTGTTCATCACGCGCTCGGCGAGCTCCGCGCTGAAGTCGGGCCACGCCTCGGTGGGCCGCCGCCCCAGGGCGAGCTGCGAGCGGTGGTCCTGCATCCCCTCCGCCGCCGGGTTGAACCGCATCAGCCTGAGCTGCGGGTCCAGCACGAACAGCCCGATGGGCGAGCGGGTGAACAGTGCCTCCAGGAGGGCGCGGTCGACGTCCGGGGAGAGGCCCGACACCCCGGTCAGCAGGTCGACGGTCAGGCGCGGGCCCCTCCCGTCGTCGCGCACGGCCCGCAGGCTCGGCCGGCAGGCCACCGTCCGCCCGTCACGGTGCCGGAGGAGGACGCATCCGGGCCCGGCGCACGCGCCGGATCCGGCGTCGGCGGTGCCGGGGGCGGGGGCGAGCAGGTCCAGCGCGGGCCGGCCGAGCACGTCGCCCGCCGGGCGGCCGAGGAGGCGCTCCGCCTCCGGGCTCCATGCAACGACCGTGCCATGGGCGTCGATCACCATCCGCGCCGCCGTGCGCCCCGCCGGCTCCTCGCGCTCTTCGCCGCGTTCCCGCGATGCCCAAGTGCCCATGACCGTCCCATCACGTTCCGGTCCTCAGGTTCCCAGTCTTGCGCAGGCGGGCGAGGTCACCACTCGGGGCCGCCTCAGCCGTGCAGGAAGGCCGTCACCTCCGCGAGGGACGGGACCTCGGCGGGTGTGAAGCGCCGGATCTCGCCGCGGAAGGAGCGCACTTCCAGCCAGCTGCCGGGGTCCGCACCCGGCAGTGCCGCCAGGAGGGCCTCGAGATCGGCGGCGCCGAACACCTTGAACGTCCGTGTCCGCCGGTAGTGGGACGGCTGGACGTCGAAGCGGAGGTCCACGACCGGTTGCGGCCGGCGGGCCCAGTCGGCGTACGGCAGCGAGCCGTGCCCGTGGATCCGCGCGTCGACCAGGACCTCGGGATCCGCGTCACCGATCTCGCAGTCGAAGACCGGGAAGGCCGCGGCGACGCGGTCGGCGATGGCGGGGTAGGCGACGCAGCCCCGTCCGAGGGCCGGTGCGCACAACAGCGCGTGGCTGAACGCCCCGACCGGCTCCGGCAGCGGCACCTTGTGGTGGGAGCGCCCGTCGAAGGGCAGGTCGCGACGGGTACGGACGAAGTCCAGGAAGGCGGACACGGCTGCGGCGTCACTCCGGTCGGACCGCACGGCGAAGCGGACGGCGCTGCGTCCGTCGTCGCGCAGGACCACGTACTCGTGGAAACCCGCCGGCCGCCCCGGCGCGAGCACATGGCGGTACACCTGCTCGAAGCCCTCGACCGGCAGGTACTCCAGGGCCGGGGCGTGCGGCCGGGCGTGCGGGCGGGCGCCCGCCCTCAGCACGTCGAGGACCTTCGCCTCCGGGTCGGGTCCGGCGTCGTCCTCCGGCGGGTCGACCTCCACGAAACCCTTCCGCAGCCACTCGCCGGCCTTGCGCGCGGCGTGGCGCCGGGCGTGCTCCTCGTCGTCGAGCGTCGAGGTGCTCCCCTTGCCGTTCGCACCGACGGAGCCCCAGCGCAGGAAGCAGCGGATCCCCTCCTGACGGATCTCCCGGTACTCGGTCCTCCCGGCCCCCGGGGCCTCGAACCGCCGCCACCTCGTCATCCGTATCCGTCCTCCGGCGTCCGCGGCGCCGCCCGTGCGCTGCGCGCCGCCTCCGGCGGTCATGTCAGGGCGCCTGGACCGGGGCGCCCGCCGTGATCCGGTACAGCACGTTGGGGCGCAGCGGCCCTTCGGGGGCGGTGGGGTCCTCGAAGTCGCCGGCGGGGTCGCGGGTCATGCCGATGCGGCGCATGACAGCCTGGGAGCGGAGGTTCCCGGCCGTCGTCACCGCGAGGATCTCATCGAGCCCGAGGGTGCCGAAGCCGAAGGCCAGGACGGCCAGGGCGGCCTCGGTGGCGTAGCCCTTGCCCCAGGCCGCACGCGCGAGGCGCCAGCCGATCTCCACTCCCGTGAACGGCAGGCCGTCGTCCACCCGGTCCAGGCCCGCGAAGCCGGCGAACCCGCCGGTCGCCCGGATCTCGACCGCCCACCAGCCGTAGCCGCGCTCGTCGAATTCGGCCAGGAACCGGGCCACGGACGCGTCGCTCTGCTCCCGGGTCAGCGGCTCCCCCAGATGCTCCCGCACCTCGGGGTCGGCGTTCATCGCCGCCCAGGGCGCGAGGTCGCGGTCCTGCCAGCGGCGGAGGATCAGGCGTTCGGTGCTCAGTTCGGTCACACCGCCCAGCCAACGGCAACCGCGGCTCCGGGGCAAGGCCATTTCCCATCTGAGTTGCTTTTCAGAATCCAGCTGACCTAGATTGGATATACCTACTCAGCCCAACGGAACGAGCGCTCCTCATGGACATCAAGAACTCCGTCGCCGTCGTGACCGGCGCCAACCGCGGCCTCGGCCGTCACCTGGCGACCCAGCTGCTCGACCGGGGCGCCGCCAAGGTCTACGCCGGCGTCCGCAACCCCGACGCCCTCGACCTGCCGGGCGTGGAGCCGCTCCGGCTGGACATCACCGACCCCGAGTCGGTCGCCCGGGCGGCCCGGACCGCCTCCGACGCCACTCTCGTGATCAACAACGCGGGCGTCAGCACCCACGTGGGGCTCGCCGAGGGGAACATGGCCGACATCCGCCTGGAGATGGAGACCCACTTCTTCGGCTCCCTGGGCGTCACGCGGGCCTTCGCGCCGGTGATCGCCGCGAACGGCGGCGGAGCCGTCCTCAACGTCCTGTCCATCCTGTCCTGGATCCACCTCCCGGGATACGGCGGCTACAGCGCGGCCAAGGCCGCCGAACTGGCGATGACCAACGTCCTCCGGCAGGAGCTCGCCCCGTCCGGCATCGACGTCACCGCGCTCCACGTGGGCTACATGGACACCGAGATGGCCGACTACGTCGACCCCTCCGACAAGGTGGACCCCGCATGGGTGGCGGGCCTGGCTCTGGACGGCATCGAGCAGCGGGCGCTGGAGGTCGTCGTCGACGACCGGAGCCGCGGCGTCCGGGCCGCCCTGTCCGGCGGACTCGAACTGCTCTACCCGGGCCTGCCCGCACCGGCTGCCCGCTGACCGGCACACGCCGCACCAGCAGCTGAATTGGAAATGTCAATCCAGAGGTACATTGGTGGCATGTCCAGCGCCAAGGCCACCGGCAACGCCACCGGCAAGGAGGAGACCGTCTGCTCGATCGCCCGGACCCTCGAGGTCGTCGGCGACAAGTGGACGCTGCTCGTCCTGCGTGAGGCGGCGATCCGGGGCGTGACGCGCTTCGCGGACTTCCGCCGGGAGCTCGGCATCGCGCCCGATCTGCTGACCGGGCGCCTGGGCTCGCTCGTGGACGAGGGGATCATGGAGAAGCGGCCGTACCGGGAGCCGGGCAGCCGGACCCGGTACAGCTACCACCTGACACCGGCGGGCGAGGAGCTGCGGCTGATCCTCGCGGCGCTCCAGCAGTGGGGCGACACGCACCGGACCCCCGCGCGGGGGCCGAGCCACCTGCGGCGCTCGGCGGACGAGGGCCGCCCGGTCAGCGTCGCCTTCGTCGACGACGCCGGCACCGTGCTCCCGCCGGAGGGCGTGGAGTTCACCCCCTCGGAGGGCGTCGCCCGCTGACCGCGCCACCGTGGCTCACGACCACCCGGGCGCGATCCGGGCGAGCGCGTCCGCGCGGATCCGGTTCATGGGCCTGCTGCTCACCCGGTAGCGCCCGTTGGGCACCTCGGCGGACCGGACGATGCGCACGGTGACCGGGCCGGCCCACTCGTAGCCGCGCCGGTCGGCGTGGCGCAGCAGCGAATCCGTCAGGGCCTCCCCCACGCGGGCCCGATGCGGGATCAGCTCCCGGTGCGGAGCGTCGGCCAGCTCCACCGTGTACACGTTCGGCACCACCACGCGGCTCGAACTGCACACCACCGCCCGTTCGTCGCACTCCCGGCGCAGGGCGTCCACCAGTTCCACCGGCTCACGGTGGATCAGCTTCGCCACCAGCACCTGTTCCCAGCGCTCGATCACCCGTTCCCATCGTTTCAGTGTTCCCATGACGATGCGCCTGCCCGGGGCCCGGGCCCTGATGCGGCCGCGGCCACCCCATCAGCCGTACCGGGTCGATTCCGGCCACCGGACCCGGCACCCCCGTGAGCCCGGGGGCCACCGGCCGATCAGGGCCCCGTCGCCCGCATGCCGCAGGCTCTGCAGTGGCGAGGTGTCAGATCCGTCCATAGCGTCTGTTTTCGGCTGATCACATGTCACGGAAAGCAGGTGCACACACATGAAGCTCTGTCGGTCCCGCAGGGCCGTCGTCGCGGCGGCCGCCACGGCGACCATCGTGGGGGGCGCGGTCGCGTGCGGCGGCGAGTCGCAGCCCACGGCCTCGCAGTCCGCGGACGCGCAGAAGAAGATCTCCGTCCGCGCGGGGGAGTCCATCCAGTCGGCGGTGGACCGCGCCAAGCCCGGCCAGGTCATCGACATCGCGGCCGGTACCTACCACGAGAGCGTCCAGATCAGCACGCCGCGGCTGACGCTGCGCGGAGCGGGCACGGGCACCGTCATCTCCCCGAGCACGAAGGGCAAGGAGAACGCCTGCGCCAAGGCGGGCGAGGGCATCTGCGTCACCGGTACGGCGCAGAAGAAGGCGTCCGACGTGACGCTGGAGTCGCTGACGGTCGCCGGGTTCAAGAAGGCCGGCATCCACGCGACGCAGGCCGACGGCCTGCAGGTCGTCCGCGTCACGGCACGGGACAACAAGGTGCAGGGCATCCTCGCGGAGAAGTCCGTCCGCACCGTCTTCCGCGACAACACCGCCCGCAACAACGGCGATTCCGGCATCTTCCTCGCCAACTCCATGGACACCGAGGGCGGTGCGCTCGACACCCAGGGCGCCGTCATCGACGGCAACGAACTGACGGAGAACCGGATCGGCATCGGACTGCGCCGCGTGCGGGGCGTCACGGTCGAGAGCAACCAGGTCACCGGCAACTGCGGCGGTGTCTTCGTCGTCGGCGACGAGGGCGTCCCGCGCGGCGGTGCGCTGACCGTCACCCGCAACACGGTGACCGGCAACAACAAGTACTGTGCGCCCAGCGCCCGCCTCCCGTTCATCCAGGGCACGGGCATCCTGCTCACGGGCGTCGAGAAGACCGTCGTGACCGACAACGACGTGCGCGACAACAGCGGCAAGTCCCCGATGTCCGGCGGCATCGTGCTCTTCGGCAGCGTCGTGGGGACGTCCAACTCCGAGAACACCATCCGCGACAACGTCGCCCGCGGCAACAAGCCCGCCGACCTCGCCAACCGCGACCTCAAGGGCAAGGGGAACACGTTCGTCAACAACACCTCGGAGACCACCGAGCCCAAGCAGCTGCCCAACAGCTCGCCCAGCGGCGCGTCGAGCACCGCGCCCAGCACCGCACCCAGCAGCTGACGTTCACAGACCCGGCAGACGACGGAAGACCGCCCGGGCCCACATCGGCGGGTCCGGCGGCGGTCCCGGGGGCGTGGGGAGCACGGGCGCCCGGGGCGTCACCCGCGTCGCCTGGTGGTCGGGGGAACCGCCCCGCGCGGAACCCTCCTCCGGCGCGGTCGCGGCAGCGGCCGCCCGCAGGGCACCCACGAACTCCAGGCAGGAGTCGTAACGGTCCTCGGGGACCTTCGCGAGCGCTTTGGCCATGACGTCGTCCATGGCCGGCGGGATGTCCGGCCGCCGCTCGCTGAGGGGTGGCGGCTGGTCGTACTGGTGCGCCCACAGCAGGGCCATGTCCTCCTCGCGCTCGAAGGGCAGGCCACCGGTCAGGCTCTCGTAGACGACGCAGGCCAGGCTGTACAGATCGCAGCGGCCGTCCACCGGGCGCCCGGAGATCTGCTCGGGCGCCACGTAGTCCAGGGTGCCGACGAACTCGCCGACGGTGGTGAACCCGGTCAGCGACAGCGACTTCTTCGTCAGGCCGAAATCCGTGAGGTAGACGTGCTCGGGGTGCTCGCTGTCGGTGCCCTTGGCGACGAGCACGTTCCCCGGTTTCACGTCGCGGTGCACCAGGTCGTGGTCGTGCGCCGCGTCCAGTGCGGAGGCCACCTGGGTGGCGATGCGCAGGGCGGTGGGAACGGGGAGCGGACCGTCCCGGTCGAAGAGCGCCCGCAGGTCGAGGCCCGAGACGTAACGCATCGCGATGTAGAGGACACCGTCGGTCTCCCCGGCCTCGAATATCGGCACGATGTGGGGGTGGTCGATCGCGGCCGCCACCCGTGACTCGTGGGTGAAACGGCGGCGGAAGGTGTCGTTGCGGGCCAGCTCGGGGGCGAGCAGCTTCAGGGCCACCGTACGGTCGAGCCGCAGGTCCCGGGCGCAGTAGACCACGGCCATGCCGCCGCGGCCGATCTCCCGCTCCACGCGGTAGCCGGCGATCTGGGCCCCGATGAGCCCGGAGGACCGCCCGGCGTACACGCTCACGTCATGCGGAATCGAATTCATCGCGCACCACCGCCACGCGGCCCGACATCGGAGACCTTTCCGCGCTCCCTTTGTGAATTGTATCGACCGGGCCCCGGCAATTCGCGGTCGCGCCTTTCCCTCGAAGCCTGAGGTACAGTTCCTGGGTCCTGTCGTCTCCGATAGAGGTGGACGTTGCTCATCTGAGGTCCGCGATCATCGCGCGCACGGCCCCACCGCCGTCCGCCGGTCACGCAGCAGTCGGCCTTCCCGCCGCCCGTGACCCCGCGCGCATGCGACCTCGGTGCACGAGCCGTCCCCGTTCCCCGGAGGACCGCACCCCCCGTCCCCGCACGGTCGCCGCGTGGTGCTCGCACCCGAAGCCCGCCACCCCTGCGCTTGCGACTGCGAGGACCATCATGTCCACTCACACCCCCACCGCCACCGGCTCGTCCCTGGGCTGCTCCGGCCTCTCCTTCCGGTGGCCGGACGGCACACCCGTGGTCGACGGGCTCTCCCTCACCATCGGCAGGGGCCGCACCGGGCTCGTCGGAGCCAACGGCACCGGAAAGTCCACCCTGTTGAAGCTGCTGGCCGGCCGGCTGCCCCCCACCCGGGGGTCGGTGACCGTCGGCGGCAGCCTCGCTTACCTGCCCCAGGACGTCACCCTCGACACCGCGCTCCGCGTCGACCAGGCCCTCGGCATCGCCGAACGGCGCGCCGCCCTGCGGGCCATCGAGGCGGGGGACGCCGGGGAGGAGCACTTCGAGACCGTCGGCGACGACTGGGACGTGGAGGAACGCGCCCTGGCGACCCTGGGCTCCCTCGGGCTCGGCGGCCTCGAACTGGACCGTACCGTCGGCCGGATGTCCGGCGGCGAGACCGTGCTGCTGCGCCTGGCCGCCCTGCTGCTGGGCCGCCCCGACGTCCTCCTGCTCGACGAACCCACCAACAACCTCGACCTCTTCGCGCGCCGCCGGCTCCACGAGACCGTCGGATCCTGGCGTTCCGGCGTCCTCGTCGTGGTCAGTCACGACCGCGAGCTGCTGGAACGCGTGGACCGCGTCGCCGAACTGCGCGCGGGCTCCGTCACCTGGTACGGCGGGGCGTGGTCCGACTACGAGGGGACCGTGGCCGCCCAGCAGGAGACTGCCGGGCGCGCGCTCCGCGCCGCCGAGGCCGACGTGCGCCGCCAGCGCCGCGAACTGGAGGAGGCGCGGATCGCGTCGGACCGCCGACGGCGGCACAGCCGGAAGATGGACGCCCAGCGGCGCGCCCCGCGGATCGTCGCCGGCGAACGCAAGCGTTCCGCGCAGGAGTCCGCCGACCGGCTCCGGGGCGTGCAGGAGGAACGGCTCGCCCAGGCGCGCGAACGCCGCGAGGCCGCCGCGGACGCGCTCCGCGACGACGCGGAGATCCGGGTCGACCTGCCGCGCACCGCGGTCCCGGCGGGCCGCACCGTGCTCACCCTGCGGGGGCTGCGGCCACGCAACGAGATCCGCGCCCGGCTCGCGCGGTTCCTGTTCCGGGGCGCCCGCGCCGAACAGCCCGCGGGCACCCTCTCCGGCGGGGAGCGCTTCCGCGCCGCCCTGGCGGCGTCGATGCTCGCCACGCCGGCCCCGCAGCTGCTGATGCTCGACGAGCCCACCAACAACCTCGACGTGGACGGCGTCCGTCAGCTGACGACCGCCCTCGCGTCCTTCCGGGGCGCACTCGTCATCGCCAGCCACGACCTGCCGTTCCTGGAGTCGGTCGGGATCACACGCTGGCTGCTCGTGGCCGAGGAGCTCCACGAGACCACCGCCGAGGAGGTGCGCGGCCTGCTGGAGGACGCCGGGGACGACTGAGCGTGGGACCGGGACCGCCCCGCTCGTGCGGGGCGGTCCCGGGCGCCGACGCCGTCAGCGCTCCGGGTCCGCCGCCCTCGGCGCCGGTACGGCGAGCGGACGGCGGCGCAGCAGGGTGGGGTTGACGGCGGACGGCGGCCTGCGCAGCCGGGTCGCCTGCTCGTAGTCGTGCGCGTAGCCGAGGAGCAGCGGTTCGCTCCACGCCCGTCCCAGGAAGGTGATGTTGAACGGGCGGCGGTTGGCCGCGAGGTAGCCCGCGGGCACGGTGACCGAGGGGTAGCCCGCCTTGGCGCCGATGGACGAGCTGCCGCTGTTCGCGAACAGCAGGGCGGTGACGGCGTGTTCGGCCATCAGGGCGTCGATGCGGTCCTTGCTCTCCTCCAGGTCCCGGGCGCGGGCCGCCTTGTACTCGACGGTGTCCGCGCTGTCCGGACCGAGGTCCCTGGCCTGTGCGGCGAGCGCGAGCGTCTGCCCGAACTTCAGGGCGACGTCCGCGTGGGCCTCGTTGTGGGCGATCACGTCGGCGAGGGTGCGCACCGGTGCACCCTCGGGCAGCCGCGCGAGATAGGCGTTCAGGTCGCGCTTGAACTCGTGGCTCAGCACCGGGGAGGCGACGTCGTACCGGCGGCGCGCCTCGATGCCGACGTCGACGAGTGCGGCGCCGCGTCGCGCCAGTGCGTCCAGGGCCGCGTCCCACAGGGCCCGTTCGTCCGTGCCGTCCTCGGGCGTCTGTTCCGCGACGACGCCGATGCGCACGCCGCGCAGGGCGTCGGGGGACAGGTCGGCGGTGAAGTCGTGGCCTTCGAGCGGGTTGCCGGCGGTGGCCGGGTCCGCGGGATCGGTGCCGGCGAGGACGGTCAGCAGGGCGGCGGCGTCCGCGACCGTCCGGGTCATCGGGCCCGCGGTGTCCTGGCTGGAGGCGATGGGCACGATGCCGGTGCGGCTGACGAGGCCCAGGGTGGGCTTCACCCCGACCCCCGACGTCGCGGACGCCGGGCTGAGGATGGACCCGTCCGTCTCGGTGCCGATGGTGACGGCGGCCAGTCCGGCCGCGGCGGCGACCCCCGAACCGGCGCTCGAACCGCTCGGCGTCTCGCTCAGGTCGTACGGGTTGAGCACCTGACCGGCCAGCGAGCTGTAGCCGCTGGGCATGCCGACGGTGAGGTAGTTGGCGAACTCCGTGAGGTTCGCCTTGCCGAGGATCACCGCACCCGCCTCGCGCAGCCGGGTCACCAGCGGGGCGTCCTGCGCGGGGTGGGAGTCGGCGAGCACCACCGAGCAGGCGGTGGTCGGCATGCCGAGGACGTCGACGTTGTCCTTCACGAGCACCGGTATGCCCAGCAGCGGGCCGCCGGGGTCGCCGCCGGCCCTGCGCGCGTCGGCCGCGGCGGCCTCCTCCAGGGCGGCGGGATTGACGCAGCGCACCGCGTTCAGGGCCGGTCCGCCGACGTCCAGGTCCTCGATGCGCCGCAGGTAGGCGCGGGTGAGGGAGACGCTCGTAATGCGGCCCGAGGCCATCAGGGCGGTCAGCTCGGCGACCGTCGCGACCTCCAGGTCGGCGGGGAACGGTTCGTGCGGCGCCGCGTCGTTGGCGTCGGTCCGGCTGCCTGTCGATGCCGGTTCTGGGCCGGTGTTGACGTCGATGTCGCCCTCCAGGGTGAGCGGTGCGCTGACGCGCCCCGGTGTCCGTACGCCCCCGCGGCCGTCTCGTGGGGCGACACCATGATGCTCACAGGAAGCGGCGGATGGGCGCGGTCGCCACCTCCTGGGCCCGCTCCAGTGAGGAGCGGGTGCGCCAGCGCGTGCCGTCGACGGGGTCGCTGCGCAGCAGGTCCTCGTCGAAGTGGGCGTCGAGGACGGACGTGAAGTTCTCGTCGAGCACCGCCAGCATCACCTCCTCGTCGTGGTCGAGGGAGCGGCGGTTGAAGTTGGTCGAGCCGATCAGGGTGGCGACCCCGTCCATGGTGATCACCTTGGCGTGCATCATGGTCGGCAGGTAGTGCCAGATCCGCACGCCGCAGTCGAGGAGCCGCTGGTAGTAGCGCTGCCCGGCCAACTGGCAGACGCGCTTGTCGGTGTAGGGGCCGGGCAGCAGGATCTCGACCTCCACCCCGCGGGCCGCCGCGTGGCAGAGCAGGCCGACGAAGTACGGGTCGGGCGCGAAGTACGCGGTCGCGAGCCGGATGCGCTGCTCCGCGGAGGCGATCACCACCCGGAGCAGGGTGCGCATGTCCTGCCAGCCGACGCTCGCCGAGCCCCGGACGACCTGGACGATCGCGCCTCCGCTCTGCTCGTGCTCGCCGAAGCGGTCGCGGTCGTCGAAGAGCCCGTTGCGCCGGCACTCCGCCCAGTTCTGCGCGAACGCGGCGGCCAGGCCGTCCACGGCCGGCCCGGTGACCCGGACGTGGGTGTCCCGCCATTCGCCGGGGTGCCGGGCGTCGCCGCACCACTCCTCGGCGATGCCGACGCCGCCGGTGAAGGCCACCTCGGCGTCGACCACCAGGACCTTGCGGTGGCAGCGGTGGTTCTGCTTGAACGGCGACAGCCGCACGGGCTTGCGGAACCAGGCGACGTCCACGCCGGCCCGGTCCATGCCGTCCAGCAGTTCCTGCTCGATCAGCCGCCCGCCGAAGCCGTCCAGCAGCAGCCGTACCCGTACCCCCTCCGCCGCCTTGGCGGCCAGCGCGTGCGCGAAGTCACGCGCGATCTGGCCGCGCCAGTAGACGAAGGTGGTCATGTCGACGGTGTGCTTCGCCGCGCGGATCGCGTCCAGCATCGCGGGGAAGATCTCGTCCCCGTTCCGCAGGGCCTGCAGGCAGTTGCCCTCGGTCGCGGCGATGCCGATGAGCCGTTCCAGGCGGCGGCGCAGTTCCTGCTTGCGGTCGGCGACGGAACGCTCCGGCCGGTCTCCGTCGGTGCGGTCGGTCTCCTCCAGCGAAGCGCCCATGCCGTCGTGCCCCCCGGTTCCGGTGCCGCCGCGGCCCGTCCGGCCGCGGCGTCGCGTGGCGTACTCCAGCCGTATGCCCGGCAGGATGCGGCTTATCCGGAGTGACTACGCGTTCCCGTGGGACCCGGGGGACTCCCTCCTGCTCCTGCGCACCTTGGCGCGGCCGGCGAGCGGCACCGTCGCCGCGAGGAGTCCGGCCGCCAGCGCGGCCGCGCCCCAGGCGGGGGCCGGCCGCCAGCTCAGGCCGAGGACGTGGTCGAGCGACCACTCCCCCGGCCCGGTGAAGCCGAGGCACGCGGCGACCGCGCCGTAGAGGAACGGCACCTCGCAGCCGCCCTTCAGCGCCCAGAAGCCGCCCGGCGCCGTCGAGACGGCGGCCACCGTCATCGTCCCGACGACGACCGCGCACCCGCCGGGCGTCAGCAGTCCGGCCGCGACCGACGCCGCGCCCGTCAGCTCGGCCACCCCGGCGACCAGGGCCATCCGCGGCCCGGGGACGATGCCGTAGCGCTCGAAGACGGCGCCGGTACCCGCCAGCCCCGCCCCGCCGAACCAGCCGCGCAGCTTCTGCGTGGCGTGGCCGAAGAGCAGGGCGGCGAGCAGCAGTCGGAGCAGCAGCAGCCCCACGCTCATCTCTCGGTTTCCCTTCGTGTCGCTGGTGTCACCCGTGCCGCCGCTGTCACCGGTGTCACCGGCCGTGCGTCGAGGCGCTGCGGTAGTCGGTGTAGGTGTAGGGGTTGTCGAGCACCTTCGTCTCGGGGACGTCGGGGTTCATCCCCTTGCGCCACTCCTCCTCGCCCATGGCGGACCGCAGGTGGTCGACGGTCTCCTCGACCTCGCGCCGCACCGCGGCCAGGTCGACGCCGACCAGGCGGTGCTCGTGCTTGACGACCCGTCCGTCGACGAGCACGGTGTGCACGTCGCCGCGCTGCGCCTGGAAGGCGACCTGGCCGTACGGGTTGAGCAGCGGGAAGGAGACCGGCGAGTGGTCGTTCTTCAGCAGGACGATGTCGGCCTTCTTGCCGGCCTCCAGGCTGCCCAGGTCCCGCTCGCGGCCGAGGGCCCGGGCCCCGCCGAGGGTGGCCCACTCCACCACCTGGTCGGCGCGCAGGGCGCAGTGGGTGACGGTGTCGCCCTTGGCGTGCGCCTCCAGGTGCGCGCGGGCGCGGTCGGCGCCGAGGGTGGTGCGCATGGCGGAGAACAGGTCGCCGCTCCACCACACGCTGGTGTCCATCGACAGGGAGACGGGGATGTCGTGCGAGCGGATGGCCCAGGTCGTCGGGTAGCCCTGGCCGGCGCTCTGCTCGCTCTCCGTCGACACCGAGACCGAGCCGCCGGTGGCCGCGATGCGGTGGTAGGAGTCGGCGCTGAGCGTCGAGGCGTGGACGTACACGGTCTGCGGGGTCATGAAGCCGTTCTCGTACATCAGGCGGATGCCGTCGTCGTTGGTGGCGCCCCACACCCCGGCGTGGGTGGTGACGGCGACGCCCAGTTCGCGGGCCACCTCGAAGGCGGGCTTCTCGGGGAAGGCGGGGTCGCCCGTGACGTCGAAGGCGAGCTGGAAGCCGAGCATGTCGTCGCCGTCGATGCGGCGGGCGACGAAGTCGCGGAACTCCGGCGCGGCGGTCCATTCCGCGGGTGCCTGCTGGATGTTGCCGTAGGCCAGGACGAAGCGGCCGGGCACCGACCGCAGGGCGTCCACGGCGGCGTCGGCGTGGTCCACGGTCTGCAGGCCGTGCGACCAGTCGACGACGGTGGTCACGCCCGCGTCGAGGGCCTCCACCGCGGCGAGCCGGTTGCCGGCGTGGACGTCCTCGGGGCGGAACTTCCTGCCGTGTTCCAGGTAGTACCAGACGAAGTACTGGGTGAGGGTCCAGTCGGCGCCGTAGCCGCGCATCGCGGTCTGCCACATGTGGCGGTGCGTGTCGATCATGCCCGGCATCACGATGCCGCCCGTGGCGTCGATCTCCACCGTCCCGTCGGGGACCGCCAGTCGCGGACCGACCGCCGCGATCCGGTCGTCGACGACGAGCACGTCGGTGTCCCCGAGGACCTCGCGCTCACGGTTGACGGGCAGCACGGTCCCGCCCCGCAGGACAATGGGCCGCCCCGGGGTGAATGCCTCGACCTTATCCATCGTTGAACTCCCTTGGCCGCTTGACGGACACAGGTACGCTATTCGGCCAATGGACCGAGCGCTAGCCTCGCGACGCAGTTCGGAGCGCACACGCCCGCGGATGGGCCCCGGCCCTGTCGCAAAACGAGACACCGCAGTGCCGGCAAGCCTCTGACCGGCTACGGCGGCGACGATCACCCTTGACGCCCCCGGCTTTCAGCAACAGAATCACGGTGACGGACGGATGTCCGTCCTGCGGTCAGATGAAAGGTGACACCGGATGTCAGAGAGCACCGCGCCTGCGCGACCGGGCCCGGCGGGCCCGCTGTCCGGGCTGCTGGTGGCCGACTTCTCCCGCATCCTCGCCGGGCCCTACGCCACGATGCTGCTGGCGGACCTCGGTGCGGACGTCGTCAAGGTCGAGGGCCCGCGCGGGGACGACACCCGCAGCTGGACGCCCCCGGTGCGCGGCGAGGTGTCCACCTACTACCTCGGCATCAATCGCGGGAAGCGTTCCATCGCACTCGACCTGCACGACGGGGCCGACCTGGAGGCGGCGCGCGAACTCGCGCGCCGGGCGGACGTCGTCATCGAGAACTTCCGGCCCGGCGGCCTGGTCAAGTACGGGCTGGACTACGCGTCGGTGCGGACCGGGAACCCGGCCGTCGTCTACGCCTCCATCAGCGGTTTCGGTTCCGGCGCCGGGCGCAAGGTGCCCGGCTACGACCTGATGGTGCAGGCCGTCTCGGGGCTGATGAGCCTCACCGGGGAGCCCGACGGCCCGCCCTACCGGGCCGGGATCTCGGTCTTCGACGTCATGGCGGGCAACCACGCGGCCATCGGCATCCTCGCCGCGCTGCGCCACCGCGACGCCACCGGCGAGGGCCAGCACGTCGAGGTCAACCTGCTGTCGTCGGCGCTGACCGGACTGGTCAACCACAGCTCGGCCTACGTGGCAGGGGGTGAGGTCCCGTACCGGATGGGCAACGCGCACCCGAGCGTGTTCCCCTACGAGCCCTTCCCCACGGCCGACAACGACCTGATCGTGACCGCCGCCAACGACGGCCAGTTCCGCAAGCTGTGCGAGGTCCTCGGCATCCCCGGGGTCCCCGACGACCCGCGCTTCGCGCGGAACGCCGACCGCACCGCGAACCGGGAGGAGCTGCGGCCGCTGCTCGTGGAGCAACTGGTCAAGCGCGGCGCGAACGAGTGGTTCGAGCTGCTGGTCGAGGCCGGGGTGCCGAGCGGGCCGATCAACACCATCGACGGCGGCTTCGCCATGGCCGAGCGGTTCGGGCTGGACCCGGTCGTCACCGTCGGCGAGGGCGACCGCGCGGTGCCCACCACCCGCCACCCGGTCACCTTCTCCGCCACTCCCGCCGTGTACCGGCTGCCGCCGCCCGAACTCGACGAGCACGGCGCCGAACTGCGTGCGTGGCTGGCCCAGGACCCGGAGGACACCCGTGACTGACCCGTCCGCGTCCGGCGGCTACCCCACCGCGCTGGGCGCCTCGGACCGCAAGAGCATCACCCTGCTCGGCCATGACCTCGCCGAGGACATCATGGGCAGCGTCGGCTTCGGCGAACTCGCCTTCTGGCTGGCGACGCAGCGCCGTCCGAGCCGCGGCGAGACCCGCGTCTTCGAAGCCGTGCTCGCGGCCCTGGCCGACCACGGCTTCACGCCCACGGCCATCGTCACCCGGCTGACGTACCTGTCCGCGCCGGACTCCGTCCAGGGCGCGCTCGCCGCGGGTCTGCTCGGCGGGGGCTCGCGCTTCCTCGGCGTCACCGAGGACACCGGGACGTTCCTGCACGAGGCCCTCGCCGCACACGGCGAACCGCCCCACGACGACTCCGGCTGGGACGAACTGGCGCTGCGCCTGGTGCGCGAGCAGCGGGCGGCCGGTCGCTTCGTCCCGGGCCTCGGCCACCACGTGCACAAGGACGGTGACCCGCGCACGCCCCGGCTGATGGCCATCGCCGCCGAGGAGGGCCTGTTCGGCCCGCACCTGTCACTGTTCGCGGCCATCGGCCGCGTGCACCCCGAGGTCCTCGGCAAGGCCCTGCCGCTCAACGGCGCCGGCGTGTGCGGAGCCGCACTCGCCGACCTCGGGCTGCCGCTGCCGCTGCTGCGCGGCTTCGCCCTGCTCGCGCGCACCGCCGGGCTCATCGGCCAGCTCGCCGAGGAGATGCGCGATCCGGTCGCGAACGACATCTTCCTCTCCGTCGACCTCAACAACCGGCCCGTCCCGCCCCGGCCGGACACCGAATCCGCAGGGAACACCAAGGAGTGACCGTGTTTGTCAACGAGGACAACCTCACCGAACTGGCGGCCCGGCGCTGGGCGACCGCGCACACCCCGCGCCAGGCCGAGCTCCTGTCCGCGCTGGTCCGCCACCTCCACGCGTTCGCGCGCGAGGTGGAACTCACCGAGGACGAGTGGATGGCCGCGATCCAGTGGCTGACCGAGGCGGGCCGGATCAGCGACGACAAACGTCAGGAACTGATCCTCGCCTCCGACGTGTTCGGGCTGAGCACGCTCGTGGTGCAGCTGAACAACAGGTTCGCGCCGCGGGCCACCCCCGCCACCGTCCTCGGCCCCTTCCACATCGACGGGTCCCCCGCCGCCCCGTACGGCTTCGACATGTCCGACGGCATCCCCGGGACGCCGTTGTTCATCACCGGCAAGGTCACCGACCTGGACGGCAAGCCCGTGCCCGGGGCCGTCCTCGACGTGTGGCAGGCGGACGCCGACGGCGCCTACGAGGCGCAGCTCCCCGAGGTCGACGAGGCGCGGCTGCGTGCGAAGTACCGGGCCCGCGAGGACGGCACCTACTGCGTCCGCACCATCGCGCCGCGTGGCTACGCCATCCCGATGGACGGCCCGGTCGGCGACCTGATCAGCACCACCGACATCAGCCACTTCCGCCCCGCGCACGTCCACTTCCTCGTCGACGAGCCGGGGTACGAGAAGCTGATCACCCATCTGTTCCAGGAGGGCAGCGAGTACCTGGACAGCGACGTCGTCTTCGGCACGAAGGAAGCGCTGGTGGTCCGGTTCACCGAACAACCGGCGGGACCCGCCCCCGACGGAACGGCCGTCGACGTGCCGTACCTGCTCGCCGAGTACGACTTCGTGCTGCAGCCCCGCTGACGCGGCGTCGGCCGCAGGTGCGGTGCGTCGCCGCCGCCGCCACGGCGCGGTGCCCTGTTCCGGGCAGGGCGTCAGCCGGCGGCGGGGCGCACCTCGCCGTGCGGCCGGCTCTGCCACAGCGCCCAGTCCGCCGAGACGTCCCCGGCCGCGCGCAGCAGCAGGGGCAGGTACGTGCCGGTGAGCACGTCCACACTGGTCTCGGCGGCGTGCACGGTGACGTTCATCGCCGCCCGGACCACCCCGTCGCCGTCCCGTACGGGCACGGCGACCGACCGTACGCCGGGTGCGAGTTCCTCGTCGGCCAGCGCCCAGCCGCGGGCCCGGACGGTGCGCAGCTCCGCGGCGAACTCCTCGGGCGTCCGCCGCGGGGACTCCGGCAGCCCGGAGCGGCTGGGCTCGGCCAGGACGGCCTCCAGCTCCTGCGGGCCCAGGGCGGCCAGCAGCACCTTGCCCTGGGAGGTCTGCGGGGCGGGGAACCGGGTGCCGATGTCCACCCGCAGCGCGATGATCTTCGGTACGGAGACGCGGGCCACGTAGACGATGTCGGAGCCGTCC
Organism: Streptomyces sp. PA03-5A; assembly: GCF_033792725.1. Lineage (NCBI taxonomy): Bacteria > Bacillati > Actinomycetota > Actinomycetes > Kitasatosporales > Streptomycetaceae > Streptomyces > Streptomyces sp. PA03-5A. The sequence continues at coordinate 198,544 of NZ_JARAVL010000010.1, read as the reverse complement.
AGCTGCGCCATCGAGGACGACTCCCCGGTCCGCGTGACCAGCACCTCCATGTGGGGGCGGGCCACGTCCCACAGGCCGAGCGAGCCCACGTAGGACATGCCCAGGCGCAGCACGCGCGGCGTGAGGGTGAACGCGCCCTGGTCGGCGCGGACGTAGCCGAGCTCCTCCAGCGTCAGCAGCAGTCGGCGCGCCGTCGGCCGCGCCAGCCCCGTCGCGGCGGCGATCTCGCTCAGCGTCCGCCGGCGGTGCCGGGCGTCGAAGCAGCCGAGCACGTCCAGCCCGCGGGCCAGCGCCTCCACGAAGTCCGGACTGCTTCCGCGCCCTGCCATCCGATGCCTCCCGCGTCCACGACCGCGATGCCCCGCCCACCGGTGACCGCAGGGCGGACCGCCCGCAGACGGCGTCGCGCCTGCGTCCGTTCCCCTTCACCGGCTCCCGACCGCACGGGCATCCTCTCGGCGGCCATTATACGGACGATCGTCCGTCGCCGGCGCGGCCTTGGTGGCACCCGGCCACGGCCGCCACGACAGGAAAGGCCCGCATTCCGCCGGCGATGACACCCGGGCGATGATTTCCGGTGCCACGCATCAGGCAGAGCAAGGTCGGACCACATTCGGAAACCCCCGCCGCGGCGAACCGGTGATCGGCTTCTTCCTGCGGCTCCACCCGCCACGCAGCGCGACTTTACCCATGGCCGAATTTCCGTTGACCCGGCCTTGCATTACGGATTGCACGCCGATGACATAGCGCGTCATTTCCCTTGTGACGTGCAACTCCTTTTCCTTCACGACGCCTCGACGGACCTAGCATCGGGAAAACCAGGACGGACATTCCGGTACATCAGTGAAGAGGTGACACCATGCCGATCCCCGTGTCCCAGACCCTCGACGAGCAGGGGCGGACGGCCGCCGAGAAGGTCGCCGGCCTCCGCAGCCCGGGCCGCTACCTGGTCAGCTCCCTGCTGGCCGGGGCGTTCGTCGGGGTCGCGGCGGTGCTGCTGCTCACGGTCACCGGACCACTGGCGGCCGCGGGGTCGCCGTCCACGAAACTCGTCCAGGGCCTGCTGTTCGGCGTGGCGCTCACCCTGGTGGTCTTCGCCGGTGCCGAACTCACCACCGGCAACATGATGACGACGGTCCAGGGCGTCGTCGTCCGCAGCATCAGCGGCGCCAACGCGATGGCCCTGGTCGTCGGTTCGTTCGTGGGCAACCTCATCGGGTCCGCCCTGTTCGCGCTGCTGGTGCACGGCAGCGGGGTCATCACCGCGGGCGCCGCTCCCGGGCACACAGCGCCGGCCCTCGCCCTGCTCTCCACCCTGCTCAAGACGAAGGCGGCGGAGTCCGGCGGGGCGCTGTTCTTCCGCGGTGTGCTCTGCAACTTCCTGGTCTGCCTGGGCGTCTGGATGGCCGCGCGGACCCGTTCGGACGGCGCCAAGATCGCGCTGATCTTCTGGGCCCTGCTGGCGTTCGTCGGCTCCGGCTTCGAGCACGTCGTGGCCAACATGACGTACTACTCGCTCGGGATGCTGGAGCACGTGCCGGACGCCACGGCCGCCGCCTTCGCGCGCAACCTGCTGCTGGTGGGCCTCGGCAACCTCCTCGGCGGCGGACTGCTGGTGGGCGCGGCGTACGCGTTCGTGGGCCGCGGCAGGCCGGGGCGGCCCGCCGGCGGGCCCGCCCCGGTCGAGGCTCCGGAGTCGGTCCAGGTCTGAGCGACGCCGACCGGTCCGGCGGCGGACCCGGGTGGCCGCCGCCGGACCGCGCCGGTCAGTGCGTGTTCCCCCGCGACTTCAGGGGCACCCGCGGCAGTTCGGGCGCGGGCAGCGCGTCGCCGTCGTAGCCCTTGACCTCACCGAACCGGGTACCCGTCATCCAGTCGGAGCGGGCCTGTTCGATGTCCTCCTGCGTGCGGCCGATGAAGTTCCACCACATGATGATCCGCTCGCCGAGGGGAGGCCCCCCGAGCAGCACCGCCCGGGCGGGCGCGTCGGCGTGGTTGGTCAGGGTCAGGGTGTCGCCGCCGGGCGCCAGGTAGCCGAGTTCGGCCGGGCTCAGCCGGGTGCCGGCCATCTCCACGTCGCCGGCGTCGACGAGCAGGCCGTGCTCGTAGGCCGGATCGATCGCCAGGGTGACGGTCGCACCGGGATCGAGCGCGAGTTCGGCGCCGAGCAGCGGGGTGAAGGTCGGCACCGGCGAGGTGTCGCCGGCCAGGGACCCCAGGAACACCCGTGCCACACCGCCGGCGAGCGCCACGGGCTCCGGGACGTGGTGCTGGAAGGCGGGGGCGGTGTCACGGTGCCGCTCGGGGAGCACGACCCACAGCTGGACGCCGTGCAGGACCGTGGTGCGCTCGGTGGAGACCTCCGAGTGGCTGATGCCGTGGCCGCCGGTCATGAGGTTGAGTTCGCCGGGCCGTACGTAGGCGTGCGTCCCGAGGCTGTCGCGGTGCTCGATCTCGCCGCTGAAGAGCCAGCTCACGGTCTGCAGCCCGGTGTGCGGGTGGGGCGCGACGTCCATGCCTCCGGTGTCGGAGACGTCGTCCGGCCCGTAGTGGTCGGCGAAGCACCAGGCGCCGATGAGCGAGCGGTTCCGCTGCGGAAGGGTGCGCCGCACCGTCATCGCGCGGGGCCCGCCGAGCGGGACGTCACGGGCGGACAGGATCTCCACGGTGCCCTCGGGCTGGGTCCCGCTCATGTCGCGCTTCTCACACAACGACTGCTTCGAATTTCAACAATCATGGAGTTGATGATACGGCGATGCCCCCGAAGGACGACGGCGCATCCCACAGCGGCCGGAGACGGCCCGGCGAAGGAGTACTGGTGAGCGACACCACGGCGGTTCGGCCGAGCAGGCGGATCTTCATCGACAAGCAGAGCCCTCGGGCCTACAAGGCGATGCTGGCGGCCGCCGAGACCGTACGCGCGGTGGCCACCGAGGCCGGGCTCGAACACGACCTCGTGGAGCTGGTGAACATCCGCGTGTCGCAGCTGAACGGCTGCGCCTTCTGCCTCGACCGGCACACCCGGACCGCCCTCAGCGCGGGCGAGACCCCGCAGCGGCTGACCGTGCTGCCGGCCTGGCGCGACACCGAGCTGTTCACCGCACGCGAGCGCGCCGCGCTCGCGGTGGCCGAGGTGACCACGGACCCCACCGACGCCGCCGCTCAGGAAGAGGCCTACCAGGCCGCGCGCGAGGTGTTCGGCGACGACGAGCTCTCGGCCCTGATCTGGGTGGCGATCACCATCAACTCCTTCAACCGGGTCTCCATCCTGAGCAAGCACCCGGTCCGCCCCGGCCCGCGCCGGTGAGCCACGACCGTGACCGAAGGGGCGCGGCCCGCCGTTCGTGACGGCCGGGCCGCGCCCTTCCCGTCACGGCGGGGTCAGCCGTCCAGGTCCCGCTGGGCTCCCGGCCCGGAGTGCACGCGCTCGATGTACTCCGGGGCGAGCCGGCTGACCTCGTCGAGCGCGGCGAGGTCGTCCTCGGTGAGCGTGAGCCCGGCCGCGGCGAGGTTGCCCTGCAGCTGGTCCATGCGGCTCGCGCCGACCAGCACGCTGCTCACCCCGGGCTGCTGCATCACCCAGGCCAGGGCCACCTGCGCGACCGTCGCGCCGTGCCGCCCGGCGATCTTGTCGAGGCGGTCGACCACGTCGTGTCCGCGTGCCTCGTCGACCGGCGGGTTCGAGCCCTTGCCCCAGCGCGTCGACAGGTCGCGCTCCGCTCCCCGGCGGAACTTGCCGCTCAGGAAACCGCCCGCGAGGGGGCTGTAGACCAGCAGGCCGAGCCCCTGGTCACGCACGGCGGGGAGGATCTCCCGCTCGATGTCCCGGCCGACGAGGGAGTAGTAGGCCTGCAGGGAGGCGAAGCGCTCCAGGTCGTGCAGGGCCGAGACGCCCAGCGCCTTCATCAGCTGCCAGGCCGCGAGGTTGGAGGCGCCGATGTAGCGCACCTTGCCCTGGCGGACCGCGTCGTCGAGCGTGCGGAGGGTCTCCTCCAGCGGCGTCAGCGGGTCGAAGCTGTGGATCTGGTAGAGGTCGATCCGGTCCGTGCCCAGCCGCCGCAGGCTGTCCTCCAGCTGGCGCATGACGTGCAGGCGCGACAGGCCCATGTCGTTGGGGCCGGCGCCCATCCGGCCGTAGACCTTGGTGGCGAGGACGACGTCGTCGCGCCGTCCGCCGAGTATCCGGCCGAGAACCTCCTCCGACTCCCCGTCGGAGTAGATGTTCGCGGTGTCGATCAGGTTCACGCCGGCGTCGAGCACGGCGTCCAGCATCTTGCCGGACTCGGTGTCGCCGAGGCCCCCGAGCACCTTCCAGAAGTCGTGGTCGCCTCCGCCGAAGGACATGGTGCCCAGGCCGAGCCGGGACACCAGGAGGCCGGTGTTGCCAAGTCGCGTGTAGCGCATGTCGTCGTCTGCCTTGCCTTTGCGTGTCACTGCCTCGCGGACCGGACAGCGGTGCACCGTTCACGGGGCACATCGGACAGTATGCACGACATAGTGTCGGACACAGTGTCCGAGACAGTACGGTGACCTAGGGGACGGAGAGAATGGGCGTCCGGTCAACCAGGGAGCAGCACACATGGCATCGATCACCCGCCCGACCCGCCAGACCAGGCGCCGCGCGGACTCCGAGGCGGCGGTCCTCGCCGCCACCGAGCGGCTCCTCCAGGCCGGCGCCACCTTCACCGAGCTCGGCGTCCAGCGGATCGCCGCGGAGGCGGGCGTGGCCCGGTCGACCTTCTACCTGTGCTTCCGGGACAAGACCGACCTGCTCATCCGGCTGACCGCCCACATGAAGGAGGAGCTGTTCCGGATCGGCGGCGACTGGCGTCCGACCGGGCCGGACGGCGGCCCCGACGGCCTGGCGGCGATCTACGCGGAGCAGCTGCGCTACTACCGCGAGCGCGGTCCCCTGCTCGCCGCCATCGCCGAAGTGGCGGCCTATGACGCCGAGATGCGCGAGGCCAGGGCGCGGGAGATCGACCGGTTCACCCGGCACATGACCCGGCTGATCGAGGAGGAGCAGGAGGCCGGCCGCCTCCACCGGGGGGTGGACGCGACGGCCGCGGCGCAGGTGCTGGCCTGGGGCGGTGAGCAGGTCATCGCACGTCAGGTGGCGATCGGCGACCCGGCCCGGGACGAGGCCGTGGCCCGCGACCTGGCCGGGTCGCAGTGGTACGGCACCTACCGCCGCCCGGAGGTCTGAGTCCTTCCGCACGGCGGAACACGTACGGCCCGAGATTTGACTCGGTCAATTCTCGCCTTTACGTTCGAGGGGCGGGCGACGAGAGCCGCGCCCCTCCCCCACCCCACGGAGCGAACTCGCGTGAAGTGCTACGACTGCGCCCAGGAAGCGCGCCACAACAGCGAAGGCATCGGCGTCTGCACCCGTTGCGGCCTGTTCACCTGCGCGGACCACTCCCGCGTCGTCCGCCTCCCCGTCCACCAGCCCCGCGGGCTCGGCCGGGCGACCAGCCGCCTGCCCGCGCGCCGCGTCGTCTGCGCCACCTGCCACACGGCCGAGACCGCCGAGTGAGCACGGCCACGTCGGCACGTGCACTAAAATTGACTGTGTCCAATCTCGTGCGCGAAGGAGCGTGACGCCGCCATGGAGCAGTCAGTGGGCGACCTGCTCAAGAGCAAGGGGCTGCGCAGTACGGCACAGCGCCGCGCCCTCCTCAGCGCCCTGCAGGGCCACCCCCACTCCACCGCCTCCGAGCTCGAGGCGAGGATCGGCGTCGGCTCCCCGGGCGCTGGCGGACTGTCCAAGCAGGGCCTCTACAACGTGCTCGACGACCTCACCAGGGTGCAGTTGATCCGCTGCATCGAGCCCGCCGGTTCCGCCGCGCGCTACGAGCTGCGCGTCGGCGACAACCACCACCACCTGGTCTGCCGCAACTGCGGACGGGTCGAGGACGTCGACTGCACGGTCGGCGCGGCCCCCTGCCTGGACCCCGTGGAGGACAAGGGCTTCGTCATCGACGAGGCCGAGATCACCTGGTGGGGCCTGTGCGCCGACTGCCAGAAGGCCGCCACCGGCATCTAGATTTGACCGGGTCCAATCTAGGCGTAGTGTGGGAACCGCACCAGGACGAAGACCGCCACCGGCCCCATCGCACCCCTCCCACCTCGCCGGCCGGACGCGGACCTCGCGGCACGCACCGCACACCGCCCGCCCATGGGAACGGAGTCCATCGTGACCACGACCCTGCACGCCTCCCCCACCAACCGGCGCCGCGCTTTCGACGCCGCCCCGTTCACCGCCTCCGCACCGCTGGCCGCCACCCTCCAGGACGTCCTCGTCGACCTGCTGGAAGTGCACGCACAGACCAAGCAGGCGCACTGGAACCTCGTCGGCCGCGGCTTCCGCAGCCTGCACCTGGAACTGGACGAGATCGCCGCGACCGCCCGTGAAGCGGCGGACGAGATCGCCGAGCGGATGCGCGCCGTCGGCGCCGCCCCCGACGGCCGAAGCGACACCGTGGCACGGACCACGACGCTCCCCGAGTTCCCCGCGGGTCGCATCGAGGACATCCGCGCCGCGACCCTCGTCCTCGGCCGCCTCAACACCGTCGGATGCGTGTTGCGCGCGGCGTCCAGCGCCACGGGCGCCGAGGACCCGGCCACCGGGGACCTGGTCAACACCACGCTGCAGTCCGTCGAGAAGCACGCCTGGATGCTGCGCGACCGCCTCGCCCACGTCTGACCAACCGTCACATTCCGTGCGGACAGAACACCTTGACGACGTCGGACGACGGACGCGTGGTCAGACCTGCCGGACCATGACACCCGCCGCGGTCAGTGCGCCGACCGCCTCTTGCGGCGCGGAGTCGTCCGTGACGACGGCGTGCAACGCGCCGGCCGGGGCGACGAATGCGAGGGCGGTACGGGAGAGCTTGGCCCCCTCCGTCACCGCGATGACGCGGCGGGCGGAGCCGATGGCGGCCCGCTTCACGGCGGCGTCGTCCAGGTCGTAGGCCGTGAGGCCGTTGGCGGCGTTGAGACCGCAGCAGCCGATCACCGCGGTGTCGAAGCGCAGCGCGGCCAGCGACGCCTCGGTCAGCGGGCCGGTGAGCGCCAGTTCGCCGGGCCGCGGCCGGCCGCCCGGGACGAGCAGGGTCAGGGACGGGGCGCCGGTCAGGGCGTTCACCGAGTGCAGCGACAGGGGCATCACCGTCAGCCGGCGCCCTTCGAGCGCCCGGGCCACCTCCAGGCAGGTCGTACCGCTGTCCAGGACGACAGCCTCGCCGTCGGAGATCAGCCCGGCGACCTCGGCCGCGATGCGCCGCTTGCCCTCCTGCCCCTCCTGGGACCGGAGCCCGAAGGGCGGTTCCTCACCGCGCAGCAGCAGGCTCCGCGCGCCGCCCCGGTAGCGCTCCAGGACACCCTGGGCGGCCAGCACCTCCAGGTCGCGACGGACGGTCATCTCCGAGGCGCCGGTGAGGACGGCCAGTTCGGCGACGCCGACGCGCCCCGCCTCCTGCACGGCCTCGGTGATCTGCCTGAGTCGGTCGGTACCAGCCATGACCGCATTGAACAACAGGCATGTTCAAAAGGCAAGGTTTCGAAAGTAATCGATGTTCGCTATGTTCGAAGTGTGAACACAGCACCCCGGGCCGCCCGGATGGCCACCTTCGCCTACTTCGTGCTGAACGGCTTCGTGCTGGGAATGTGGATCGTGCACATCCCGGAGATCGAGCGCCGCACGGGGATCGGCCATGCCACGCTCGGCTGGCTCCTGCTGCTGCTCGGCGCGGGGGCCTTCGCGGGCATGCAGATCGTCGGCCCGCTCACCGACCGCCTCGGTGCCCGTACGGTCGTACCCGTCAGCGCGGCGCTGTGCAGCGCCACCGTCGTCCTGCCGGGCCTGGCCGGCGACGCCTGGACCCTGGGGGCCGCCCTCCTGCTGCTCGGCATCGGCAACGGCAGCCTGGACGTCAGCATGAACGCCCACGCCGTCCAGGTCGAGCACGGCTACGGACGGCCCGTCATGTCGGCCTTCCACGCCACCTTCTCCATCGGCGGCGTCCTGGCCGCGCTCGCGGGCGCGCGCACGCTCAGCAGCGGCTGGAGCCCGGCGTGGACGCTCGGGGTCGTCGCGGCGCTGGGCGTCGTCGTCGCGGTCGCGGCGGCACCCGCCCTGCTGCGGCCCGTAACCCACGCCCCTGGTACGGAGAATGCGAAGGCTCCGGTCCGCCGGCGGACGCCACGGCGCATCTGGGCACTCGCCGTACTCGCGTTGATGATCATGATGTGCGAAGGGGTGGCCAACGACTGGAGCACGCTCCACCTGAGCACCGTGCTGGACGCGCCGGCCGCCACCGCCGCGCTCGCCTACGGGGCCTTCTCCACCGCCATGACGGCCGGCCGGTTCGTCGTGGACCGCGTGGCCACGCGGCTCTGCCCCCTGGCCGTCCTGCGGGGCGGCGCCGCGGTGGCCGCGGCCGGGCTCCTCACGGCGGCCCTCTCACCCTGGGTGCCCCTGGCGGTGGCCGGCTGGGCCGTGTTCGGCGCCGGACTGTCCGGCTGCGTGCCCCAGTTGTTCAGCGCGGCGGGCCACGCCGACCCCGCCTCCGCGGGCGCCAACGTCTCCCGCGTCGCCGGGCTCGGCTACCTCGGCATGCTCGCCGGGCCGGCGGTCATCGGGCCGCTGACCCATCTGATGCCGCTCAACATCACCTTCCTGCTGCCCGTGGCATGCTGTGCCGTCGCGGCCGCGGCGGCCGGCATCCTGCGGCCGCCCGCGCGTACCGCACCGGCGCACCAGGAGGTCTCGGCGGCATGACCGGCACCGAACGCACCGGCGGGAACCCCGCCACGATCGAGTCGTTCACCGTGGACTGCGACGGGGAGACCCTCAGTTGCACGGCGGCGCGCCCGGTCACGGACGACCGGGGAGCGGCCGGGGCGCTGACGGCCGTCGTCCTGCACGGCGCGGGAACCAGCGACAGGCAGCGGCTCACCGGCCTGCTCGGCGACGTCGCCGCCCGGGGTCACCACGCGCTCGCCTTCGACTTCTCGGGGCACGGCGACAGCACCGGCCTGCTCGCGGACTCCAGCCTGAGGCGGCGGTTCCTCCAGGCCCGGGCCGTCATCGACGGACATGTCCCGGCCCGGCACCGCCTGGCCGTGATCGGCTTCAGCATGAGCGGGCAGACCGTCGCCGACCTGGCGCGGCACTACGGCGCACGGGTGGCGTCCGTCGGCCTGTGCGCTCCTGCCGTGTACGCGGCCGACGCGTGGACCGTGCCCTTCGGGGCGGGCTTCACCGAGATCATCCGGAGCCCCGAGAGCTGGCGGAACTCGCCCGCCCTCGACGTCTTCCGCTCCCTGTCCTGCCGGGCGGTCCTGGCGACCCCGGCCGCCGACACGGTGATCCCGCCCGCCGTCACCGAGGCCGTCGCCACCGCGCTCGGGGGCTCCCGCGCGCGCTTCACCCGGCTCACCTACCCGGACGCGGAGCACCGGCTCGCCCTGTGGTTCACCGGCAACCCGGAACCGCGCGGTCGCTTCGTCGACGCCGTCCTGCGCGACGCGGCGTGAACCTCCCGGCCCGTCAGCCCCGTTCGTACGGCCGCAGCGCGGCGACCGAGCGGCGCACGGCCTCGGCGTGCCCGAACAGCCCGGGCAGGCCGCCGGTGTGCAGGAAGACGGTGCGCCGCCCGCGGCGGATGTCGCCGTCGCGCACCGCCGCGGCCAGACCGGCCATGGCGCGGCCGGTGTAGGTGGGGTCCAGGGCGATGCCCTCGGTGGCCGCCGCCGTACGCATCGCCTCCAGGACCGGTTCGTGGAGCGTCGCGTAGCCGGCGCCGACCTGGTCGGTGCGGATGCGCAGCGAGTCCGGGGCGACGGCACGGTGGGCGACCTCCCCCACCAGGTCCGCCACGATGGCGGCGGGTCCGGTCACGGCGCCGCAGTGGACGCCCAGGACCCGTTCCTCACCCAGTGCGGCGACGAGACCGGCCATGGTGCCGCCGGAGCCGAGTGCGACCACCACGTGGGCGACGTCCGGCAGTTGGGCGTGGAGCTCCTCACCGGCCTCGACGTACCCGCGGGCACCGGTCGGGCTGGATCCGCCGAAGGGGATGAGGTGGGGCAGTGCGCCCTCGCGGCGCAGTTGCCCGCACACCTCCTCGGCGACGCCCGCGAGGTCGGCGGGCTCGGCGTCGCCGGCCCAGACGACCCTGGCGCCGAAGAGGCCGTCGAGCACGAGGTTGCCGGTGCCGGACCCGGCTTCGGGTTCCTTGCCGGGGAAGACGAGGACGACGTCGAGCCCGAGGCGCGCGCCGGCCGCGGCGGTGAGGCGGGCGTGGTTGCTCTGCGCCGCGCCGACCGTCACCAGGGTGTCCGCGCCCGCGTCGAGCGCCTCGCCGACCGTCCACTCCAGCTTGCGGACCTTGTTGCCGCCGCCGCCCAGCCCGGTGAGGTCGTCCCGCTTGATCCACAGGTCGTCCGCGCCCAGGCCGAGGGTGGCGGCCAGGCGCGGCATGGGCTCGACGGGGGTGGGCCAGGTGGACAGCGTGATCTTGCCGGGCATCGGCTGCGCTCCAGGGTCAGACGACGGTGGTGACCGGCGTTCCGGACGCCGGTGGAGTCCATTGTGGGCGCTGCCGGGCGGCCCGCCGCTCCGGAAGGGCGGAAGGGGGCCCGGTGGCTGCCTCGTCGCGGCGAAGGGACACTTGAAGTCTCCCCCTGAGGAGGTGGGATCGCCGTGAGCGAGTTCGAGCGCTCCATGAACATGACGGCCTCCGCGGACCGCGTCTTCGACCGGGCGGAGGACCTCGGCCGCATCGAGTCCTGGCTCCCCGACGAGCTGCACGTCCACGCCGCCGAACCGCCCGCCGTCACCGTGCACGACGACGACACCGGACGGGACGCGGCCGCGCTCTTCCGGGCCGACCGCGCGCACAAACGGCTGGAGTGGGGTACCAGCGAGGACGACCGCTACGCGGGCTGGCTGCAGGTGGACCGGACCGACGAGCGGACCAGCGAGGTGACCATCCACCTGTCGTTCTCCGACGAGAGCATCGCGCCGCCGGAGGACGTCGTGGACCAGGCCTTGGACGACAGCCTGCACCGTCTGTCGCGCATGGTCACCGCCTGAGTCCGGCGGCGCGTCCGGGCGCCGGGGCCAACTGTCGGCGCCGGCCGCACCGCCGGGGCGAGAGGACGGCTCCCGGGATGACGCACGTCCCAGCGGACCCGGACTCCGTTCCCTCGTGCATCCCAACGTAAATCTCAGTTTGGACTGAGTCAAATGTCGGCGGTCGCCCCGGGCCGGCCCCGTACCACCGTCGCCGGACCTCCTGGGACTGCGGGTACCAGGCAGCCACGCGGCCCGCGCAGCACACTGGGGGCATGGCGGCGACGGAATTCGGCAGAGCGGTGCGGCGGTGGCGGGAGCGGGTGGCCCCCGAGGCCGCCGGGCTGCCGGTCGGCGGGCACCGGCGTGCCCCGGGACTGCGCCGGGAGGAACTGGCCCAGCTGGCGGGGATCTCCGTCGACTACGTCACCCGGCTCGAACAGGGCCGGGCCTCCCATCCGTCGGCGCAGGTCGTGGAAGCCCTGGCCAGGGCGCTGCGGCTGTCCCCGGACGAGCGCGGGCACCTGTTCCAGCTGGCCGGTCTGGCGCCCCCGGGACCGGACACCGTCCCCGCCTACATCACGCCCAGCGTCCAGCGTCTGCTCGACCGGCTGACCGGCACCCCGGTCGCCGTCTACGACGCGTCCTGGACGCTGCTGGTGGCCAATCCCCCGTACGCGGCGCTCATGGGCGATCCGTCCGGGTGGCGCGGCAACCAGCGCAACGGGGTCTGGAACCACTTCGTCGGCGGGGGCGAGCGGATCCGGCGCACCCCGGAGTACCTGGCCGCCTTCGAGTCGGCGCTCGTCGCCGACCTCCGCGCGGCCGCCGACCGCTACCCGGCCGACCCGCAGGTGCGCCGGCTCGTCTCCGACCTCCGCGCGAACAGCGACCGCTTCGCCGAGCTGTGGGACGCCGGCGCGGTCGGCCGCCACGAGGCGGCCCGCAAGACGTTCGACCACCCGCGCGTGGGCCCGCTGACCCTCGACTGCGACGTGCTCACCGTGACGGGCAGCGACCTGCGCATCATGGTCTACACCGCAGAACCCGGCACCGAGGACGCCGACCGCCTGGCGCTGCTCACCGTGCTCGGCACCCAGGAACTCACCGGGTGACGGCCGCCAGTCGCTCGAACGCGGTCGGAAACGGCCTGCGGGGCAGGAAGTCACGGATGCGGCGGGCACACTCCGCCGCGGAGGCCTCGGTCGTGTCGCACTCGACGTCGTAGAGGCCGTGGGCGTGGACGAGTCCGGACTGACGGGCCGCCAGGCCTTCGGGGCGGTCCCCGCGATCGCGTTCGCGCCGCCGGAGTTCCCCGGGCGAGCAGTGCACCCCCACCAGGACGACGTCCCTCGGGGGGAACAGCCCGAGGCAGTCCCGCAGGCGCCAGGGCTCGCTGAGGACGTGGTCGACCACCACGTTGTTGCCCCCGGCGGCCATGCCGGCGACCGCGCGGTGGAATCCCCGCCAGGTGCGCCGCAGTACGCCCGGCAATTCCTCCGGGCCGACCTCGCGACGGGACCGCATGGCGTGGAACGCGTCCACCGGCATGTGGAAGTAGGTCCCGTCCAGGGTGAGCAGCAGTTCCCTGGCGATGCTCGACTTCCCCGAACTGGACGTCCCGTTGAGGAAGACGATGAGGCCGCCTGGCCCGGCATCGGGGGTTGCTTCGGTATCGGTGGTTGCGCCGGCTTCGGGCAACGTGCCTCCTCCGCCGCCGGACCGCCGGGGGGCCGTGGTGGGCGGTCGCCCTACGGCGCGTGCGTGCCGGGCGCGTTGGGGCCTGCCGACGGCTGGGTGGGGGGAGGACTCACGATCCGGTCCTCCACTGCGGACAGGACGAGCATCAGCCCGAGCAGGAACACCGGCAGCCCGAGCACCAATGCGGCGATCATCGCAGATCCTCCGCGTGCGGCGGGGACGTTCGCCGACTGCGGGCGAGGGCGTCGGACGGGTGGCGGGGGTCGTGGACACGGTGGGACACGGGCGACATGGGCACCTCCACTGTGGCGTCGGATGCCCGCCTTCCCCGCTTCGGGCGTTGTATGGGGGCGCCCGGGAAGCCGGCGCTCCCGCGTCCCGGTTCCGGTCCCGGGCGCCGCGCCCCGTCGGGTCAGTAGCGGAAGGCGTCGGGGCCGTCGAGCCGCCCGAACCGCCGCGGGTGCGGGATCTGCTCCGGCCGCTGGGCCCACCGGGCACGGCGGCGCCGGGCGCCTCCGTGCTCGCCCCAGTAGAGGACCGCGACGACACCGGCCGTCGCGCACAGCAACGCGCCGACGGCGACGCTGTAGACCGTGCCCGCCGAGAGCACCCCGACCACGGTGCCCAGCACGACTCCCAGCATTCCCGCACCGAAAACGAGCCTGCGAATCTTCAAATCCATGAAGAATCACTCCCTTTCGCCAGAACGCATTCCCCGGTGAACGCCCGTCAATCCACGGATCGCCTTAACGAGTGACACCCGGACCGGGTTTGTGACACATCATCACGCGATTTCCCCCGCATTCCTCCACGCTCGGGAAGCCGCGGTTTCACACGAGGGCGTCCATCGCCGTGCGGTACAGGACCTCCTCGGCCCGGTCCCACGACCAGCCGTTCTCCACCACGAGCGTGCGCCAGCCGGTCGGGCCGAACCAGAACCAGAGCAGGTCGGCGGTCTCCTCCGGCGAGTAGCGCGGGGCGGGTGCGCTCACCGCCAGGAAATGCCGGGCGACCGCGCGCAGCGCCTCCCGGTAGTCCGCCGTCGCCCTTTCCCACAGCGCCTCGCCGTTCTCGTGCACGGGCAACGCCTTCTGAATCGCCTCGTGCGCCTTGAACTGGCTCTCGTTGCCCGCCCGGGTGCCGTCGGCGAGCGCCCGGAGGACGCCCTCGGGCGTCCGTACGGCCAGGATGCGCGCGACGGCCCCCTCGTAACCGGACCCCACGACGGCCTTGTCGACGATCCGGTCCAGGACCTCCGATTTGCTGCCGACGCTCGCGAAGACCGTCTTCGACGCGACCCCGGCCGCCGCCGCGATGTCCGCGACGGTCACCCGCCCGTAGCCGCGTTCGGCGAAGAGCTGCTCCGCCTGTTCGAGGATCACCGCACGCGTCCGCGCCGCGGCCTGTTCACGGAGCGGGGAGACGTATGCGCGCTTGGTGACCATGCCGTCATCCTACTATCAGTGCCGCTTTGACCTATCCAATCGGTCCTCTATAACCTCAATATCGGATGCGCGGCTCGCGCATCCGGTGAGACCGGCCCGCAGGACGGGCGGGCGAAAGGTGGGAACGATGGCGATGGACGCCAAGGACCTGGCCGAAGGGCTCTTCCGGATCCTGGAGACGGGCGACGCGGCGCTGGCCGCCGAGGTCGTGGGCGCCGACAACCACAACCGGGAGGCGGCCGTCTCGCCCGCGGCCTGTTCGACACCCGGCCCGGCGGGAACGCTGGCCTCTGGCGCGTGGCTCCGCTCGGCCTTCAGCGACCTGCGCTTCCCCGTGCTGGGCATCGCGCGCAACGACGATCAGGTCTGGATCCGGCTGCGCATGCAGGGACGGCACACCGGTCCGTTCGTGCGCTTCCGGGACGGCGTCCTCGACCAGGCGATCCCTCCCACGGGGCGCGAGGTCGACTTCGAGCAGGTGCACCTGCTCGACCTCCGCGACGGCAAGGTCGTCCGGCACGAGGCGCTGCGTGACGACGTCACGATGCTGGGCCAGCTCGGCGTCTTCCCCCCGTCGCCGGCCGTGGCGATGCGCATGGTCGCCTGGAAGGTCTCCGGACGCGCCAAGCGGGCCGCGGACGAGGTCACGAAGCTCGCCGCCGCGGCGGCCGGGCAGGCGCGCGCGTAGTCCGGCGGGCCCGGGTCAGCGGGCGCCCGAGGCGCCCCGTGCCAGCAGGAGCAGCGCGTCGACCAGGCTCTCGGCCGAGCTGCCGGTGGCCAGGCGGCGCAGCTGCATCCCGAACACCAGGGCCACGACCGTCGAGGCGGCCTCCTCGGCGTCCGGCACGCCGAGGGCGGTCAGCACGGACGCGGCGAGCCGGTCGTAGGCGGCGAAGCACTCCGCCGCGGCGTCCCGCAGCGCGGGGTCGCGGCCGGCCTGGACGTACAGCTCGAAGGGCGCGAGGTGGGTGCTGTCGAAGCCCGTCCCCTCGGCGACCTGCCCCACCAGCGCGGCGGCACCCTTGAGGTCGATGCCCTCCTCCTGCCCCCGGGCGGCCAGTTCGGTGAAGCGGCCGGTCTCCTCCTCCACGAAGTGCAGCAGGCTCTCCCGCAGCAGGTCGTGCTGCGTGGCGAAGTGGTAGGTCACCGAGCCGAGGGACACCCCGGCCTCCTGGGCGATGCGCCGGTTGGTGACCGCGGCGACACCGTCCTGACCGATGATCCGCAGGACGGCACTGATGATGTTCTGGCGGGTGCCGGCGGGGTTGGGCATGCCTGTCATTGTGTCACCGCGGCGGGGGCGCGCTGCTCGTACCAGCGCTGATCGCTCTCCAGCTGTGCGGCGAGCGAGATCAGCAGGGGCTCGCTGTGGGCC
Source organism: Streptomyces sp. PA03-5A (assembly GCF_033792725.1). Lineage (NCBI taxonomy): Bacteria > Bacillati > Actinomycetota > Actinomycetes > Kitasatosporales > Streptomycetaceae > Streptomyces > Streptomyces sp. PA03-5A. The sequence goes on along the minus strand of NZ_JARAVL010000010.1, from coordinate 182,940 downwards.
GGCCCGAGGAGCTGGGCGCCCACCGGCAGGCCGTCGCCGAAGCCCGCCGGGACGCTGATGCCGGGCCAGCCGAGCACGTTCCAGGGCCAGGCGTACGGGCAGGCCGCGATCACCGCCTGGTCGGTGCGCCGCCCGGACAGCTCGGTCATGGCGCCCACGGCCGGGGGCGGGGTGGCGGTGGCGGGGGTGAGGAGCACGTCGAAGCGGGAGAAGATCTCGCCGATCCGGCGGTGCTGGCCGCCCTCCGCGCGGCGGGCGCGGCGCAGGGCGGCCCCGGCGAGCAGGCGCCCGTTCCGGGAGGCGGTCAGGGTGCGGGGGTCGAGGAGCGTGCGGTCCGGGACGCGGTCGCTCCACTGGCTGATGCCGGCGAACGCGCGGGGCAGGAAGCTCAGTCCGATCAGGCCGTAGCGCGGCTCGGCCTCCTCCACCTCGTGGCCCAGCCGGGCGAGGGCGTCGGCCAGGTCCCCGAGCGCGCGGTGCACGGACGGGTGGAGCGGGGCACGGGCGGCGACGAACGGGGGCCGCCAGGACACTGCGATCCGCAGCCGGCCCGGTTCGCGTCCGGCCGCCTCGACGGCGGCGATGCCCGGGGGCCGGTGGAGGTCGCCCGGGTGCTGTCCGGCGGCGGCATCCAGCAGCAGCGCCGCGTCGCCAACGGTGCGGGCGAGCGGGCCGTTGACGGTCAGGCCGTGGAAGGACTCGGCGTCGGGCCAGGTGGAGACCCGGCCACGCTGCGGCTTGATGCCCACCAGACGCGTCCACGCCGCGGGGATGCGGACCGAACCCGCCCCGTCCGAGCCCAGCGCCGCGGCCACCACCCCGGCGGCCACCGCTGCCGCGGCGCCGCCGGAGGAACCCCCGGGAGTGTGCCCCAGGTCCCACGGGTTGCGGGTGGCACCGAAGGCGGGGCCCTCGGTGAACGGCCACTGCCCCAGCTCACAGGTGTTGGTCTTGCCGACGACGATCGCACCGGCCGCGCGCAGCCGCCGTACCGCCTCGCCGTCCTCGGACTTGGCCGGGAAGGCCCCGGCGCAACCGAACGCGGTCGGTTCGCCCGCCAGGTCCGTGTCGTCCTTGATCGCGACGGGGACGCCCAGCAGCGGCAGCCGCTCGCCGCGCTCCAGCCGCCGGTCGGCCTCCTCGGCCTCCGCCAGGGCGGCCTCGGCACGCACGCGGCGGAAGGCGTTGACGGTCGGCTGGGTGGCGTCGATGCGGCCGAGCGTCACGCGCACCAGCTCCGCCGCGGTGACATCGCCTTCACGCAACGCCCGGGCCTGCGCCGCAAGCCCCTCGGTACGGGCAGTGGACACGGCCGCCCCCTCTCCCTATTGTTCGTTCGAACGAACGAGACGGGAGGTTAGACGGATGCGCATCGCCGGTGCAACTGTTCTGCTCACCGGTGCCACGGGTGGGCTCGGCCAGGACATGGCGCGCGAACTCGCCGCCAGGGGCGCGCGGTTGACCCTCAGCGGGCGCCGCGCCGACGTCCTCGAACCCTTGGCCAAGAGCCTGGACGCGAGGGCCGTCCCCGCCGACCTCGCGGATCGCGCCGACGTGGAGCGGCTGGCCGCCGAGTGCGCCGGCGTCGACGTCCTCGTGGCCAACGCCGCCCTGCCGAGCAGCGGCGAGCTGCTGGACTACTCCCCCGACCAGCTCGACCGCGCCCTGATGGTGAACCTGCGGGCACCGGTTCTGCTCGCGCGGCTGCTGGCGCCGGCCATGGTCGGGGCCGGGCGGGGCCACATCGTCCTCATCGGCTCACTGTCCGGCAAGGCCGCCTCGCGGTCCACCTCCCTGTACAGCGCGACCAAGTTCGGCCTCCGCGGCTTCGCCCACGGCTTCCGCGAGGACCTGCACGGGACCGGTGTCGGGGTGTCCTTGGTCCAGCCCGGATTCGTCCGGGACGCGGGCATGTTCGCCGACACGGGTGCCAAGGCGCCCGCCGGGGCGCGTACCGTGACGCCCCGACAGGTCACGGCGGGGGTCGTCCGGGCCGTCGAACGCAACCTCGGCGAGGTGAACGTGGCCCCGCCCGAGCTGCGCCTGCTCAGCGCCGTCGCCGGGCAGTTCCCGGTCTTCGCCGCCCGCGTCCAGCGGCTCAGCGGATCCGCCGAGCGTGCGACGCGGGACATCGTGACCGCGCAGCGGCACCGCCGCTGAGCGGCCGCCGTACGGGTGTGACGCCGTCCGGTACGACCGTACGGGGTCACATGTGCGGGTACCGGCGCCGCCGCCAGGTCCACGCCACCGCGGCGGCCGCCGCCGCCCAGCCGAAGAGCACCAGGTACGGGAAGGCGTACTGGTTCTCGGCGAAGTAGATCGCGTTGTGCTGGGCGTTGACCGAGGCCCCGGGCGGCAGCCAGCGGCCGACGGCCCCCAGCGGCTCGGGCAGGAGCAGCCAGGACACCGCCCCGCCCGAGGACGGGTTGCCGAGCAGCACCATGAGCAACCAGGTCGGCAGGATGGCCCACTTGCCGAACAGCATGTAGAACGCCGTGAACACCAGCCCCGAGGTCACCATCGTGAGGGTCAGGATCGCCCAGGACTGGAGGAAGGGCAGCCGCAGCACGTGCAGCCCCCAGTCCACCACCGCGACGATGGACAGGCTTCCGAGCGCGGAGTACGCGACGATCGTCAGGAAGCGCTCCAGCGGTCTGAGCTCCGACGCGTGCACGGTCAGCTGCACCGCGCCCAGGAAGCCCACGATGACCGCGGCGAGCGTGATGTAGAAGATCGCGAGCCCCTGCGGGTCGCCGGGCTGCAGCGGTCTGAGGTCGCCGAGGGTCAGCCGCACCCCTGCCTGCGCGGCCGCCACCGGGGCCGCCGCCGCCAGCACACGCGCCACCGAGGCCCCCGCGGCCGGCACCAGGTCGAACGAGACGGCGCCGCCCCCGGCCCTGGTCTGCGCCACGGCGAACACATGCTGCCGGTCGACGGCGTCGACGGCGGCCGCCCGCGTGGCGAAGCGGCGCTGCAGCAGTTCGGTGCTCAGACCCGAGTCCATGCCCGCCACGAACTTCTGCAGCTGGGGGGAGTCGTCCACGACGCCGATCGGGATGTGATGCGGTGTCGGATGTGCCATGGCGAAGCTGTACGAACCGGCGAACAGCCCCGCCCCCACCGCCAGGAGCACGACGATGACCACGGCCGGCCGGAAACGTGACAGCCCGGAGGGGGCAGTCATCGGCTTACCCTCATCGCACCCTCCGAAAGGCCGAGCTCCGTCCCCGGCGGCCTCGCGGCACGGCCGGCGGTGCGGGGCGAACCCGCCGCCCAAGTTACTGCCGGTGATCCGCCCCCGCTACCTGACGGGACCTGGGTCCGGCGCACCGGCGTGAGGGCCCGGCGAGCCGTCCGGTCACGCTGCGGCGGCCTCCAGGGCGCGGACGGCCCAGTCGAGGGCGGGCCCGCGGCTCTCCAGGACGGGCCAGCCGTTGACCACCGCGAGCAGCCGGGCGTACCGCTCCCGGCGTGGGTCGGACGCGGTCCGCAGACGGGTCAGCAGTCGTCGCCGGAGCTCGGCGCCGTCCGCGGCGCCGAGGAGGTCCGCGTACTCCGCGGCGACGGCCGCGACGACCGTACGCGCCCGGTCGGAGGCGGGGTCGACGCCGGCGGCCACGGCGGGGCCGACCCGCTCGCCGACCGACGCGACGACGTCGCGGCGCGGCGACGTGGTCCCGGCCCGGGCACGGTCGGCCGCGTGCTCCCCGGCCATCCGGCGCATCGTGGCCCGGAAGCCGGGGTCCCGTGACAGTTCGGCGAGCTCCACCCACGCCTGGACCTGGTCCGGCTCGGGGTCCTCGGGCAGCTCCGGGGTGAGGGAGCGGCGCAGGCCCGCGAGCGTGGGGGCGTCCGCGAGGTCACCGGGTCCGCCGAGGACGGCGTCGAGGAAGTCGTCGATGAGCCGTCCGCGTTCCACCGCGGACAGCCCGGCCAGTTCGTGCATGAGCTCGGTCTCCTCCGGGGTGGACCCGCGCCGGGCCACGGCCGTCAGCACCGCGCGCCGCAGCCGCAAGGTGCGGATCTGCGCCTCCAGGGCCGCGGCATGGGCCGCCGCGACCTCGGGCAGGGACAGCTCCCGGTCCACGACCCGCCGGATCGTGGCCAGGTCGAGTCCCAGCTCGCGCAGGGTCCGCACGAGTTCCAGCCGGGCTGGGGCCTCGTCGCCGTAGCGGCGGTAGCCGGCCGGACTACGGCCGGCCGGCGTCACGATCCCCCGGTCGGAGTAGGAGCGGATGGTCTTGACCGTCAGCCCGGTGCGCCGGGCCAGGTCGCCGATCGAGTAGCGCGCGTCGCCGTTCACACCTCCACTCTTCCGTCTCCCCCCGGGGGAGACTCAAGCCCCCGCGCGGGCCGCGACGGCACGGGCCGCCGCCGCGATGTCGCCCCCGCGGGTCGCGCCGGTGAGCGGATCGCTCGGTGCGTAGCGCACGGCGACGCCGTACTGGGCGCAGCGGGCGGCGATGGCGGGGCAGGCACGCTCCGCGAGGGCCGCGATGGTCAGGGAGGGATTGACGGTGAGGGAGGTGGGGACGGCCGCACCGTCCGTCACGAAGAGGCCGGGGTGGGTGCGCAGCTCGTTGAGCTCGGTCAGCGCGGAGATCGCGGCGGAGTCGCCGAGCCGGCAGGAGGCGAGGGGATGGGCGGTCACCGTGCCCGCCACGTCCTCGCTCCACGGGCGGACGGTGGCGAGGCCGTCCCGTTCCAGTACCGCCCGTGCGTGGGTGTCGGCCTCGGACCAGCCGCGCCGCGTGCCGGCCGTCGGTGCGAACCGCATGGTGCCCAGGCCCAGCCCGTTGGCCAGGCGGGTGAAACTGCCGGTGAGGGGCGGCACGCCGAAGCTGCCCTCGGCCTCGTCCTCGGTCATGGCGAGCACGGTGAGCCAGGAGCGCCAGCGGGCCCGCATCTGCTTCTTGGCGACGCCCGACCAGCGCCCCCCGGCGGTCTGGGCGAGGGAGTTGGTCACGGTCGGGAAGTAGATCTGCTGGAGGGTGAAGCGGGAGAACTCCGGCGCCCGGGCGTCGAGTCGGTCGAAGGACGCCGCGGTGATCGGCATCCCGATGTGCAGCGCCTCGTACGCCACCGTCGCGCTGCGCGCCAGCCCGAGCAGGGAGCGGACCTTGCCCTCGTCCATCTCCGCGACGCTGACCCGGTCGCCGTTGCCGGAGAAGTAGCCGCCGACGGCCGGCGGGACTCCCCCCAGGGCGAGCGCCGAACGCTGCAGCAGGACCGGTGTGCCGACCGCGCCCGCGGCCAGCACCAGGACCTTGGTGTGGACGGTGCCCGCGCCGGTGGGGCAGGTGTAGTCCGCCGGGTCCACGGTGGTGTAGTCGACGGCGTAGCGGTATCCGGGCACCGTGGACGGGCGGATCAGCTGCACCTCGTGCAGGGGGCGGATCTCGGCCCCGTGGGCCTCCGCGGCGGGCAGGTAGTTGAGCAGCATGGAGCGCTTGGCGCCGAATCGGCAGCCCGAGAGCATCCAGTTGCAGTCGGTGCAGCGGGCCCGGTCGACGGCGACGGGCACCGGGTTACAGGTGTGCCCGGCGCGGTCGCAGGCGGCGGCCAGCACGCCGCCCGCGTACGAGACGTCGGGCCAGTCGAGCTTCGTCACGGGCAGGGCCTGCTCGACCTGCTCGTACCAGGGGTCGAGGGCGGCGCGGGTGAGGGAGGCGGGCCACAGCCGCCGTCCCGAGGCGTCGCGCCGGTCGAAGACGAAGGACGGCGCGCGCAGCGACGCGGCGAAGTAGACGACGCTGCCGCCGCCCACGCAGTTGCCCGCGACGACCGAGATGCCGTCTCCCTTGATCACGTCGACGATGCGGGGGTACGCGCCCAGGTCGAGGTCGTGGGTGAAGTCCTCGGTGGCCAGGCGCGGTCCGCGTTCGAGGACGGTGACGCGGGCTCCCGCGGCGGCGAGGTGGTAGGCGGGTATCGCACCGCCGAAGCCGCTGCCGATGACGAGGACATCGGTGGTCTGGGGGCTCATGCGGGGCTCCCGGAGGGGGTGGTGGCGGGGTGCGGCTCGGCGAGGGCCGTGCCGTAGGAGGGGGACGGGTAGCGCCACAGGCCGTCGGCGTCGGGCGGGGGGAAGCCGGTCCAGACCAGACCGGGGTGGCCTTCGGCGAGGGCCTGCGCGGTGTGGCGGTGGGCGGCGGTGTCGAAGGCCAGACCGACGAGGAAGGCGAGCAGTTGCCAGATCGGGCGGTCGAGGTCGTCGGCCCGGAAGAGCCCGGTGACCAGGGTGGTGCGGTGGTCGAAGGAGAGGCCGACGAAAGGCGGGCGGTCGAGCGGGAGCAGGATGAGCCGGCTGATCGCGTAGGCGGTGGCGCGGGCGTCCAGCAGCGCCGCGATGCCCGGCAGGAGCGGGTTCAGCGGGAGGTCGGGCGAGGCGAGCAGGGTGATGACGCCGGCCTGTACGGCGCCCGGGCCGGGGGCGGCACCGGCGATGGCGCGGTCGGAGGGGGAACGTCGTTCCCCCGGCACGAGGGTGTCGGCGAAGGCTTCCAGGGTGGAGACCGGCCAGGAGCCGAGCGCGGCGGGAGCGGCGGGAGCGGCCGCGGCGGGAGCCGCCGCCGTGCCCAGCGCGGGCAGGGCGGCGACGGCGGCGGCCAGACCGCGCAGCACGGCGCGCCGGTCGATGCCGGGGAGCGGCTCCATCGGCTACCACCCCGCGCACAGGAGGCTGAAGGGCAGCGTGACGGAGAGCCCGCTCTCGCCGGCCTCGTCCCCGTACGCGTCCAGGACGTCCGCCACCTCGGGCAGTTGCGGACGCAGCGCGGCCACCAGGTCGCCGATGCCCACGGTGACCCCGTTGAGCCGGAAGTTCGTCAGGAGCATCGCCGCACGCCGGTTGCGCTTGTCGAACCAGTAGCGGCCGTCCCAGGAGACGTACGGGACCGCGCCGGTGGTGGACTGCACGCTCCAGTGGTCGCGCTGGTAGTAGCGGCACACGGGGAGGGCGAGCGCGAAGCGGGCGGGTTCGGCGAGCAGGAAGCGGACGGCGCCGCCGTTGTCGAGGGTGATGTCGCGCTTGGAGTACTCCACGCACACCGGGTCGGACAGCCAGAGCCACGGGTCGGGGGTCTCGCCCTCCCCGTACGCGTGCCAGTCGCAGGCGGCGGCGAACGGCGGCTCGGAGTACGGGTCGGGAGCGTTGGCCGAGGCGGGGGCGGTGGCGGTCACCGCGAACAGGGCGGCCGCGGCCAGGGTCAGCAGGCGTGAGGAACGGCGGAAACGGGGCATGGGCAGACTCCGGCGGTCGTGGGGACGGGGCGTACGGGGCCTGGGCACCACGCAGGATGCCGCTGACGCGACGTCAGGGCAAGAGGTTGCACACAGACTCATTGAATGAGTGGCTCATCCACTGCCTGAGTGTGTTGACGCGGTCCCCGTTGCTCGGTGGGCTTGGACCGGACCGCTTCGAGAGGACGACCACGGTGGAGCCACTGCCCCGCGAGACCATCGTCGACGTGCTGGAACGCCGCCTGCAGGAGGACATCCTGGGCGGCACCCACCCCGCCGGCACCCTGCTGCCCCCGGAACAACGCCTCGCCGAGGGCTACGGCGTCACCCGCACCACGGTGAAGCACGCCTTCGGCCGGCTCACCCAGGCCGGTCTCCTGGAGACCCGCCACGGCGTCGGCACCCGGGTCCGCGACTACCTGCGCCTCGGCGGTGCGGACCTGTTGCCCATGCTCGTACGGCACAACCCCGGGTGGCTGGCCGACATCTTCGAAGTCCGTGCCGGTGTCGGCACGTTGATCGCCGAACGCGCCGCCGTCAAGGCCACTCCCCCGCAACGCGCCCGGCTGCGCACCCTCCTGGACGCCGTCGGCACCGCCGCCGACCCCGACGCCGTCCAACTGGCCGACGCCGAGGTCCACCGCGCCCTCGCCCAGGCCACCGGCAACCGCGTCTACGTGCTCCTCACCAACACCCTCTTCGCCGCCTACCTGCCGTTGCGCGCCCGCCTGGTCGCCCCCTTCCGCGACCCGGCGGAGGCGGCCGCCCGCCTGGAACCCCTCGTCACCGCCGTCATCGACGGTGCCGCGACCACGGCCCGCACGGCGGCCCAGGCGTACCTCGCCGAGACGCAGCGCATCATGCTGGAGTCGCTGGAGCCGTCCTGAGCCGAGCGGACCGCCGCGGAAGGGTTCCCCGGTCCGCGGCGGCCGGCCTCGTCAGCGGGCCTGGTCGGTGGGCCGGATCAGGATCTCGTTCACCGCGACGTGGTCGGGCTGGGTGACCGCGTACAGGACGGCGGCGGCGATGTCCTCGGGCTGCAGGGTCCGCATGGACTCGGCCATGCTCTTGGCCATGGCCTGGATCGCCGGGTCGGTGATGTGGCTGGTCAGCTCGGTCGAGACGAAGCCGGGTTCGACCAGGACGACCCGGACGCCCTGTTCGGTGACCTCCTGACGGAGCGACTCCGCGAAGGCGGTGACGCCGAACTTGGTGGCCGAGTACACGCCGCTCGCGGCCGTCGCCGTGCGCCCCGAGGTCGAGGAGACCTGGACCACGGCCCCCTTGCGCTCCAGCAGGTGGGGCAGGGCGGCGTGGACCGCGTACATCGAGCCCAGCAGGTTGGTCTCGACCATGCGCGTCCACTCGGTGGTGTCCGCACCGAGGATCGGGCCGCTGAGCATGACGCCCGCGTTGTTGACCAGGATGTCGAGACCTCCGAAGCGCTCGACGGCCGCCGCGACCGCGTCGCGCACCGATGCGTGGTCGGTGACGTCCAGATCGATGGCGAGCATCTCGCCGGGGGCGTCCTGCACGAGGTCCTTCAGCCGGTCGGCCCGCCGGGCCCCGACCGCGACCAGGGCGCCGGCCTTCGACAGGGCGATGGCCGTGGCCCGGCCGATGCCCGAGGACGCGCCGGTGACGAGGACGACCTTGCCTTCCAGGGTGCCGCTCACGTTGTTCTCCCAGAGGTTCGTGTTCGTGGTTCGCGACCCGGGCAGAAGGTGACCGCCGGGTCATGTTGAGCGTAACAGCTAACCTGACCCTCCGGTCACGTTGGTGATAGGCTCCACACCTGGGAGGAGGCGCGGATGAGCGGGACGACAGCCACTCCGGGCCAGCGGGCGGACATGGTGCGCAACCGACGCCTGCTGCTCGAGGCGGCGACAGCGGCGTTCGCCGAGCGCGGGGTCGACGTGCCGATCGGTGAGATCGCCCAGCGGGCCGGCCTCGCCAAGGGCACCGTCTTCCGGCACTTCGCCTCGAAGGAGGACCTCCTCGCGGCGATCATGCTCCAGTTGCTCGACCAGCTCGTCGGCTCGGCCGGCCGCCTCCTGGAGGCCGACGACTCGGGGGCGGCGCTGCGCGAGTTCATGACCGACGGCGTCGAGGCGCTCGCCACCGACCGCGCGTTCTGCGAGGTGATCGGCCGCCCGTCACTGCAGCACGCCGAGGTCCGCGACCGCATCGCCCTGCTCTGCGACGCCGCCGAGGCGCTCACGGCCCGGGCGCGCGAGCAAGGCGCCGTGCGCGGCGACATCACGGGGACCGACGTCGTCCTGCTGCTCGGCGGGATCCACCAGACGGCGGCACCGCTGCTCCCCATCCAGCCGCAGGCGTGGCGCCGCTACCTCGCGCTGGCCTTCGACGGGCTGCGCGCCGCCGACTCCGGGCCCTTGCCGGAACCGCCACCCGCGCGCCTGGAGATCGCCGACCCCGCGACGTCGCCGTAGGGCACACGCACCCACCCCTCCCCCGACCAGCGGAACATCGGGCCCGCCGGCGCATGCCGCCGGCGGGTCTTGACCGCATCCATGCCCATGGGAGAGCATTGCTCTCATTGGTAAGCACTGCTCTCGACGGGGGATGGGGATGAAGCTGTTCTACGCGGGCCCGCCGCTCGGGGAACTGCACGAGGAGTACGCGAAGAAGGGCCGGCTGGACGAGCGCGCCCCGGTCAGGTCGACCAGTTCGGTCACCGTTGACGCACCGGTCGCCACGGTGTGGCGGCTCGTCAGCGACCTGCGCGCCTGGGACACCTGGCGCTCCGACGCCCGCGTCGTCGAGCTCGGGGCCGTGGAACCGGACGCACGCTTCCGCTGGAAGCTGCGGGGGACGCGCATCACGTCCTCCTTCGCCGTGGTGGCGCCCGAGCGGGAGCTGTCGTGGACCGGGCTGGCGATGGGCTGGGTGAAGGCGGTCGACCGGATGCGGATGGCACCCACGGACGACGGCCGGACGGTCGTCACGATCGAGGAGTCGCTCTCCGGGCCGCTCCTCACGCTGTTCTACGACAGCACACGGCTCCGCAGGGGCCACGAGGAGATACTCCGCATGCTGAAGGCCGCCACGGAGGAGAGCGCGGAGGAGAGCAGGGCCTCGTGCCGGCCGGGGACCTAGGACCAAGGGACCACTGGCCCGGTCCGCGCCGGTTGCGGGATGCTCCCCGCATGATCGAGCGCGAGGACGCGGTCCGGAGGGTCCAGGAGCACCTGGACCGGTGCTTCCCGGGGCGCATGGCGGTGGTGGAGGCCGAGGAGCACGAACTGGTGTGGGTCGTCGTCTACCAGTCCGCGGAGTACGTCAGGACCGGCGACGCGGAGCATCTCCTGGCCGGCAACGGACCGTACCTGGTGGACCGTGCCGACGGCCGCATGCACGCGATCGGACCTGTGGACTACCTCATGGGCGGATGGGAGGACGAGTACCGGGCGCGTGTCCGCCGACTGCCGGTGCGGACCGCGGTGGACGATCTGGACGACGGGATACGCACGTCGGTGGCCGCCCGCGGCCGCGTGTTCGCCATGGTCGAGCTGCGGGAACGGATACCGGCGCTCACCCCCGCCGACGCCTTGGCCTACGTGACGGCCGTTCAGGCCGCCCGCCCCGCGCCGCGGCGTCCGCTCGCCGTCGTCAGCGAGGCCCTGGTGCCGTACCGGGAGCCCGTGATCAAGCCCGTCCCCCAGAGACGCGAAGACGCCGGTCAGGACGGGGGAACCTGACCGGCGCCGGTCTGCGTTGCGGGGCCGCGGTGGCGGTCGCCCCCGGCGAGGGGCTCCGTGGGGCTTCAGCCGAACGATCGTCCCCACGGGCGAAGGGATGAGGCCCGGGGTCACTGGCCCACTCACGGCACCCGCATCATGTCGAACCGTGCCCCGGCCCGGATTGTTCCCGCGTCCCGGTGGTCCGCGGCCGCGGAAGGCATGCCCGGGGCCCGCTGCGGGGAAGCGCGTTGCATGACGAAGACCGGTCTCCCGGAGGGCATCCGGGCCTGCCTGTTCGATCTCGACGGAGTGCTGACCAAGACCGCGGTCGTGCACGCCGCCGCCTGGAAGGAGGTGTTCGACGACTTCCTGCGGCACCGGGAGGGTGCGGACTTCCGCCCCTTCGACAAGGTGACCGACTACGACGAGTACGTCGACGGCCGCCCACGCGCGGACGGCGTGCGGGCCTTCCTGGCCTCGCGCGGCATCGAACTGCCCGAGGGCTCCGCGGACGACCCGCCCGAGCGCGACACGGTGCACGGGGTGGGCAACCGCAAGAACGTGATCCTGCTGGAGAAGATCCGCAGCGAGGGCGTCGAGGCCTACCCGGGCTCGGTCCGCTACGTGAAGGCCGTACGGGCCGCCGGCCTGCGGACGGCCGTGGTGTCCTCCAGCGCCAACTGCCGCGACGTGCTGGTCGCGGTCGGCATCGAGGACCTCTTCGACGTGCGCATCGACGGTGTGGTGGCCGCCGAGCGCAAGCTCCCCGGGAAACCGCACCCCGACACCTTCCTTGAGGCGGCGCGCGAGTTCGGGGTGGAGGCGAAGGCGGCGGTGGTCTTCGAGGACGCGCTGGCCGGCATGGACGCCGGCCGCTCCGGCCACTTCGGGTACGTCGTGGGGGTGGACCGGGTGGGCCAGGCCGACGCCCTGCGCGCGCACGGCGCCGACATCGTCGTACGGGACCTCGCCGAGCTGCTGGAGGCGGACGCGTGATCAGCCACTCCTCCTACGTGGTCGAGCCGTGGTGCCTGCGTGAGACGGAGCTGGACCTCGACGTGCTCGCCCAGAGCGAGTCCGTGTTCGCCCTCTCCAACGGCCACGTCGGCTGGCGCGGCAACCTCGACGAGGGCGAGCCGCACGGACTGCCCGGCTCCTATCTGAACGGTGTCCACGAACGGCACCCGCTGCCCTACGCGGAGGCGGGTTACGGCTACCCGGAGGCCGGCCAGACCGTCATCAACGTCACCAACGGCAAGATCATCCGGCTGCTCGTCAACGACGAGCCGTTCGACGTGCGCTACGGGCGGCTCGTCTCGCATGAACGCGTCCTCGACCTGCGCGCGGGGCATCTGCGCCGCACCTGCGAATGGACCTCCCCCGCCGGCTGCACCATCCGGGTGACCTCGACCCGCCTGATCTCGCTCACCCAGCGGTCCATCGCCGCGGTGGTGTACGAGGTCGAGGCCGTGGACGACGTGCGCCTGGTCGTCCAGTCCGAGCTGGTGGCCAACGAGCAGCTGCCGACGACCTCGGGCGACCCCCGGGTCTCGGCCGTGCTGGACTCCCCCTTGCAGCCGGAGGAGAACCTGGCACTGGACAACCGTCTGCGCCTGGTGCACTCGACCTCGGTCACCGGACTGCGGGTCGCGGTGGCGGCCGACCACGCCGTGGAGGGGCCGCCGTCCACCCGGAGCTTCAGCGAGAGCAACGACGACACCAGCCGGCTCACCGTCACCTCGTCCCTGGCGGCCGGGGAGAAGCTGCGCCTGGAGAAGATGGTCTCCTACGGCTGGTCCCAGGTCCGTTCGCTGCCCGCCGTGCGCGACCAGGTGGAGGCGGCGCTCGCGGGCGCCCGCAGCACGGGCTGGCAGGGGCTGTGCGACGAGCAGCGCGACTACCTCGACGCGTTCTGGGCGCGGGCGGACGTGGAGATCGACGGCGACGCCGAGATCCAGCAGGCGGTCCGTTTCGCCATGTTCCACGTCCTGCAGGCGGGTGCGCGCGCCGAGCAGCGTGCGATCCCGTCGAAGGGCCTGACGGGCTCGGGCTACGACGGGCACTCCTTCTGGGACACGGAGACCTTCGTCCTTCCGCTGCTCACCCTGACCTCGCCGGAGTCCGTCGCGGAGGCCCTGCGCTGGCGCCGTGCCACCCTGCCCGCCGCCCGGGAGCGCGCCCACCAGCTCGGCCTCGAGGGCGCCGCCTTCCCGTGGCGCACGATCGACGGCTCGGAGGGCTCGGGCTACTGGCCGGCGGGAACGGCCGCGTTCCACATCAACGCGGACATCGCCGACGCCGTCGTCCGCTACGTCTCCCTCACCGGCGACGAGGACTTCGAGCGCGAAACGGGTGTGGAGCTCCTGGTGGAGACCGCGCGCATGTGGCACTCCCTCGGTCACCACGACCCCCACGGGAACTTCCACATCGACGGGGTCACCGGGCCCGACGAGTACAGCGCCATCGCGGACGACAACGTCTACACCAACCTGATGGCCCAGGCGAACCTGCGCGCCGCCGCCGACGTCGTCGAACGCCACACCAAGGAGGGCGCGGCCCTCGGCGTCGACGACGAGGAGACGGCCGCCTGGCGGGACGCGGCCGCGGCCATGACCGTCCCCTACGACAGCGCGCTCGGCGTCCACGAGCAGTCGGCGGGCTTCACCCGGCACCAGATGTGGGACTTCTCCACCACGCAGCCCGACCAGTACCCGCTGATGCTGCACTTCCCCTACTTCGACCTGTACCGCAGGCAGGTGGTCAAGCAGGCGGACCTGGTACTGGCCATGGTCAAGCAACCGGAGGCCTTCGACGACGAGCAGAAGGCACGGAACTTCGCCTACTACGAGCCGATGACGGTGCGGGACTCGTCCCTTTCGGCGTCGACGCAGGCGATCATGGCCGCCGAGGTCGGTCATCTGCGCCTCGCCTACGACTACCTGGGCGAGGCGGCGCTGATGGACCTGCACGACCTGGAGAACAACACCCGTGACGGCCTGCACATCGCCTCCCTCGCCGGCACCTGGGCCGCGCTGGTCGGCGGCTTCGGCGGGATGCGGTACCGGGACGGCTGCGCCGCCTTCGCACCGCGGCTGCCGGAGAAGCTGCGGCGGCTCGCCTTCACCCTGCAGGTGCGGGGGCGGCGGCTGAGGGTGGAGATCACCGGCGCGGCGGCGACGTACACCCTGCTGGACGGGGAGCCGCTCGAGCTCTACCACTACGACGACGGGTTCACGCTCACCGTCGACCGCCCGCAGACGCGCAAGGTGCCGACCCTGCGCACGCGTCAGGCGCCGGAACAGCCGCCGGGCCGCAGTCCCCGGCACCGCTGACCTCCCCGCGTGCGCGGCGGGTGCGCGGCGCCGGTCCCCGAGGGGGCCCGGCGCCGGGTCAGCGCCCGGGGAAGTGGGGCAGGACCTCCTCGGCGAGTTCGTGCAGTACCTCCGCGACCGGGCGGTCCCCCGGACGGAGGTTGAGGGAGACGTGGGCGACGCCCAGGTCCGCCATCGCGCCCAGGTGTTCGACGAGGGCGGTGCGCCCGGTACGCAGGCCGAGGCGGATCGGCTCCGGCCGGGCCGCGGGGTCCGCGACCAGGTCGAGCAGCATGGGCGTGAGGTAGGGCTTGGACCTCCCGCCACCGCTGGACGTCGTCGCGCAGGGCGTCGAGGGGCCGGGGGTCGTTCAGGCCCGCGTCGGCGTGCCCGGCGATCCACTCCGGGGTCTGACGGGCGCTGCCCGCCACCGCGATCGGGATGTCCCCGCCCACGGGCTTCGGCAGGACGTCGATCCGCCGCTCGGCCCGGAGCCCGGTGCCGGGCAGGGTCAGCCCGAGCCCGGGAGCGGGGGTCGCCCAGGCGGCGCGCAGGGTCCGCACGCCGTCGCGGAAGGCCTGTCCGCGGCCGTCGAAGTCGGCACCGAAGAGCGGGTACTCCACCGGGCGGTCCCCGCTGGCCAGGCCCAGGACGAGGCGTCCTGCGGAGAGCACGTCGACGGTGGCCGCGGCCTTGGCCACGTGCAGCGGGCTGCGCAGTGGCAGGACGACGGCGGAGGTGCCGAGCACCACGTGTTCGGTCAGCGCGGCGAGGTGCCCGAGGTACGCGAAGACGTCGAAGACGGATCCGGCGTCGCCGAAGGCGAGCGGGTCGTACACCGGTACGTCGCGCAGCCACAGGGCGCTGAAGCCGAGGCGGTCGGCGAGCCGGGCGAGGTCGGCGTGACCGCTCAGGTCCGGCACCCCGAAGGGGCGCCCGGCCTGCTGGTCGGCGGCACGGCGGCCGGCTCCCCAGTCGTTGTCCAGGGGCAGTTCGAGTCCGAGGGTGAGCCGCTGGTGCGCGCCGGTGAGGCGGGTGAGGGCGGTGCTGGTCATGGTGCGGGCCTTCGTCGGTGCGGTGTCGGGGCCGGGACCGGCGGTGCCTGTGGTCCCGGCCCCCGCGGTCAGTGCCGGGAGGTGAGGGCCGGCTGCTCGGCGGGCGCGGCCCCGGTGACGACCCGGCTGGTCCGGCCGCCGCGGCCCTTCTCCAGTGCAGCGGAGACGACCGCGAGCACGAGGGCGGAGGCGGTGAGGACGGCCCCGACGAGGTTCGGCGCGGTGTAGCCGAAGCCCGCGGCGATGACGACCCCGCCGAGCCAGGCGGACAGCGCGTTGCCGAGGTTGAAGGCGCCGATGTTGACGGCCGAGGCCAGGGTGGGGGCGCCGGACGCCTGGTCCAGGACCCGCTTCTGCAGCGGCGGCACCGTCGCGAAGCCCAGGGCGCCGATGAGGAGGATCGTCACGCCGGCCGTGACCTCGTTGTGGGCGGTGAGGGTGAACAGCGCCAGCACGGCGGCCAGGGAGCCCAGCGCCGTGTACAGCATCGGCATCAGGGCGCGGTCGGCGTACTTGCCGCCGACCAGGTTGCCGACGACCATGCCCGCGCCGAACAGGACCAGCAGCCAGGTGATGGAGGAGTCGGCGAACCCGGTGACCTCGGTCATCATGGGCGCGATGTAGGTGATGGCCGCGAAGACGCCGCCAAAGCCGAGCACGGTCATCGCCATGGCCAGCAGGACCTGGACGTTGCGGAAGGCGCCCAGTTCGTGGCGCAGGCGCACGCCCTGCGGCTTCGGCATGTCGGGCACCAGCTTGAGGACGCCGGCCAGGCCGACGACGCCGAGGCCCGCGACGACGAAGAAGGTCACGCGCCAGCCGGCGTTCTGACCGATGAAGGTGCCCAGCGGCACGCCGATCACGTTGGCCACGGTGAGGCCGGCGAACATCATCGAGATCGCGCGCGCCTTCTTCTCCGGGGCCACCAGGTCGGCGGCGACGACCGAGCCGATGCCGAAGAAGGCGCCGTGCGTGAAGGAGGCGAGGATGCGCCCGGCCATCATCACGCCGAAGGCGGGTGCCAGGGCGGAGACCAGGTTGCCGAGCACGAACAGGCCCATGAGCAGCATGAGCATGTTCTTGCGGGACACCTTGGTGCCGAGCAGCGTCATGATCGGCGCGCCGATCATGACGCCGAGTCCGTAGCCGGTCACGAGCAGGCCGGCGGTGGGGACGGAGACCCCGAAGTCGGAGGCGACCTCGGGCAGCAGGCCCATGATCACGAATTCGGTGGTTCCGATCCCGAAAGCCCCGATGGCGAGGGCCAGGAGCGCGAGAGGCATGGCGGAGACCTTCCAGATGTTGCAGTGGCACCTAACAAGCGAAAACAATAATTGCAGACGCGCTATAACGTCAAACGCTGGACATCTCCGGGCGGCGGCTTACCATGGCCAGTGACGACGAACAGCCTTCACCCGCAGCCGCTGCACAAAGGGGACCTCGATGACCGCCACCGATCCGGCCCTGACCGCCCTCGCCCAGGGGTGGCACGCCCTGTCGCTCCTGCACGGACGGATCGAGGGGCGGATCGAGAAGCAGCTCCAGGTTCACCACGACCTCAGCGTGCGCGAGTACTCCCTGCTCGACGTCCTCAGCCGTCAGCACGACGGGGAGGGCGGCCACCTGCAGATGCGCCAGGTCGCCGACGCCGTCGTACTGAGCCAGTCGGCCACGACCCGCCTGGTCACCCGGCTGGAGGACCGCGGCCTGCTGGCCCGCTACCTCTGCCCCACCGACCGGCGCGGCATCTACACGGACGTGACGGAGGCCGGCCTGAAGCTGCTGGAGGAGGCCCGGCCGACGAACAACGCGGCGCTGCGCTCGGCGATGGACGACGCGGCACTCGTCCCGGAGCTCGCCCCCCTGGTCAAGGCGGTGGAGGACCTGCAGGGCGCGAAGGTCCCGGCTTCCTGACCCGGCCATTCCGCGCACGAACTTATTCCGCGTTTGCAATTAACCGCGTGCGCAACTAATCTGGTCGTGGAGCACGGGAAGGGCGCGTCCCCCGCCCCCTCCCGGGACGTTCACCCGTCCGCACTCGCACCGGCACCCATCGCCGGCCGCGACGCGAAAGGATCTGCACCATGACCACCCCCACCCCGGACATCACGCTGAACAACGGCGTCACCATGCCGCAGCTCGGCTTCGGCGTCTTCCAGGTGCCCGACGCCGACACCGCGACCGCCGTCACCTCGGCCCTGGAGAGCGGCTACCGCAGCATCGACACCGCGGCGATCTACGGCAACGAGGCCGGCGTCGGCCAGGCCCTCGCCGCCTCGGGCATCGCCCGTGACGAACTGTTCGTCACCACCAAGCTGTGGAACGGCGACCAGGGCTACGACAGCACCCTCGCCGCCTTCGACGCCTCCCTCGCCAAGCTCGGCCTCGACCACGTGGACCTCTACCTGATCCACTGGCCGGCCCCGGCCCGTGACACCTACCTGGACACCTGGCGCGCCTTCGAGAGGATCCACGCCGAGGGCCGGGCCCGCGCCATCGGCGTCTCGAACTTCCAGCCCGCGCACCTGCAGCGGCTCATCGACAACGGCGACGTCGTGCCCGCCGTCAACCAGGTGGAGCTGCACCCCCAACTGCAGCAGGCCGAGCTGCGCGCCTTCCACGCCCGGCACGGCATCGCCACGGAGGCATGGAGCCCGCTCGCCCAGGGCGCCGTCCTGAAGGACCCGGTCATCACCGGCATCGCCGGCCGCCTGGGCAGGACCCCGGCCCAGGTGATCCTGCGCTGGCACCTGCAGCTCGGCAACGTGGTCATCCCCAAGTCGGTGACCCCCGAGCGGATCCGCGAGAACCTCGACGTCTTCGACTTCGTGCTCTCCGACGCCGACGTCGCGGCGATCACCGCCCTCGACAACGGCACCCGCATCGGCCCGGACCCCGACGCCTTCAACTGATCGCCCGGCCACGGGCCGCGGGGCACCCCGCGGCCCGGCGGGCGGCAGCGTACGGCGCGTGCCTCAGGAGGCGGTGCGCTCCTCGATCCGCCGCAGCGCCTGCTTGAGGTACCCGGCAAAGCGCGGGTAGTTCTCGCTCATCGGGAAGTGCCCGATCTCCTTCATCTCGATGAACTCGGCCCCGCGGATCTGCTCCGCGGTACGGGCCCCGTCCTCGGGGGTGGTCAGGTAGTCGTACTCGCCGGTGAGCATGACGACCGGGCAGCGCTCCCCGTCGATCTCCCCCAGCCTGCCCCGGAGGTCGTGGTCGACGGAGTAGAAGTACAGGTCGCCCTTGAACGCCTCCGAGCCCTGGCTGTAGTAGAACCAGGTCGCCCAGCGGTCCGCGTCGGGCGACTGCGGGGCCATGAGGTCCCACACCCCGCTGGCGCAGACCTGCGCCGCGTTGGCGTGGGGATGCTGCCACCAGTCGAGGTAGAAGCCGGGAGAGTAGTCCGCACCCTCCACGGGGATGACCGCCTTGAAGCGGTCCGGGTGCCGCAGCGCCAGTTGCAGGGCCACGTTCCCGCCGAAGGAGGAACCCATGAAGATCGGGTCCTCCAGACCCAGCGCGTCGCAGAACGCGGTGATGAAGGCGACGTAGTGGTCGGCGGTGAGCTTGTACTCCTCCTTCCACCACTCCTTGTTCAGCGGCGGGTCGGACTTGCCGTGGCGGGCGAGGTCGTAGGCGATGACGCGGTGGTTCGCGGTGATCTCCTCGTCCTCCAGGAGGCCGCGCCACTGGTGGTTGTGGCAGCCCGCCGTGTGCTGGCACACCAGCGGCTGTCCCTGGCCGTTCTCCAGGTAGAAGACCTTGTACTGGACGTCCTCCACGTCGATCGTGACGTAGTGGCCGGTCACCGGGGAGATACGGGAGGCGGTGCTCATCGAGGGGTCCTTTCGGCGGTGCGGGGCGGAACGGTGGTTCAGCCCAGCGGGCCGGTGAGGCGGAGCAGTTCCAGCTGACGGGTGAGGCAGCGCAGGTTCTGCATGAGGACCAGCAGGTCGCCCTCCAGCCGCATGTCCCGCTGGAAGCTCGCCGCCCAGATGCCGTGGTACATCGGCTTCGGCACCGGCGAGCAGAACTCCCGCCAGGTCGCGGCGCCGGCCCTGATGGCGAAGTCGTAGGCGGTGAGCGGCTCGGGATCGACGACGAGGTCCTCCACCCGGCCGCGGTGCATGCGCACCAGGAAGGCGTGCCGTTCCATGTCCAGTAGATAGGTGCAGCTGAAGTACGCCCCGTGCGCCCGCAGCTCCGCGTCGCCGTCACTGAGCCGGCGGAACTCCTCCACCGGCCCCTGTGCCGTTGCCGTCGCCATGTCCTCTCCTCGCTGACGTCGATCTTTGCGCCCAGCTAATACACCGCCAGGTGCGCGCGGGCGGGGGCACGCCGTCACGTCCCCCGCACGCACCCCGGCAAAGCGTCCGGTGGTGGCACCACCACCCCGCACGGCGCGCCCACCAGGCGGGCCTCGCGGCGGGCCCGCCCTCCTGGTGCACCTCCGGGGAGGACAGCGCCCCAGATGCCCTCATAGGATAAAGATCATCATTGAATGCCATATTTGCCCCGAAGGTGATCGGTATGAGCGTCCAGGGCGTGAACGAGCCGATGGCACCCGGCGACGGCCGGCCCGAGGTACCGCCGACCGGCGGTGCGGGTGCCGCCGACGACAAGCGGCCGTCCCAGCACGACTACCACCACCCCGCCGCAGCCTGGGGCGCGAGGGCGCCGGCCCCTCCCCCGTGCGCGGGCACAGCAACGTCCAGGGCAACCGCACGTGCGGCATCGACCACCGGCCGGCCGAGGCCTTCCTGGACCGGCTCGCCGCGGTCTGCGGCATCGACCCGCCCCGGGAGCACGAGGTGTTCGTCGGGATGGGCGGCAATTTCGTGCTCGCCGCGCCCGACACCCCGTACACGGCCCAGGGCCTGGCCAAGTGCGCCCTGACGGCGCACGTGAGCACCAAGCTCAACCGGAGCCACCTCGTCCACGGCAGGCAGGCCCTGATCCTGCCGTGCCTGGGCCGCACCGAGAAGGACGAGCAGCGGCGCGGACTGCAGGCCACGTCCGTCGAGGACTCCATGAGCATGGTCCACCTGTCCGTCGGCATGAAGCGGCCCGCCTCGCCCCACCTGCTGTCCGAACCGGCCATCATCGCCGGCATGGCGCGCGCCGCCCTCCCCGGCAGTTCCACGCCGTGGGAGCACTACGTCGAGGACTACGACCGGATCCGCGACACCATGGCCAAGGTCCTGGACGGGTTCGAGGACTTCAACCGTCGTGTCCGGCTCCCCCTGGGCTTCCGGATCCGCCAGCCCGCGCGCGAACTGGTCTTCTTCACGCCCTCCGGGCGTGCCGAGTTCTCCAGCGCGCCGCTGCCGGACGTGGTGCCCCGCGACGGGATGCTCGTCCTGCAGACGATGCGCTCCCACGACCAGTGGAACACCACCATCTACTCGGACGACGACCGCTACCGCGGCGTGAAGAACCTGCGCACCCTCGTCCTGATGAACCCGGCCGACATGCGGGCCCGGGACATCGAGCCCGGCACCCTCGTCGACATCACGGCGACGGCCAAGGACGGCAGCCGGCGCACGCTCACCGGCTACCGCGCGCTGCCCTACGACATGCCCCGCGACTGCGCGGCCGGCTACATGCCGGAGATGAACGCGCTCATCGCCGCGAACGACTACAGCACCCAGAGCGACCAGCCGCTGATGAAGAGCGTCCGGGTCACCATCGGCCCCACCGGCTGAGGCGCCTGCCGTCACCACGATGCTCCCCCGCCACCGGGCGTGACGGGGGAGCGTCGGCGCGGGTTCAGCCCGCGAGCGTGCCGTGGAGCGCTTCGAGGCCGTCGCGGTAGATGCCGGTGAACAGCTCGACCACCTCCGCCTCGCCGGCACCGTCGGGGACGAACCGGCCGCTCCACACGACCTCCGCGACCTCCGGCTGCCCGGGTACGGCGTGGACCCGCAGGTCGGAGACGTACCCGGTCACGGGGAAGGGCGCCTGAAGGATCGCGTACGCGTAGTGGCGCTCGGCTTCGTTGAAGGCCACCATGCGCTCGACGATCACCTCGCCGTCGGGGTTGCGGAGCCTGCGCACCCGCCCGCCCTCCAGTGGGGTGCTCTCGGGGATGAACGGGAGCCAGTCGGGCAGCGCGTGGAAGCCGCCGATCAGGTCCCAGACGCGTTCGGGCGACGCGGGCACGACTCGGCTGACCGAGGTGGACGCCATGGTCTTTCTCCTTGGCTTGTGGGGGGCGAGGGCGTTCAGGCGCCGTTCGGGAGCGGCGCGGCGGGGCTGACGAGGCCGGAGGCGCGCAGGTCGGACCAGAAGGCGGCCGGGACGTCCTCGTTGAGCGCGGCGATGTCCTCGGCGATGCGGCCCGGCTTGGTCGAGCCGGGGACGGCGGCGACGGCCACCGGGTGCGCGAGGGAGAACTGCAGGGCCGCCGCCTTGACGCTCACCCCGTGGCGGGCCGTGATCTCCTTGATGCGCCGTACGCGCTCGACGATCTCCGGAGGCGCGTCCTGGTACTCGAAGTGGGTGCCGCCGGCGAGGACCCCGGAGCTGTAGGGGCCGCCGACGACCATGCCGACGCCCTGTTCCTGCGCCTTGGGCAGCAGCCGCTCCAGCGGTCGCGCGTGGTCCAGCAGGGTGTAGCGGCCGGCGAGCAGGAAGCCGTCGGGCTGCGGCTCGTCCAGGTCGAGCGTCAGCTCGATGGGCTCGACCCGGTTCACGCCGAGGCCCCAGGCCTTGATGACGCCCTCGTCGCGGAGCCGGGACAGCACCCGGAAGGCGCCCGTGCGGGCCTCCTCGAACTTGCTCAGCCACAGGTCGCCGTGGAAGTCCTGGGCGATGTCGTGCACCCAGACGATGTCCACGCGGTCGACGCCGAGGCGCTTCAGGCTTCCCTCGATCGACCGCTCGGTGGCGTCGGCGGTCCATTCGTGGAGCATCGCGTTCGGACGGCCGTGCTCGAAGAGCCCGCCCTTCTCGCCGAGGTCGCGGGCGCCCGGCTCGGGCTCGTCCAGGATGACGCGCCCGACCTTGGTGGCCAGCACGTACTCGTCGCGGGGCCGCCGCGAGAGCAGCTCGCCGAGCCGCAGCTCCGCGAGACCCGCGCCGTAGAAGGGGGCCGTGTCGTAGAAGCGGACGCCCTGGTCCCAGGCGGCCTCCAGGGTCGCGCTCACCTCCTCTTCGGGGATGGCGCGGAACATGTTGCCGAGGGGGGCGGTACCGAAGCCGAGGCGGCCGGGGATGAGTTCCTTGAGCGACATGATGGTGCCTTTCGACGACCGTACGCGGGGGGCGAGGTACCCCGCCGCGGGGCCGGGAGGTGAGGGGATTGCGCCTTACGAGGATCGAGGTTACTTGCAGACGCGGACTAATGCAAACGCTTGATATCTGCGTCATCCACTTGTGGGCGATCGAGCACTGCACGCGGGATGCGGGAATTAATCAGCGCGTGCAATTATTGAGGGAGCCTGTAGGGCGCATACGCATGAGCGATGCAACGACGCGTTGCCGCGTGACCCGGCCCCGACCGCCCCCTGAGGAGACAGCTTCGTGACCACCACCTTGTTCGAGCCTTTCACCCTCCGGTCGCTGACCATTCCGAACCGGATCTGGATGGCCGCAATGTGCCAGTACAGCGCCGCGCCGGACGGCGAGCAGGCGGGCGTGCCGAACGACTGGCACTTCACGCACCTGGCGGCCCGGGCCACCGGCGGCACCGGACTGATCATCACCGAGGCCACCGCGGTCAGCCCCGAGGGCCGGATCAGCCCGTACGACCTCGGCATCTGGAACGACACCCAGGTCGAGGCCTTCCGCCGGATCACCGCCTTCCTGAAGTCCCAGGGCACCGTGCCCGGCATCCAGCTCGCCCACGCCGGCCGCAAGGCCTCCACCGAACGCACCTGGGTCGACCGCGGCGCCCCCATCACCCCCGACACCCAGCACGGCTGGACACCCGCCGGCCCCAGCGCCGTCCCGTTCGACACCGGCTCCACCACACCGGAGGAGCTCAGCACCGAGCAGATCGGCCGGATCGTGGCGGACTTCGCCGCGGCCGCCCGGCGCGCCCTGGACGCCGGGTTCCAGGTCGCCGAGATCCACGGGGCCCACGGATACCTCATCAACCAGTTCCTCTCCCCGCACAGCAACCGCCGCACCGACGGCTACGGCGGGGACTTCGCCGGCCGCACCCGCTTCGCCCTGGAGGTCGTCGACGCCGTCCGCGCCGTCTGGCCCACCGACCTGCCGGTCTTCTTCCGCATCTCCGCGACCGACTGGCTGAGCGAGAACGCCGACGACGACCGCGAGGGCTGGACCGCCGACGACACCGTCCGCCTCGCCAAGGAGCTGCAGGCCCGGGGCGTGGACCTGATGGACGTCTCCACGGGCGGCAACGCCCCCAACGCCAGGATCGTCGCGTCTCCCGGCTACCAGGTGCCGTTCGCCGAGCGCGTCCGCAACGAGACCGGTATGCCCGTGGCGGCCGTCGGCATGATCACCGAACCCGACCAGGCGCAGACCATCGTCGCCTCCGGCAAGGCCGACGCCGTCCTCCTCGGCCGCGAGCTGCTGCGCGACCCCTACTGGGCGCGCCACGCGGCCACCGCGCTGGGCGGGAAGGTCACCACCCCGGTTCAGTACCACCGTTCCTGAAGGTCGTAACAGCCCCGTCCCCGTCGTACCGTCGTACGGCGGGGACGGCGCACGCCGGAGGCGGAAATCGCGTTGCGCGGCGTCTCCCCGCCCGGACAGCATCACCCCCGTGACCTACACGCTGCGTGAGTACGCCCCTGCGGACGAGGCCTCCTGGCTGCGCTGCAGGGTGCTCTCGTTCCTGGGCACCGCCTACTACGACGACGTCGACCGCGCCAAGCCGCCGATCCCGGCCCCCGGCCTGGAACTCGTCGCCGTCGACGCGTCGGGGACGGTCGTCGGCATCATGGACACCGTCGTCGACACCGCCCTGGCGACCATCGACACCGTCGCGGTCCACCCCGACCACCAGCACCGCGGTCTCGGCCGGGCCCTCCTGCACCGCACACGCGCCGAGGTCCGCGAGCGGGGCGCGACGACCCTCGACGCCTGGACCCGCGACGACCCGGACACCCTCGCCTGGTACCGCGCCATGGGCTTCGCGGAGAGCGACCACTACCTGCACGTGTACGCCCACCAGTACACCGCTCCCGGCGAACCGGACCGCGCGATCCTCACCCCGCGCCCCGGCCTGCGGCTCATGGCCGCCTTCCTGCACGCGAAGCTCGAGGACGAGACCCGCATGCGCGCGGAGTTCAGCCGCGTCCACGTGTGCCGGCGCTTCTCCATGACGACGTGACCCCTCGCCTTCCCCGACGGCCTTCCCCTGCTCGCCGTTCCGGTCCCGCCCACGCCGGACGGCGCCCCCCGGCATCGCACGGCCGGCCTGGCCTGCGCCACGATGGTGCCCTGTGAACGACCTCCTGTACGGCCTGGCCGGCAATCCCTCGCTGCCGCCCGAATGGGTCGACCGTCTGATCGCGACCGCGGACGCCGATGTCGCCGGTGCGCTCGCCGACCGCCCCGACCTCACCCGTGCGCAGGTGGCGGCCCTGGCCGCGCGCGACGAGGGCGCCGCCCTGAGCCTGGCGTACGGGGGACGTCTCTCCGCGGCCGATGTCGATCCCGTCGACCGGCCGTTCGTCGCGCTCGCCCTGCTGGACGGGCGCGCGGGACCGCCGGAGTGGGCGCGCCTGCTGGCCACCACGGGGTCCGTCGAGCAGCGGGAGAAGCTGGCCGGCTGCCCCGGTCTCCCCGAGGATGTGGCGCGTGCCCTCGCGGCGGACCCCGAGGTCGGGGTGGTCGCGGAACTCGCGCTGTGGACGACGTCCGATCTCGCCGCCCGCCTGGCGGAGCACCCGCATGCCGGGGTGCGTCGCGCGGTCGCGGTCAACGAGGCGACCCCACCTGATGTGCTGGCGGCGCTCCTCGACGGCGGAGCACTGCCTCCGGCACGCTTCTGCCGGGTCTGCGAACATGAGCCGACGCATGAGCCGACGCCGCCCGGGGAGCACTGCGAGGGTGCGCACGAGTCCACCGTGCACGCGACGCTGCAGGCCGCCCTGGGCAATCCGGCCACGCCCGCGTCCGCCGCCGCAGCCTTCGTCGACCATCCGTCCCTGCTGCTGCGCCAGGAACTGGCCGGGCGGATCGACCTGCCGCCGCAGGTGTACGCGCGGCTCGCAACCGACCCCGTCCCCTGGGTCAGGGCGCAGCTCGCGGACAACCCGGGGATCGGCGAGGAACTGATCCGGACCCTGGCCGTCGACCTCGGCCACGACGTGCGGCGACGGCTCGCACACCACCCGGCGGTGCCGCTGGACGTCCTGGACCGGCTCGCCTCCACCGTCCGGATCGGTCCGACGCCGCTGCCGCGCATCTCCTCGGCCACTCCCGACGAGATCGCCGGGCTCGCCACCTCACCGAACCCCGTCCTGCGGATGTTCCTGGCCGGGCGAACCGATCTGCCCGACGAGATCCGCGACGCCCTGGCCCGCGACCCGGACGCGAAGGTGGTGGGCGCCCTCGCGCCCCATCCCGGTCTAAGAGAAGCCCAGTTGGCGTCCATGATCGACCGGCATGGTGCGCGTGTCGCCGCGCGGGTGGCGGCCAACCCGGACGCGACTGCGGCCCTGCTGGAGCGATTGGCGCACATCCGGCCCCCCGTCCGGAAGGCGCTGCGCGAGATCGCCCGGCACCGGCACGCGACGGCCGCGGCGCTGATCCCCTGCCTCGACGACCTACGGGCAAGGCCCCTGGCCGCGGCCCACCCGGCCCTGCCGCCCCCGGTGATCGCCGAACTGCTTGCGGACGAGGACGCGCAGGTGGTGCACGCGGCGGCCGCCAATCCGTCCCTGCCGTCGGCGGCGATGGCACGTCTGCTGCGCTGATCGTCGTGCGGCCGAGGGCTTCCTTCGACGGCCCGAGGGTCTTGCCTGCATCAGGCGGGCCGGCACCGCCGGACCCGAAGCCTTGCCGCCGCCCGCACAGCGCTAGCATCGGGACGCATGATCGTATGGCTCAACGGCACCCACGGCGCGGGGAAGACGACGACCAGTGCGCTCCTGCAGCCGCTGATCCCGGATTCACGGGTGTTCGACGCCGAGAAGGTCGGCGAGACGCTCATGGACATCACGCCCGGGCTGCCCGCGACGGACAACTTCCAGCACTGGCCGCCGTGGCGACCGCTCGTCGTCGAGACCGCCCGGCGGGTACTCGACTACACCGGCGGCACCCTGGTGATGCCCATGACCGTCCTGGTCGAGCGGTACTGGCGCGAGATCAGCTCGGGCCTTGCCCGGCATGCCATCCCGGTCCGGCACTTCGTCCTCCACGCCGACCAGGACACCCTCCGCGGGCGCATCGAGGGCGACACTGTTCTCGGCCCCAATTCCCCGTTCCGTCTCCGATACCTCGAGCCCTACGCCGAGGCGGCCCGCACCTGGTTGCACGGCGAGGCAGAGGTAGTCGACACCACGCACCTCACGCCCGCCCAGGCCGCCCAGCAGATCGCGGAGGCCGTCAAGGGCTGAGGTGCTGAGCCGAAGCACGATGGGTGTCACCACCGGCATCCACTGAACTGCGGCTTCGGCCGGGCGAAGCACAGTGGTTGTCACCGGTACGGCGCGCTACCTGTCACCCCCTCTGCGCCCCGCAGCCGCCTGAGCCGAAGGCAGCAGCATCAAATCCTGCCCGCGCGGTGCCGATCGTGACGCTACCGGTGCTGTACCTGGTGGCGGTCGTGATCCGTGTGGCGGGGGCGGTGCTGGTGGGGCGGATCAGAGGGGGGGACCAACCTCGCGTGGTGACCGTCACAGGGCTCCGGCGTCCCGGGCCGTCCAGACGCTCGGATAGATCGGCCGGAAGCCGAGCTCCCGGCGGATGCGCTGGTTGGACATGATCCCGAACCACGGGTCGGGGTCCGTGAGCTCGTGGAGCCCGGCGGGCACCTCGACGCCGTTGAGCTGGTACAGCTCGACCGTCGTGACAGGGGCGTCATCGGCGATGTTGTAGATCCGGCCGGCGATGCCCGGCGCGTACAGCAGACGCATCAGACCCTGGGCAACGTCCGCGTGGTGGGCCATCTGCAGGCGCTGGTGCGGCGCCCAACCGGCGGCCCAACGCAGGGAGTCGGTGAGGTGCGGGTCGCCCTCGCCGTAGACGAAGGGGAGCCGCCCGATGCGTACGTCCAGGCTCTCAAGCGCAAGCAGTTCACGCTCGGCCTCGGCCTTGGACTCGGGGTAGGCGCCCCACATCTCGCCGCCCGGCCGGCTCTCGTCCGCCTCGGTCAGCGGGCGGCCCCGTCCGACGCCGTACACATTGCCCGTGCTGACCTGCACGAACCGCTCCACGCCGGAGGCCTGCGCGGCGCGGCCCAGGGCCACCGCGGCGTCCCGGTTGACGGCCCATGCCTCCTCGTCCGGCACCCCGCGGAAGGAGGCGGCGACGTTCACGACGGCGTCCACGCCGACGAGCGCCTTGCCGAGTGTCTCCTCGTCGCGCATGTCTCCTACGGCGACCTGGGCGCCCAGCTCCCCGAAGCGCTCGCCGCGGGTCGCATCCCGTACCAGGACCCGCACCTGCTCGCCCGGCTGCCGCTGGGCCAGCAGCCTCGGCACGAAGCGGCGTCCGACCTGTCCCGTCGTTCCGGTCACCAAAGTCAGCATGATGTGCTCCTCACGCGCTGTGTCGCCTGTCGTTGACGACCAGCCTCGGCGGATACGGGAACGACCGGGAGAGACCTCTTCATCAGGGGATCGGGAGTCCCTGGATAAGCCGGCCGGCCTCCCGCACCCTGGAGAGGTGAACCGAGGCGAACTAGCCGACTTCCTGCGCCGCGCCCGCGCCCGCCTGGACCCCTCCGACGTGGGCCTCACCGCCGGCGCCCGCCGCCGTACGCCGGGGCTGCGCCGCGAGGAGGTGGCCCAGCTGGCCGGCATGTCCGTGGACTACTACACGCGGATGGAACAGTCCCGGGGCCCGAGCCCGTCCCGCCAGATGCTCACCGCGCTGGCCCGCGCCCTGCGCCTGACGGAGGACGAACGCGACCACCTCTTCCACCTCACCGGTGAACAGCCGCCGCGCCGGGAGGCGACCAGCACGCACGTGCGCCCGGGCCTGCTCCTGGTGCTGGACCGGCTGGACGACACCCCGGCGATGGTGGTGACCGACTGCGGCGAGGTCCTGGCCCAGAACGCGCTGTCACGGGCGTTGAGCGGAGACGTCCTCGCCCGCCCGCCCCAAGGACGCAACATGATCCGCCGATTCTTCCTGGACCCGGCGGCCCAGGAACTGTTCCCGCCCGAGGACCGCCCCGAGCGCGCCCGCGAGCAGGTCGCCGGCCTGCGAGCGGTGGCCGCGGCCCGCCCCACGGACCCCGAACCCTCCTCCCTCGTCGCCGAACTACGCGCCGCGAGCGAGGAGTTCGCCCGCCTCTGGGACGAACATGAGGTCGCCGTACGCCGCGCCGCCACGAAACGCTTCCGGCACCCTGCGATCGGCATCCTCGAACTCGACTGCGAGGTCCTGGTCAACTCCGACCACAGCCAACAGCTCGTCATTCACACGGCCCGTCCGGGCACGGAGTCGTACCAGCGTTTGCAGTTGCTGCGGGTGGTGGGCTTGCAGGACCTGTCGCCGACGAGCTCCTGAACGCGTGCGCGCCTTTCACGTTCGCTCCCTGCCCACCGCACAGCGCCCACGATCCCGAACTCCGCGCCATCTGGCGCCGACAGCGGCGCAACGTCTGCCACTGGCACAGGCAGACGGACGACCACCCCTACTACCGAGCGCTCAGGCCCCTGCCTGACGGCCACGCTGAGCAGCTGGCCGAGGCTATCGACACTCAGAACTCGAACTCGACGTAGTCGATGTCGGTGAAGTCGACGTGCAGTCCCTGCGCGCGGCGGCCGCGGTCCTTGAAGTAGACCTCCTGGAGGCCCTCCGCCGCGATGGCGCGCAGTTGGTCCTCGCCGGCGCCCGCGGCACGGGCGGTGAAGAGATGGGCGGCGTAGTCGGGGGGAAGGGCCTGGGTGACGAGGCGGACGCGGGCGTCGTCGGTGGAGCCCGGGGCGGCCGTGAAGCCAAAGCGGGCGCGGGTCTCGATCACGATGCCGCCGGTGGTGGCCGCGTGGCGGCGGGCGCGTTCACGGACGCGGGGCTGCCACCGTCTGCGGACCTCGTCCTCGAGGCGGCCGGCCAGGTCCTTGCGGGGACGTTTGATCTCGCCTGTGAGGTAGCGCTCGACGGTGCGCTGCGAGACGCCCAGCAGGGCGGCGACGGCCCTGGTGCCCTTCTCCTGCTTCACCAGGAACCGCATCTGGGCCTGCGCCGACTTGGGCACGGGCCGTGTGAGGGTCTTCGCCGTGGCCTTGTCGAGGCCGTCGCCGAGCATGCCCACCGGACTCTCCTACTCTCCGTCGAGTGCGGCGTCGCCGCCCTTGATGTGGCGGGCGGGGTTGTGGCCGTCCTCGAGCAACTCCACGGCCCACATGAGGGATTGGGTGCCCTCGTGCTTGACCATCCCGGGCGACACCCCGAGCCGGAAACCGCCGGGCAGCGGCTTGCCCTCGGGCGTGCGCGGCAGGAAGTCCAGCGGGCCGGGGCCGTCGGACAGGTACACGGCGCAGTCGGAGAGCACCGCCACCGGGAAGAGGCCCACCGCCGCGAACCTGACCATCTTGCGGTGCATGTTGACGCGCGCGGTGGCGATGACGGCGGCGCGGATGTCGGGGCGCCACGTGGGCCGGTCGAGGGCGGGCCAGCGCTCCCCCGGGCGGTAGCCGGTGCCCTGAGGGCGTTCGCGGAGCTTGCCGATGCCGCCCTTGACGGTGGCCTTGACGGCCGAGAGGAGGCCGGCGCGGGCCGGGTCGGCCTCCTTGTGGTGTTCCATCGCGGCGAGGAATTCGGCCTCCGGCATGCCGGAGACGACGCCGAGTTCGGCCATGGTGGTCATGTAGGCGTCGCGCAGGCGGCCGTACCAGGCGTCGAGGTAGGCGCCGTGCTCGGGGCGGACGTACGCCTCGGTCGGGCGCACGTCGTGGCCGAGTTCGACCGCGTACGCCACGGTGGGGGTGGCATACCAGGCGGGGCCCCCGGGGCGGGTCCCGTCGGGGGTGAACGGGTTCGGCAGGCGCGGGTCGACGTCGATGTGCGAGAGGTCGACGAGCCAGGACCCGGGCAGCGCCTTGTCGAACTCCGGGGCGCGGACGTGGACGGCGGCGCCGAGGCCCACGTTCAGGCGGTTCGCGGCGGCGGCGAACGCCATGTTGACGTCGATCCCGACGGCGTACTTCCGGGCGCACTCGTCGTCGGTGAGCAGTTGCGGGTCCCGGGTCCACTCGAAGGCCTCCTCGTCGAGGACTTCTTCCGGGGTGCGGCGGTGCCCGCGCGCGAACAGCGAGGCCACGACGGGGTGTTCGTCGGGGGCCTCGGGAGGTGCCGGGTCCACGGGCTGCGCGAGGGCACCGGGGTTCGGAGCCGGGACCCAGGAGCCGGTGGCCTGGTCCTTGACGGCGCGGGTCGGCGGGCGCAGGGCGGTCATCAGTTCCAGACCGCTCACGGCGGTGGAGCCGCGCGGGGTGATGACGCGGTGCGCGTAGTCCGCGAGCAGTTGGGCGAGCTCGGGGGGCGGCAGGTGCTCGACGTCGCCCCAGGAGCGGCTGTCGAGGGCGCCCCACGGCAGGACGGCGAGTTGTACGCACTGACGCCTGCCGTCCTGCGCCGGGCGGTACACGCGGGCCCAGGGGCCGAACCCGCGGCGGGTGAGCTGCCACTTGGCGCGGGCGATCTGCCGGACGACCTTGTGGTCGGCGGGCAGGCGCAGGGCCCTGCGGTCCTCCAGGACGGTGGGCAGGCCGAGGCGTTCGGCGGCCGGGGCGGTGAGGACGATCAGCGGGTCCGCGTCCTTGCCGTTGCGGTGCAGGCGCGGCGCACCGAGCCTCGCTTCGGTGAGCGTCCACGCGACGAGCGAGGGGACATCGGTCGCCGGGCAGGGCAGCACGAGGCCGCCGGCGCAGTAGGCGGTGCCGTCGCCGTCCAGCACGGCGAGCGGGCCGTGGGCGAAACGCGGATCCGCCGCGTCGGGCACGGGCTCCGCTTCCTTGCGCGCGGGGGCGTGCGCCGGCCGCGCGGGGCGGGCGGCGGGCGCGGTGACGGCGGCAGGCGCGGCAGCGGGTCCAGGGGCTGGGACGGCGGGGGCCGCCGGGGCGGCGGGCACGGGCTCGGGTTCCGTGGCGCCGAGTTGGGCGGCGATGCCGTCCAGGAGCTTGGCGTACGCGGCGCGGGTGGCGCCCTGCGGCTCGCTGCGGCCGGATTCCCAGCCGGCCACGGTCGTCCGGGTCACGTCGAGCGCCTCGGCGACCTCCGCCTGGGTCAGGCCGTACTCGGTGCGCAGCCGTGAGCGTTCGGCGGGCTCGGGCAGGCGGGTCCGCCGCGGCCCCGGCTTCAGGAGGGCGTCGACGGGGTCGGACGTGCTGGCCATGCGGCGGTGGGCTCCTTCGCTGCTCGGTCCTGGCCGGTTACGGGCGCACAACGAGGTTCCGTGGGGAGGAACTCGCGCGGGTGCTGCCCCGTGAGGATACGGGCCTGATTGCGCCGCGGGGGCAGCGGAAGGCTGCTGCCCGGCACCCGGCGGGAAAGCCGTGCGGGTGCCAGGTGGAAACGGACTTCCCGCTGCCTGCGTCGTCGGCGTGCCGGGCGACCGTCCGGGCCGACAAGCGCCAGGCCCGGGCCGCGCTCTCCTCGACGGTGCGCCCGTCGCACGGTGCCTCCCGTACGTCCGACGTCGGCATCCCCGGCCCTCCCTCCGCCGCTCCGTCCGGCCCGGGACCATCCTTTCCGGGCCCGCGACAACGGACCTTATCGGCCGACAAAGCGGCCCGCGGGCACCGAAGCGCCCGGCGGGGCGTCCGTCGTAGGGTGTGGTCCGTGACCGACCTCATGGGCTGCCTGATCCTCACGGCCGTACTGGCCGGGGTCATGGGCGTGTTCGCCTGGCTGGCGCGGGTGATCCGGCGCCGCGGTCTCGCCGGCCATGCGGTCGCCGCCGCGCTGGCCTCCTATGAGGAGGCGTTCCGCGTCACGTCCTACGAGGCCCACCAGGAGATCCGCACCCAGGCCGAGCGCAGGCTGCCCTTCGACTCGCCGGACGAGCCCTGGCGCCCGGCCCGCGCGACGGTCCCGGCCCGCCCGGCCGTACGCTCCGCGCGGGGGCCGCGCACATGGGTCCGCCGCCTGCGTCGTCGCCACTGACCGGTCACGGCCGGGACGCTCCCCCGCCGGTCGCGGCGCGCAGGCTCAGGACGGAGGCACCCTCGCCGGGCAGGCCATGACGGGCCGCGCGACGGAGCCGGGCGGGGGTGTCGCCCGCCGCGAGGCGGAAGGCGCGGCCGAAGGCGGACTCGGAGGCGTACCCCACGGCGGCGGCGACGGCGGCGACCGGCTGCTCGGACTCCGTGAGCAGTTCCGCAGCGAGGAGCATGCGCAGCCGCATCAGGAACTCGCCGGCGTTCATCCCGGCCTCCCGGCCGAAGTGCCGGATGAAGGTCGCCCTGGACATGGAGGTGAGCGCGGCGAACTTCTCGATGCCCCAGTCGTGGGCGGGGTCCCGCAGGACGGCGTCGGTGACGGTCCGTACGACGCCGCGGGTGGAGGCGAGCCACGCTGCCCGGCCCATGCCGGACACCCCGCGCAGGGCCAGCGTCAGCAGGACGTCGCAGAGGGAGTCGAGGACGGCCTCCGTGCCGGGGCCGGCGGCGCGTGCCTCGTCGCGCATGAAGGCGCCGAGCAGCGCGAGGGGGCTGCCCGCGCCGGTGCCGAGCGGGACGTGCAGCACCTCGGGCAGCATGCCCATGAGCACCTGGCCCGCCCCCGGCCCCCAGGTGTAGTGACCGCAGAAGAGATCGACGGGCACCGCGTCGTCGCCCGGCGCGGTCCCGCTCACCAGGGCGTACGGACCGACGTCCTGGCGATCGACCGACGTGGCCGGGCCGGGGCCGTGCGTGTGGATGCGGTGCGCCGTGCCTCGCGGGAGGAGCACCATGTCGCCCACGCGCAGTTCGATGCTCCGGTCGGGCAGTTCGAGGGTGCATTCGCCCTCGAGCAGCAGGTGGAACGGCGAGCTGCCGCTCCCGCCGGCGGGGTTGTCCAGGGTGTGGCGGCCGGCGATCAGGCAGCGGATGTCGACGCTGCCCCGCAGCCTGGCGAGGTGGACCACGCGGCTCAGGGTGTCCATGAGACTTTCTCGATAGAAATCGGTACTTGCTGATCTTGGCAGCTCGCCTGACGACGAGCAAGGTGAGAGCCATGGAAACCATGCATGTCGATCTCCTCGTGATCGGTTTCGGGAAGGGCGGCAAGACCCTGGCCGGACGGATGGGCCGTCTCGGCAAGCGCGTCGCCATCGTCGAGCAGTCGGACTCGATGTACGGCGGCACCTGCATCAACGTGGGGTGCGTACCGACGAAGGCGCTGATCCACCGGGCGGGGGAACGCCGCCC
Source organism: Streptomyces sp. PA03-5A (assembly GCF_033792725.1). NCBI lineage: Bacteria > Bacillati > Actinomycetota > Actinomycetes > Kitasatosporales > Streptomycetaceae > Streptomyces > Streptomyces sp. PA03-5A. The sequence continues at coordinate 149,119 of NZ_JARAVL010000010.1, read as the reverse complement.
TGACGATCCGCCGGAGGCGGGGTTCCGTGACGCCGTGCACAGCACGACCCGCCTGACCGAAGCGCTCCGCGCGAAGAACTTCGAGATGCTCGACGCCGTCGACTCCGTCACGGTCGTCACGGGCCGCGCCCGGTTCGTCGCCCCGGAGACGGTGGAGGTCAGCGCCGGGACCGATCGCCTGCTCATCACCGCGCGGACCGTGGTCGTCAACACCGGCGCGGAGCCGGTGGTGCCCGACCTCCCCGGGCTGCGCACCAGTGCGTACACGAGGACCAGCGCCGACCTGGTGCGGGACCCGCGGCGTCCCGCCCGCATGGTGGTCCTCGGGGCGGGCTACCTGGGGCTGGAGTTCGCCGGGATGTACCGCGCGTTCGGCACCGAGGTGACGGTCCTGGAGGCGGGTGCGCGGGTGCTGCCGCGTGAGGACGAGGACGTCGCCGACGCGGTGGCGGGCGTGCTGGCGGGCGATGGCGTCACCGTCGTGACGGGAGCGACCGTCACGGGTGTCACGGACGCCGCGGACCACGCCACCGTGCGCTACCGCGTCGACGGGCAGGAGCGGACGGCCGACGCCGACGCCGTCCTGGTCGCGACCGGGCGCAGACCCGCCACCGCGGGGCTCGCCCTTGAGGTCGCCGGGATCCGGACCACCGAGTCGGGTGCCGTCGCCGTGGACGAGCACCTGCGCACCAGCCGGCCGCACGTCTTCGCCGTCGGCGACGTCAACGGCGGGCCCCAGTTCACGTACATCTCGCTCGACGACAGCCGGATCGTCGCCGACCAGCTGACCGGTGCCGGCACGCGGACGACACGCGACCGCGAGGCCGTGCCGTACACCCTCTTCACGACGCCCCCGCTGTCCCGCGTCGGGCTCACCGAGAAGCAGGCACGCGAGCAGGGGTACGCGGTCGGCGTCGCCGAGAAGGCCGTCGGCGAGATCGCCGCGATGCCCCGGGCGAAGATCGTCGGGGAAACGCGGGGGCTGATGAAGTTCGTCCTCGACACGGCGACGGACCGGGTGCTCGGTGCCGCCTTGCTCAGCGTCGACTCCCAGGAGCTCGTCAACACGGTCGCGCTGGCGATGCGGCACGGGGTCACGGCGACCGAACTGCGCGACACGATCTACACGCACCCGAGCTCGACCGAGGCCTTCAACGAAGTGCTGGCCACGGTCCGGTGAGCGCGGTGAGGCCCTGCCGTCGCCTGCGCCTTTTGAGCCGCACCGAACCTTGCGCCGGACAATGTTGGCGACGGCGGCACGCACACCGTCGACGGCGGGGGCTCACCCAGCGCAGGACGGCATCATGCCTTCGTACGTGCACACCACGGCACCGACCCGGTACATCGAGGTGGACGGCGACCGTTACGCCCATCGCCGTTTCGGGGCGGATTCCGGGACGCCGCTCCTGATGCTCCCGCACTTCCGCGCGGGCATGGACCACTGGGATCCGCTCGTCACGGACGGCCTCGCCGAGAACCGGCCGGTGATCCTCTTCGACAACGCCGGGGTGGGGAACTCGGGCGGCCGGACGCCGGAATCGGCGGAGGGTTTCGCCGGGAACGCCGTCGCGTTCCTGCGGGCGCTCGGCCTTCCCGAGGTCGACCTGCCGGGCTTCTCGGTGGGCGGGTACGTCAGCCAGGCCCTCGTTCTGGCCCATCCCGAACTGGTGCGCCGCCTGGTCCTGGTCGGGACGAAGCCGCGCGCGGGCGAGATGGCGGGCGTCGGCGAACGGGTCGCGGAGGTGGCCGCCCACGAGGTCCTGACCGAGGAGGACTACCTGTACCTCTTCTTCGACGGCTCCCCCGGCGGACGCCGGGCCTGCCGGGAGTTCTGGCTGCACCGCCACGAGCGGACGGTGGACGCCGACGCCGAATCCGGCCCGGACAGCGTCCGCGCACAGCAGGCGCTGCGTGCCGACTGGAACACCGGACGGGGCGAGCGGTTCACGGAGCTGCGGCGCATCACCCAGCCGACGCTCGTCGTCAACGGCAGCGACGACATCATGGTCCCGACCGTCAATTCGTGGATCCTCGCGCAGTACATCCCCCACGCGCAGCTCGTCGTCTACCCGGACGCGGGCCACGGGGCGCTCCTCCAGTACCCCCGGCTGTTCTGCGCCCACGTCGCCCGCTTCCTCGACAGCGAGGTCCCCTTCACCTGACCTCGTGGCGGGCCCGCCGTCACTACGCCCCCGCGACCGCCCGGTGCCGGCCCACGGCGCGGACGGCGTACCGGACGGTCGCCGCGTACAGGACGAGGAACGCCCCGCCGACCAGGACGATCACCAGCCAGGTCAGGCCCTGCCAACCGGGGACGGCGGCGCCGTGGAGCCAGCGGACGAGGAAGTTGCCGGTGGCCGCCGCGGGGAAGGAGAAGACCCAGTAGCCGGTGTGGAAACCCTCCTGCCGGACGTGCGGCACCAGGAACAGGACGATCAGGACGGTGAAGAGCACCAGCCCGGCGAAGCCGTACCCCACGGCGTCGACCCGTCCGCCGTGCGCGGCGGTCCAGGCGAGGCCGCCGACGGCCGGCGGGATCGTGAGGACGGTCAGCGTGGGGCGCGCGGGTCCGGGCAGGCCGTCCGTCACGAGGCGGCCGAGGACCACGGTGCCGAAGGCGAGCCAGTACAGGACGCCCACCGCGAAGGCGGCCGAGGCCGCGTCGGGAAGCGCGACCGCGGTGCCGGTGGTGCTGGCGATGAAGGGTCCGGAGACCACCGGCAGCAGGTAGCCGGGGTGCAGCGGGGCGGAGCCGAGGCCGCCGGTCACCCAGTGCGCGAGCAGCCGGGCGGCGAGGGCGGCGGAGGCGAGGGCGAACAGCGCGTAGAACCAGCGGGCGCCGTCGACCCCGAAGCGAGCGAAGTGGCCGGTGGCCAGCATGCCGATGATCGGGACGTACGCGAGCGCGAAGCCCTGACCGGGGTGGCGCAGGTCCTCCAGGATGTTGCGCCGGCGTGCTCCGCCGTGCCGCACGTACTGCGCCAGCAGCACCACCCACAGCAGTCCGCTGACCACGAACAGGGCGTCGCTGACCCCGATGGGCGCGGCCACCGTGGCCGAGGCCGACTGCCAGAGCCCGCCCAGGCCCGCCGTGCCGAGGGAGACCGACATCATGGCGATGTGGGTGGCGCGCCGGGCGCCTCCGCCATCCCCGGCTGCGGCGTGCGCGGGCCCCGACGAGTCGTCCGGGGGCGTGACGGTCACGGGTGCGTCGAGTACGGCCGGCTGCATGCGGTGCTTCTCCTCGGGGGTCCGGCGCCGCTGAGGGGCGCGGCGGGGGCGTGGTTGCAACTTTAAACCAGACGCGACGGCGAGCCCTTCCCGCTCCCGCGGGGAATCCGGGACCGGGTCCCGGAATCCCCGGCCCGGCCCCGGGGCCGGGCCGGGCCGGGCCGAGATGCCCCCACCTGTCGGCGGGGACTATCGTCCACATATGGGAGCGCCCCGGCCACGCCGAAACGGCGTTCCCCGGCGGCGAACGGCCCGTTGGTCACCGCGCGGGGCCGCTGGGTGACGAGCGGGAGCGCAGCGCCCGGCGCCGCGCCGGAGGAAGAGGCCGCACTCGACCAGGCTCTGGCCGAGGTGGCGAGAATCACCGGGTCCCACGCTGCCGGAGTCTTCCTGCTGGTGCCGCACGCCCAGGCGCTGCGCCTGGCGGTGGTGACGGGCCTGTCGGCCGGAGTGGTGCGGCCGTGGTCGCGGCTGGCGCTCGCGACACCCGCGCCCGTCTCCACGGTCGCGCGCGACGGGCGTCCGGTCTGGGTGCACGGCCACGACGAGCTCGCCCGCCGGTTCCCGCGCACCGCCTTCGCACTGCCCTACCGGCTGGCGATGTACGTCGTCCCGTTGCACACGGGCACCACGGTGTCGGGCGTGCTGCAACTGCTGTGGCCCGACACCCGTCCCGACCGGCTCGCCCAGGAGGAACGGGCCGCCGTGACCCACGCCGCCGACCGGATGGGCGCGCTGCTGACGCGGGCCGCCGCCAGGGGGCGGCCGCTGCGGCCGGGCGCCATGCCCCGGGTGCTCGCGCCGGACCCGCCGCCGCCCCTGCCGCCCGCCGAGGCCCAGGCCGCGGCGGAACTGACGGAGCGCCTGGACGACGGGGTGCTCGCGCTGGACCTGGAGGGGCGGGTGACCTTCCTCAACGCCACGGCCGCCGAGCTGCTCGGCCGCGGCAAGGCCGAGCTGATGCACACCCGTCTCTGGGAGTCCCTGCCCTGGCTGATCGACCCGGCCTACGAAGACCCGTACCTGGCCGCGCTGTTCAGCCGGCTCCCCACGGACTTCACCGCGCTGCGCCCCCCGGACGACTGGCTGTCCTTCCGGCTCTACCCCGGCACCACCGGGATCAGCATCCGGCTGCGGACCGCCCCGGCCCCGGCGGGCGACCGGCTCCCGCCGGCCACACCCTCCGGGACCGCGCCGACCCGCGCCGGCGCGCTGTACCACCTGCTGTACATCGCCTCGTCCCTCACCGAGGCGGTCGGCGTCCAGGACGTGGCGACCGCCGTCACCGAGCAGATCATGCCCGTCCTCGGGGCCGACGGCCTGTCGTTGCTGATCGCGGACGAGGGGCGGTTCCAGGACGTCGCCTCCCACGGTTTCCCCCGGACCCACAAGGACTTCTTCCGCGGTCTGTCGCTGACGGTCGACACCGCGGGCTCCCGCGCCGTCGCCACGGGTGCGCCGCTCTTCTTCAGCGACGTCGACGCGATACGGCAGGCCTTCCCCCTCGTCGCCCCCTACACGCGGATGGGCGCCTGGGCGTTCCTCCCGCTGAACGCCTCGGGCCGCACGATCGGCTGCTGCGTCCTGGCCTTCGCCCTCCCCCGCGCCTTCCCGCCCGACGAGCGCGCCGCCCTGACCTCGCTGGCCGGCATGATCGCCCAGGCGCTGGAACGTGCCCGGCTGTTCGACACCAAGAGCCAGGTCGCGCGCACCCTCCAGACCGCGCTGCTGCCGCACTCCCTGCCGCACGTGCCCGGCCTGCGCGTCGCCGCCCGCTACCTCCCGGCGACCAGCGGCATGGACATCGGCGGCGACTTCTACGACCTGATCCGCCTGGACGGCGCCGGGGCGGCGGCCGCGGTCATCGGCGACGTCCAGGGGCACAGCGTCAACGCGGCGGCGCTGATGGGCCAGATCCGCACGGCGGTGCACACCCACGCGAGCACGGGCGCGGCCCCGGACGAGGTGCTGACCCGGATCAACCGCCTGTTGAACGACCTCGACACCGACCTGTTCACCAGTTGCCTGTACGCACAGCTGGACGTGCCCGGGCACCGCGCGCTGCTGGCGAGCGCCGGCCATCTGCCGGCGCTGCTGCGCCACCGGTCGGGTCGCACGGAGATCCTCGACGTACCGCCCGGGCTCCTGCTCGGTGTCGACGTGACCGCGGACTACCGGGCCGCGGAGGTGCCCATGCCGCCGGGGAGCGTGCTCACCCTGTTCACCGACGGCCTGATCGAACGTCCCGGCACCGATCTGGGGACGGCGCTCGGGGAACTCGCCGGCCGGCTCGCCGCGGCGCCCGTCCGTTCGCTGGACGACCTGGCCGACGAGCTCCTGCGGGAGGCCCGGCGGACCTCCGGGGGCCGCGACGACATCGCCCTGCTCCTGGTGGGCCCGGTGCCCGGGCAGTGACGGGCGGGAGGTCCGCGCGCGCTCAGGCCGCCCGGCCCGCGAGACGGAACCGGCCGAGGGTGTCCTGCATGAGCCGGCGCACCTCGGCCCATGTGCCGTCGACCGCCGCGTCGCAGCGCAGCACGCGCTCCGTGGGCTGTGCCGCGAACCAGCGGGCGCGGCGCAGCGCGTCGACCCCGGCGATCGTCCCGGCCACCACGTAGTAGTGGCGGACCAGCGCCCCCGAGCCGCCGCGGTGTCGCAGCCCGACCAGCCAGACCACACCGTCCTCGTCACCGTTGTGAGGGTGGGTGTCCGTCATGTCTTTCTCCCGCCACACGCTCCCTGCTCCGGTCATCCACGGTGCCGCCGAAGCCACCGGCGGGGCCACCTCCATCCGGCCGTGTCCCCCTCGGATCCGGTCAGGGGCGGTAGACCGCCCCGGGCTGCGGGGTGCCGGGGGCGAGCAGCTGCGGAACGGTCACGAAGGTGAAGCCCCGCTTCTTGAGCGCGTCGATGATGCCGGGCACGGCCGGCAGGGTGCCCCGGTAGCCCTTGGCGGCCGGGCCGGGGACGAGGTCGTGGAGCAGGATGATGCCGTCGCGGTCGGCCTGGTCCAGGACGCGCTTGGTGATCAGGTCGGGGTCGTTGGTCTCGTAGTCCTTGGCGGTGACGCTCCACAGCACCTCGGAGAGGCCCATCTCACGGGCGATGCCCTGGACGGTGTCGTTGGTGCGTCCCTGCGGCGGGCGCATGAGGGTGGGCCGCCGGCCCGTGATCCGCTCTATCGCGTCGTTGGGACGGCTCAGCTCCTCGCGTACCTCCTCGGGCTCGATCTGCGTGAGGATCTTGTGCGTCCAGGTGTGGCTGGCGACCTCGTGCCCCTCGGCGGCCATGCGCTTGACCATGTCCGGGTAGCGGTCGATGTGCTTCCTGCCGAGGAGGAAGAAGGTGGCGGGCACCTGCTTCTCCTTGAGGACGTCCAGCAGCTGCGCCGTGTGCTTGCTCGGTCCCGCGTCGAAGGTGAGCGCGATGCACTTGGCCTTGCGGCAGTCGACGCTGCCGAAGGTGCCGGTGCCGGTCTTGCCGGCCTCCTGCCGCACGGTGCCCGGGGAGGTGGTCTCCACGCGGGTGCAACCGGTGAGCGCGAGCGCGAATGCCAGGGCGGCCGCGGGAAGCACCGCCCATCTGCGGGCGGTCCGGGCGGAGGCGGCGTCGCGTCGGGCGGGCAGGAGGCTTCGGAGCCGGGTAGTTCGCATGGCCGCGACTCTACACAGGGGGTATACACGCAATTCATAGCGGGGGTGCCCCCAGCTGCACACCATCGCGACATCGCGTCTGCATGACGTGTATACCTCATGTGTATATTGACGCGCATGTCCATCGGTCACACCCTCCTGGGCCTCCTCGAATCCGGGCCGCGCCACGGCTACGACCTCAAGCGCGCCTTCGACGAGCGATTCGGCCACGACCGGCCGCTGCACTACGGGCAGGTCTACTCCACGATGTCGAGGCTGCTGAAGCACGGCCTGGTCGAGGTCGAGGCCATAGAGCCCGGCGAGGGCCCCGAGCGGAAGCGGTACGCCATCACGGAGGCGGGCGTCACCGACGTCGCACGGTGGCTGGCGACCCCGGAGAAGCCCGAGCCGTACCTGCAGTCGACCCTCTACACCAAGGTCGTCCTCGCGCTGCTCACCCAGCGCGACGCGGCCGACATCCTGGACGTGCAGCGTGCCGAGCACCTGCGGCTGATGCGCGACCTGACCGAACGCAAGCGCACCGGGGACCTGGCCGACCAGTTGATCTGCGACCACGCCCTGTTCCACCTCGAAGCCGACCTGCGCTGGCTGGAGCTGACCGCGGCGCGGCTCGACGGGCTCGCCCGGGAGGTGAGCGCGTGACGCCCGCAGAGCCCCTGCTCACCGCCGACGGCCTGCACAAGAGCTACGGCCGGACGCCGGCCCTCGACGGGGCGGACTTCTCCATACGCCCCGGCGAGGTCGTCGCCGTGATGGGCCCCTCCGGCTCCGGCAAGTCCACCCTGCTGCACTGCCTCGCGGGGATCGTCGTCCCGGACGCGGGCACCATCACCTACCGCGGTCGTGAGCTGTCCGCGATGAACGACGCCCGGCGCAGCGCCCTGCGGCGCAGCGAGTTCGGCTTCGTCTTCCAGTTCGGGCAGCTCGTCCCCGAGCTCACCTGCGCGGAGAACGTGGCGCTGCCGCTCCGGCTGGGCGGCACCTCCCGCAAGGAGGCGACGCGCACCGGCCTGGAGTGGCTGCGCAGGCTGGAGGTCGAGGACGTCGCGGGCCAGCGGCCCGGGGCCATCTCCGGCGGGCAGGGACAGCGGGTGGCCGTCGCCCGTGCCCTGGTCACCGGCCCCCGCGTGCTGTTCGCCGACGAACCCACCGGAGCGCTGGACTCCCTCAACGGCGAACGCGTCATGCAGCTGCTCAGCGCCGCCGCCCGTGAGACCGACGCGGCGGTCGTCCTGGTCACCCACGAGGCGAGGGTCGCCGCGTACTCCGACCGCGAGGTCGTCGTGCGTGACGGGAAGGTCCGCGACACGGCGCGCGTGGCATGAGCTCGGGCGACGCCCCCGGCACCAGCCGCCGAAGCCGCATCCAGGACCTGGCGATGGGTGTCCGGTTCGCCGTCACCGGTGGCCGCGAGGGCTGGGTGCGTACGCTCCTGACCGCCGTCGGGGTCGGCCTGGGAGTGGCCCTGCTGCTGCTCACCGCCGCGCTGCCGAACGCCCTGACGCAGCGTCACGACCGCGAACGCGCCCGCAACGACATGACGTACACCTCGGTCGTCAAGCACCGGGCCGACGACACCATGCTGATCGCGACGGTCGACACCACCTACCGCGACCAGGCGGTACGGGGCCGCCTGCTGCAGCCCGAGGGCCGGCGTCCACCGCTGCCGCCCGGCGTCGCCCGGCTGCCCGGGCGCGGGACGATGGTGGTCTCCCCCGCCTTGCGGCGGCTGCTCGCCTCTGCGGAGGGCCGGCTGCTGAGCGAGCGCCTGCCGTACCGCATCGCGGGCACCATCGGGCAGGACGGGCTGGTGGGACCGGACGACCTCGCCTACTACGCGGGGACCTCCGGGCTCCCCGCCGGCGCCGGGGCCGGGGCCGGGCAGACCGTCCGCGTCGAGCGCATCCACGCCTTCGGCTCAGTGGACCAGGGCAGCACGACGGACCCGGTCCTCGTGCTGCTCGTCCTCATCGTCTTCGTGGCGCTGCTGATGCCGGTCGGCGTGTTCATCGCGGCCGCCGTCCGCTTCGGCGGGGACCGCCGCGACCGCCGGCTCGCCGCGTTGCGCCTGCTCGGTGCGGACGCCGGGACCACGCGACGCGTCGCCGCGGGCGAGGCCCTCGCCGGCGCCGTGTGCGGACTCGCCGTCGGCGCCGTGCTGTTCGCGGCCGGTCGCACCCTGGCGGGCCAGGTCGGCTTCTACCGCGTCAGCGTCTTCCCCGGCGACCTCACGCCGGCGCCCGCCCTCGCCGCCCTGGTCGCCGTCGCCGTCCCGGCCGCCTCGGTGGCCGTGACGCTGCTCGCGCTGCGCGGCGTGGTCATCGAGCCGCTCGGTGTCGTCCGCGCGAGCAAGCCGCCTCGCCGCCGGCTGTGGTGGCGCCTGCTGCTGCCGCTCGGCGGGCTCGCCCTCCTGTACCCGATGGTCGGACAGGGCCGCGACCGAGGGAACTTCAACGAGGCGCTGGTCGTCGGCGGCACGGTCCTGCTGCTGATGGGCGTCACGGCACTGCTGCCGTGGATCGTCGAGGCCGCCGTCGACCGGCTCGGCACCGGCGCTCCCTCCTGGCAGCTCGCGGTCCGCAGGCTCCAGCTGAACAGCGGCACCGCGGCCCGCACGGTCAACGGCATCGCCGTCGCCGTCGCCGGGGCGATCGCGCTCCAGATGCTCTTCGCGGGCGTCGACGGCTCGTACACCCGCAGTACCGGGAACGACTTCTCCCGGGCCCAGATGGAGGTCTACCTCCCGGCCGCCGACTCCCCCGCGGACGCCGCCCGGCGGCTCACCGCGGCCGACGCCGTGCGCGAAGCGACCCCGCTGTCGGTGGGGATGCTCGGCGAACGTGCCCAGGACCCGCAGCGCTACGTCGAACTGACCGTGGGCACCTGCGACGCGCTGCGCGTGGTGGCGAGGGTCTCCGCGTGCCGCGACGGCGACGTCTTCGTCGTCCGGGACGGGGAGTACGACGACGACACCGTCCGCACGGCCAGGCCAGGACACGTCGTCTACCTGGACCCGGGCTACGCCGGCGCGCCAGGACGCGGACTCGCCTGGCACCTGCCGTCCGGCCTGAAGCAGGCCCACACCCGCGCCGACCCGAGCGGCTACAAGCGCGGCGGCGTCCTCGTCACCCCCGGGGCGCTCCCCCCGTCCGCCGCCGGGACGGTCACGGGCAGGGTCTACGTCTCGATCGACCGCTCCGTCCCGGACGCGCCCGAGGTCGTCCGCAACACGGTGGCCGCGATCGACCCGCTCGCCGACGCGCACGACTACGTCACCCGGACCGAGTCCGCGCGCTTCGCCTCGATCCGCACCGGGTTGTTCGTCGGCGCCTGCTGCGTCCTGCTGCTGATCGGCGCGAGCCTGCTCGTCTCCCAGCTGGAGCAGTTGCGCGAGCGGAAGAAGCTGCTGTCCACCCTGGTCGCCTTCGGTACCCGCCGCAGCACCCTCAGCCTGTCGGTGCTGTGGCAGACCGCCCTCCCCGTCGGCCTCGGCCTCGCCCTCGCGTGCGCGGTGGGCCTGACCCTCGGCGCGGTGCTGCTCCGCATGGTCGGTGCGCCCGTCACCGTCGACTGGCCCGACGTGGGCGCCATGACGGGCGTCAGCGCGGCGGTCGTCCTGCTGGTGACCGCGCTCAGCCTCCCTGCCCTGGTCCGCATGATGCGACCGGACGGCCTGCGCACGGAGTGACGGCGACGGGGCCGGTCACGGGGCCACGGCCGCCGGCGGGGCGGTCGTGGCCCGGGGGGTCAGGACCGCGGAGAGCACGGTGGTCTCCGGCACGTCGTCACGGCCGGCGAGCTTGGCCAACAGGAGGTCCACCGCGCGGGTGCCGATCTCGGCTGAGGGGATCGACACGGAGGTGATGGGCACCGATGCCTGCTCGGCGGTCTCGTCGGGGCAGATCGCGGCGACCGACAGGTCCTCCGGTACCCGCAGGCCCATGGCCTGGAAGGCGGCGATCAGGGGCTGGGTGATCGGCTCGTTGTGGACGACGATCCCGGACAGCCCCGGCTGTTCGCGCAGCAGTTGCTCGGCCATGGCTCGCGCGGCGGCCGGGGTCTCCGGGCAGGGGTGGACGGACGAGCGCAGGCCGAGCCGGTCGGCGGCGGCCGTGAATCCCGCGGCGACCCGGCGGGCGAACCCGGTGCCGCGGACGTAGACCTCGGGGGGTGAGCCGACCAGGGCCACGGTCCGGTGGCCGAGCGAGGCGAGGTGCTCCACGCACGCCTCGCCGGCACCCGCGAAGTCCAGGTCGACGCAGGTCAGCCCGGCCGGGTCGGAGGGGAAACCGATCAGCACGGACGGCCGGTCCATGGTGCGCAGCAACGGCAGCCTGCGGTCGTCCATCTCGACGTCCATGATGATGAAGGCGTCCGCCATGGCGCTCTGGGCGACCCGGATGATGCCCTCCTCCCCCTCGCTCTGCGTGAGGAGGAGGACATCGTGGTCGTGCTCCCGGGCGGCGGTCAGCACGGACGTGGCGAATTGCATGACCACAGGCACGTGGATGCCCTTCCGGAGGGGCAGCACGAGACCGAGCACCCGTGACCTGCTGCTGGCCAGGGAGCGGGCTCCGGCGTGCGGCCGGTAGCCCAGTTCACGGATGCTGTCCTCGATGCGCCGCCGGGTCTCCGGGGAGATCGGCCGCTTGCCGCTGAGGGCGTAGCTGACGGTGCTCGGCGACACGTTGGCGTGCCGCGCGACGTCAGTGATCTTGACCATGCAACTCCCTTCCCGTACGTGCGTGCAGCAGACCGCCCTCAGGAGCCCGCGAGCTCAAGGGTGAGGACGGCGGTACCGGCCGCCGCACGCACGGAGGCTCCGCCGGCCACCTCGACGCCCCACGGGAGCGACGCGTCGGAGGTCTCGGCCCGCAGCGTGGAGCCCTCGCGCACGACGGTGATCTCGGCCGCGGCCGTGCCGTCCTCGCGGGGGATCCGCACGGTGGTGCGGGAGCCGTCGGCGGGCTCGAAGACCCGGACGGTGACGTCGTCCGCCCACGCGTAGTCGGGGCGGTCGGTGACCGCGCCGACCGGGATCGCGGAACCGGGCCGGGCCAGCAGCGGGACGCTCAGGTAGTCGTGGGTCTCGCGCACCCAGCGCGGACCGGTGACCTTCTCGCCGGTCGTGAAGTGGGTCCAGGTGCCCTCGGGCACGTAGTACGACACCTCGCCGTCCTCGGAGAACACCGGCGCGACGAGCAGGTCCCCGCCGAGCATGTACTGGCGCTCCAGCGAGGCGCAGCCCGGGTCGTCCGGGAACTCCAGCACCATGGCCCGCATCATCGGGACGCCCTCGGTGTGCGCCTGGTGCGCGGCACCGTAGAGGTAGGGCATGAGGCTCAGCTTGAGCTTGGTGAAGTGGCGGAGGACGTCCACCGCCTCCTCGTCGAACAGCCACGGCACGCGGTAGGACGAGGAACCGTGCAGCCGGCTGTGCGAGGAGAGCATGCCGAAGGCGGTCCAGCGCTTGAACAGACCCGCGTCGGGCAGCCCCTCGAAGCCGCCGATGTCGTGGCTCCAGTAGCCGAAGCCGGACAGGCCGAGCGACAGGCCGCCGCGCAGCGACTCGGCCATCGACTCGTACGTGGACTCGCAGTCGCCGCCCCAGTGCACGGGGAACTGCTGGCCGCCGGCCGTGGCCGAGCGCGCGAAGAGCACGGCCTCGCCCTCGCCGCGGTGCTTGCGCAGCACGTCGAAGACGGTCTTGTTGTACAGCTGCGTGTAGTAGTTGTGCATGCGCTCCGGGTCGGAGCCGTCGAACCAGGCGACGTCGGTGGGCACGCGCTCGCCGAAGTCGGTCTTGAAGCAGTCGACGCCCATGTCGAGGAGGGCCTCGAGCTTGGACGCGTACCAGGCGCAGGCGTCGGGGTTGGTGAAGTCGACCAGGGCCATGCCGGGCTGCCACAGGTCCCACTGCCACACGCCGCCGTCAGGGCGCTTGAGGAGGTAGCCGGCCGCCTTGCCCTCGGCGAACAGCGGTGAGCGCTGGGCTATGTAGGGGTTGATCCACACGCAGATGTGGAGGTCGCGCTCCTTCAGCCGGCGCAGCATCCCCTCGGGGTCGGGGAAGACGCGCGGGTCCCACTCGAAGTCGCACCAGTTGAACTCGCGCATCCAGAAGCAGTCGAAGTGGAAGGCCGACAGCGGCAGGTCGCGCTCGGCCATGCCCTCGACGAATCCGGTGACGGTCTGCTCGTCGTAGGAGGTGGTGAACGACGTGGTCAGCCACAGCCCGAAGGACCAGGCGGGCGGCAGGGCCGGACGGCCGGTGAGCGCGGTGTACTTGCGCAGGATCTCCTTCGGCGTGGGGCCGTGGATGACGTAGTACTGCAGCTGCTGCCGCTCGGCGCTGAACTGGACGCGCGAGACCTGCTCGGAGGCGACCTCGAAGGAGACCTTGCCGGGGTCGTCGACGAAGACGCCGTAGCCGGCGTCGGTCAGGTAGAACGGGATGTTCTTGTAGGACTGCTCGCTGCTGGTGCCGCCGTCGGCGTTCCAGATGTCGACGGTCTGGCCGTTCTTGACCAGCGGGCCGAAGCGCTCGCCGAGCCCGTAGACGGAGGTGCCGACGGCCAGCCGGAGCTGCTCGCGGACGTGGTGCTCGCCCTCGGCGGTCTCCATCAGCGCCATGGCCTTGACGTCGCTGCTGGTGAGGGTGCGTCCGTCGGCCTGGAACTCCATCCGCCACTCGCCGTCGAGGCGGAAGCGGACGCTCAGGTCGCCGGAGGTCAGGACGGCCTGCTCCTCGTCGACCGTCACGAGGGGCTCGTGCGACTCGTGGTGCAGCTCGAAGTGCGGCCCGGTCTCGACGTCGCCCTCGAAGTGGGTGATGCGCACACCGATGACACCGGGCATGGGCGCGGTGCAGTCGACCGTGACGAGCGGGCCCTTGAGCAGGTCGCCGCGGTGCCGGATGTGCTGGGTGGGCGCGTGGACCCGCAACGTTCCGGGGCCCGGGACGGCATCGAGGACCTCGGCCGGATACGCCGCCGTGACGCCTTCGCGCAGCAGCCAGTACCCGTTGGTGAACTTCATGGTCGATGCCTTTCCCGGTGGGCGGCCACCGGCGTTCTCGGTACGTGTGGGAGCAGGTGGGGCCGGCTCTGCCTCCTGCCGCGGAGCGGGGAGGCAGCGGGGAGGCAGAGCCGTGGGCGGGACGCGGGGAGGTCATCCGCCCGGGTGGAGGGCCACGGACACGGTGGTCCGGGCGCGGATCACTTCACGGCGCCGACGGCGATGCCGCGGGTGAGGGTCCGCTGGAAGAGCAGGAAGAAGACGATCGCGGGCAGCGCGCCGAGCAGGCCGGCCGCGTTGGTCATCGTCGCGTCCATCAGACGCTGACCCTGGAGCACGCCGAGCGCGACCGAGACGGTCTGGTTGTCGTTCGACGGCAGCATGACCAGGGGCAGCAGGAACTCGTTCCAGGTCCAGATGAAGAAGAACACCAGCAGGACGCCCAGGGTGGGCCGGCTGACCGGGACCACCATCCGCCACAGGATCTGCCAGCTGTTGGCGCCGTCGATCCTGGCCGCCTCGATGATCTCCTTCGGGAAGGCTCCGAGCACGGAGGAGAGGAGGTAGGTGCCGAACGCCGCCTGCACGACGCTGAAGACGATGATCAGGCTCAGCCTGGTGTCGTACAGGCCCACCTGCTTGGACAGGTAGTACAGCGGGTAGACCAGCGCTTCCTGCGGCAGCACGTTGGCCAGCACGAAGAAGGCGAGGAAGTACGCCTTGCCCTTGATCCTCCCGATGCCGATCGCGTACGCGTTCAGCACCGAGAGGATGACGCCGAACACGGCCACCGAACCTGAGATCACGATCGAGTTGATCAGCGTGTGCCCGAAGTTGACCCGGGTCCAGAAGTCCGTCAGGCCGTCCAGGTGGAGGCCGTGGGGCAGCGAGAGCGGGCCGTGCGCGGAGTAGTCGGCGGGCGACTTCAGCGCGTTGATGAGCACGATCAGGAGCGGCAGCACCATGAAGATCGCGCCGAGGATCATGGCCACCAGCACGGGGTAGCGCTTGAGCGCCTTCACTGTGCGTCCTCCGATCGGGTCTGGAAGCGCAGGCCGACCGTGGTCAGCGCCAGGATGATCAGGGTGAGGACCGTCGCGATCGCCGAGCCGTAGCCCACGTCGGTCTTCTCGAAGAAGGTCGAGAAGGAGAAGTAGGACGGGACGATGGTCGAGTCGGCGGGTCCGCCCTTGGTGAGGACGTAGACCGCGCCGAAGACCTTGAGGGCCGCGATGGTGCACCACAGCATCACCACGTAGATCTCGGGGCGGATCTGGGGCAGCGTCACGTGCCAGAAACGCTGCCACCAGTTCGTCCCGTCCAGCTCGGCCGCCTCGTAGAGCGAGGGATCGACCCGCTGGAGTCCCGCCATGAAGATCACGACGGGGAACCCCAGCTGCACCCAGACCATGACGGCCATCACGCTGTAGAGCGCGAACTTCGGGTCACCCAGCCAGTCCTGCTGGAGCGAGCCCAGGCCGACCGCCTTCAGCAGCTCGTTGAGCGAGCCGTTCTCGGGGGCCAGGATCCAGCTCCAGACGATGCCCGCCACGGTGATGGGCAGGACCTGCGGGAGGTAGAAGCAGGCACGCAGCACGCTGGCCAGCTTCGAACCGAAGTGCTTGCCGATGAAGTCGAACAGCGCCGCGGCCACCACCAGGCCGACGGCGGTGGGGATCACCGCCATCGCCAGGACCATGGCGACGCTGTGCCGGAAGGACTCCCAGAACCGCGAGTCCTTCATCAGCTCCCGGTAGTTCTCCAGCCCCGCCCAGGTGGGCGAGCCGACGCCCTGCCAGTGCGTGAAGCTGAAGTAGATGTTCATCACGAACGGCACGATCACGACGGCCAGGAAGGCGATGACACCCGGGATCAAGTACAGCGCGTAGGGATTGCGCAGCCGGAGGGGTCGGGCACTCATGACGTGGGCGCACCCGCGTCATAGGCCTTCTGCAGCTCGTCCAGGACCTGGTCCGGGGTGCCGCTGCCGGTGATCAGCTTCTGGGTGGCCGAGACCAGCACGTCGTAGAAGCCGGGGACCGGCCAGTCGGGGTAGAAGGCGAGACCGTCCTGGTCCGAGACCTTGTTGAAGTTCTCGATCAGCTCCTTGGAGCTGGGGTCGGTGATCGCCGAGGGCTCGGCCGCGACGGGCACGCCGCCGTTGTTGCCGAGGGTGTTCTGGATCCCCTTCTTCATCGTGATGTCGATGAAGTCGTAGGCCAGCTGCTTGTTCTTGGCGTTCTTCGGGACGACCCAGAGGTTGCCGCCCGAGCCGAGGGTCATCTTGGACTCCGGGAAGAGGAACGAGCCCCACTGGAACTTGTTCTCGTCACGGAAGCGGCCGTACCACCAGCTGCCCGAGAAGAAGATCGGGGACTTGCCGCCGATGAAGGAGACGCCGGCGTCCTCGGCCTTGGCGCCACTGCTCGTCTTGGCGATGTAGCCCTTCTTCACCCAGTCCGACAGGGTGTTGGCGGCGTACGTCCAGGCGGCGTCGTGGAAGTCCGCCTTGCCCTTGTAGAGCTCGAAGGAGTCGACCCAGCTGCGGTCGGCCTTGGTCAGGGCCAGCTGGTACAGGTACTGGTGGGCCGGGTACTCGGCGCCGCCGTTGGCGAGCGGGGTGATGCCCTTGGCCTTGAAGGCGGCGAGCGCCTGCTCGAACTCGTTGAACGTGGTCGGGACCTTCACGTTGTTCTTCGCGAAGAGGTCCTTGTTGTAGTACACCATCGTGTACTCACCGAAGTTCGGGATGCCGTACCAGTTGCCGGAGCCCATGACGCCCTTGGCGTCGTAGCGGCTGGTGGTGGTGACGCTGGGGCTGAGCAGCTTGTCCCAGCCGTACTTGGTGACCTGCGGGGTGAGGTCGGTCAGCAGGCCCTGCTTGGCCAGCAGGCCGGCCGTGGCGTTGCCCTTGTTGTACTCCATGAGGTCAGGGGCGTTGCTGGAGTTGAGCACCATCGAGGCGGTCTTCTGGATCTGCTCGAAGCCCTTGGCCTCGAACTCGACCTTGACGCCCGGGTGGCTCTTCTTGAACTCCTCTATCGCCTGGTTCCAGGCGATGCCCATGGCACTGTTCGGGGCTTCGTAGTGCCAGAGCTTCAGCGTCTTACCGTCGCCCTCCGCACCCCCGTCCGAGCTTCCGCACGAAGTGATGAGCATGGCGCCCGCAAGGGCAGCTGCTGCGAGAGCCAGCGGTCTGCGCACCTTCAACATTGAAGTGACCTCCACCTGGGCCGAACGAGTGAGGCGTCCATCGAATGGTTTCGATGCGACGCGTCGAAGCGCTTCGACGCAGGACCGTATGCAGCGATCGCGGATATGTCAATGGTGTTAACAAATCGCCGACCAGCGATTTTGAAGCGTTACCGACGCGCAACAGCTGCGCGACATGCGACGGATGCCCGGAGTGACCACATGGGGACGCAGCGGTGCCGCCGGAGGGGCGGAAGCGCTTGACAGCGAAGCGGATTCATCTCTTCCGGATTCCGGAGGGAAATTCCCCTACACCCCACTGGCATCACTTGCCCCTTCTGTCGCATTTGCCATATCAGCCCCTGCGGTCACGGGGGACTCGTGGCGGAAGGGGTCGCACCGCGGCCTCAACCAGTTTGGTCCGAGGGCCCGTTGGGCGGCCGCTGACGCAACGGAACCTATGCGGTACGCACGGTTGAAAGGGCGTCACAGTAGAGCAAAAGATACCAATATGCACTTTTTGTCGGATCCCTTTGACGGACGGCACAAAACGTGCCTACCGTTCATATAGGGACGTCTTCAACTACAGATATCTGTTCCGGCGTTCCACGTCCGTGAGGTGCGTCCGCACCAGACGCCCGCACCCCCATCTGCGCCGGGGTCACGCGCACGATCCGGCGCGACGGCGGCCCGCTCCGTGCGGACCGCGACCCGAAGTCCAGATCCCCGAAGGGGGAGTCATGCGCACGCTTACCATCCGCAGGATCGCCGCCGCCGCCGTGGTGGCGCCCCTGCTCGCCTTCGCCGGAGCCACCGCGGCCAGCGCGGCGACGCCACAGACAGCACCCACCACCGCGCAGTCCGTCGTCGACCACGGCGGCGGCTGGGGCGGCGGACACGGTGGCGGCCACGGTGGCGGCCACGGCGGCTGGGGCTGGGGGAACGGCTACGGCTGGGGCGGCTACGGCGGCTACGGGGGTTACGGCGGCTATGGCGGTTACGGCGGCTACTACGGCTTCTACCCCGGCTTCTACGGGACCGGCTTCTACGGAGGCTTCTACCGCTGAGAGCCATATCCACTGAAGATCATCGAGGAACGACCGACGGCCCCCGCGACGCGGGGGCCGTCGGCGTGTCCTGCGCCGTCGCGCGCCCGCTCAGTCCCACAGCTCGCGGACCGGGTCGTGCGGCCAGGAGGGTTCGGTGTCGGGGTAGGTGATCGTGAGCTTGGTGAAGTGCCGCAGGTGCGGGTCCTCGGGCCAGGGCTTGCTCTCGGAGAGCCTGATCTTGACCGGGAAGGTGTGGAAGTGGCCTGCCGCGCAGTACGGATCGCAGTCGTTGGCTTCCTCGTAACCGGTGCCCACGGCCGACTCGCTGCCCCAGTGCGACCAGTACAGACCGCCCAGCCGGTCGTTCCCGTCCCCGCAGGCCAGGAGGAAGTCCGGGGGCATCACCAGTCCCCGGCCGAAGCACGTGACGAGCACCGTGGCGTAGGTCGGGGCGGCGCCGCCAGGGGCGGCCCGGGCCGTCGCGGCGCCGGCGGCGGCCGTGGCCGGGGCGGCCGCGACCACGGTCGCGAGGGCGGCGGACGCGGCAGTCAGGGCGAGGGTGCGGAGGAGTGGCATGTCGTTCTGCCTTCCTGGCCGCTGCCGGGGGTGGTGGCGGTCGTGGGCGAGGATGCGGTCCGGAGTGCCGCTGCGGGGTCGCGGGATGCGGGGGCGCGGTTGCCGGCGTCCCGAGGGGCCGCTGTGCGGCGGAGAACGGGAGCGGAGGAGAGCGGAGGACGGCGGGAGATCCTCGGACGTGCGGCCATGCGGCCTCGAAGTCACGTTCCCCCAGGAGGGTGAGGCGCGCAACCCGGCCGGGCCCCATCCGACTCCGGACGACACGTACGGTGATCGGGCGGGCACACAAAGATTCCGGCAGATCAAGGGGCGGAGTGGAACAAATCAGACACTTGCCCCGGTTGGAAGGCATACCAAGGAGACCGTCCTTCGACCGAGGTGATGCAGTAGTGGGCACCGACATGAGCAGTCCGACCACGGAGACGTTCAAGCGCGCCGTGCTCTTCTTCAACCGGCAGCGCTACGCCGCCGCGGCCCGGACGCTCGCGTCCATCGTGGACGTGGCACCCCGCAACATGGCGGTGCGCATGCTGCTGGCCCGGTCGTACTACTTCTCCGCGCAGCTGTCGCGGGCCGAGGCGGAGCTGCGCGACCTCCTGCGTGCCGAGCCGCAGGACGCGCACGCGCACCTCCTCCTCGGGCGCACGCTGGAGCGTCAGGGCCGGCTCGCCGAAGCGGCCCCCCACCTGCGGCTCGCCGACGCGATGACCGCCTGGGACCTCGTCGTGGTCTGACCCTCCGGGCCCGGTGAGGCCGCGTGGCGCCGACGCCCGCGGGCCACTCCCCCGGCCCATCCCCGGTTGTCCGGACCGTACCGCCTCCGCAGGCTGCTCACGTGGGGGCCATCGACCGACCACGGTTCGGAGACCGCAATGACCTGTCCGCACGTCCGGTCCATAACGCGACGCAAGGCACGCTACGCCGTCGCAGTCCTCCTCGCGGCGGCCGCGGGCCTCACGGCCTGCGGCGAGAGGGCGACGAACGTCCTGCGCGTCGACCACGCGGTGCCCGCCGACACGCCCGCGCCGAAGGTGCCGTGCGGCAACCCGCCGGTGCGGCTGGACCCGCAGGACCAGGACTTCCTCGACCAGCTGGCGGCGGCGGACGGCCCGCCGCTGTACACGCTCTCCTACACGGCCGCCCGGGAGGTGCTGAACAAGCTGCAGGCGGGCCCGGTGGACACGCTCCCTGCGCAGATCAGCGAGCGGACCGTGCCCGGCGGACCGACCGGCCCGGTGTCCGTGCACGTCGTACGGCCCGAGGGCGCCAAGGGGGACCTGCCCGGGATCGTCTACATCCACGGCGGCGGGTGGGTGCTGGGCAACTTCAAGACCCACGAACGCCTGGTGCGCGAGCTCGCCAACGGCGCGCAGGCGGCGGTGGTCTTCGTCGACTACACCCCTTCGCCCGAGGCCCAGTTCCCCGTGCCGATCGAGCAGGCGTACACCGTGGCCAAGTGGGTCGCCGACCACGGCGGCCAGATCGGCGTGGACCCCTCGCGGCTGGCCGTCGCCGGCGACTCCGTGGGCGGTGACATGACCGCCGCCGTGGCGATGATGGCCAAGCAGCGCGGCGGACCCGACTTCCGCCGCCAGGTGATGCTGTACCCGGTCACGGACGCGAACTTCGACACCGCCTCGTACAACCGCTTCGCGGAGAACTGCTGGCTCACCAAGCCCGCGATGAAGTGGTTCTGGGACGCGTACGCCCCCCGCCTCAAGGACCGGCAGAACCCGCTGGCCGCCCCGCTGCGCGCCACGGTCGACGAGCTGCGCGGCCTGCCTCCGGCGCTGATGATCACGGACTCCGACGTCCTCCACGACGAGGGCACCGCGTACGCGGAGAAGCTGCGGAAGGCCGGTGTGCCCGTCCAGCTCACGCACTACCCCGAGATCACGCACGACTTCATGATGCTCAACGCCCTCCGCGGCACCGAGTCCAACAAGAAGGCGGTGGCCGAGGCCACCACGGCGCTGCGCGAGGCGCTGCACGGGGAGGGCTCCGGCCCCGCCAAGTGACCCTCCCGGCACGCGGGACGTGGAGGGGCGGCCGGCACACCCGGCCACTCCTCCACGGTCTGACGACCGAGAAGTTTCCCTTGGTAACAAATTTCTGTTATCGTCGATTCATGGAGGAAAGGGCGACCACCCGAGAGCGGATCATGTCCGCCGCCGCTGCCCTGCTCGCCGAGGGCGGCCGCGACGCGGTCTCGACCCGGTCGGTCAGCAAGGCGGCGGCCGTTCAGCCGCCGACCATCTACCGGCAGTTCGGCGACATGCAGGGCCTGCTCGACGCCGTCGCGGCGGAGGGCTTCGCCGACTACCTGCACCGCAAGACCGACCGGGTGCGGGCCACCGACCCGGTCGAGGACCTGCGCTGGGGCTGGGACCTGCACATCGAGTTCGGTGTGGCCAACCCGGAGATATACCAGCTGATGTTCGGTCAGCCCAGGCCCGGGGCCGAGCCGGCGGCCGTGACGGAGTCCTTCAACGTCCTCCGCGGCCTGGTGACCCGGGTCGCCGAGGCGGGCCGGCTGAGCGTCGACGTGGAACGCGCCATGCTGATGATCCACTCGGCCGGCTGCGGGGTCGTCCTGACGCTGATCGCCACGGTGCCCGAGGCTCGCGACCCGGAGCTGTCGCCCCGGACGCGGGAGGCCATACTCGCCGCCATCACCACCGCGGAGCCCGAGGAGGCCGCCGAGGAGGAGCGCCGGTCGATCGCCCGTACCGTCGCCTTCAAGGCCGTGCTCCCCGAGATCGGGGAGATCCTCACGCCCGGTGAACGCATCCTGCTGAACGAGCTGCTGGACCGCATCACGCACTCCGCCTGAGCCGCCACGCGCGGCGGCTCAGGCCGCCGCGGCCGGTCCGCTGCAGAAGAACGCCCGGTGGGGAGCCGTCATGTGACGGTTCCCCACCGGGCGTTCGCGTGTCCCGGCACCTGCCTGTCAGCCGGTGATCCTCATCAGGGCGACCCTGTCGCCCTCGACGGTGAAGGCGAAGTCCGACGGGCCGTTGAATCCGTCGCCGCCGACCTGGGCGGAGACGATCACCTGGTCCCCCCGCCGGGTCACCGCGGTGACCTTCAGGGAGACCTTGACGCCGATGAACTCGCGGTCGCTCCATCCCTCGACCGCTTCACGGCCCTCGAAGCGGCGGCCCCAGTCGTCCACCGCGCCGTGCTCGGTGAACTGGTCGAGGAAAGCCTCGGTGTCATGGGCGTTCGCCGCGGCGACGGCGCGCCGTACGGGCTCGGGAAGCTCGGGAAACTCGGAGGTGGTCATGACGGTTCTCCTTCTCGGTGCCTCCCGGCGCACCGGCCCCCGAAGGGTCCGGTGCGCCGGGAGGCCGCGGCGGGTGGCTGCTGAGCCGGTCGGCTGTGGGGCCGTCAGGCTTCGGCGCGGGGGCTGAGCAGGTCGTCCAGGCCGATCCGGTGGTAGAAGTCCTGGCGGATGCGGTCGGCGACCACGGAGACGGCCTCCGAGCCGTCGTCGGCGGGGTCGATGTGGGTGCGGAACGGCCGCTTGCCGGCGGGGAGCCCGACGACGCGGACGATCTCGCGCGCCACCTCCGCCACGTCGGCGTCAGCCGGGGTGATGGCGGCCAGGGCGCGGCCGACCTGCTCGGTCAGGCCCGCGTACCGGGTCTCGTAGGCCGCGACGGTGCCGGTGTCGGCGGGGTGGCCCGCGTTCGCGAAGTGGTTCGTGCCGGAGGTGAAGGCGCCGGGGACGACGATGGAGGTGTCGATGCCGAAGCGGGCGAGCTCGGCTGCGTAACTGACGGCGACGGCGTCCATGGCGGCCTTAGCGGCGAAGTACGGCGCCAGGTAGGGCGGGGTGCCCCCGCGGGTGCTGCTGGACCCGACCCAGAGCAGCAGACCGTGTCCTTGCGCCCGCAGGTGCGGCAGTGCGGCGCGGTTCACCCGCTGGGTGCCCAGCACATTGGTGTCGTAGACCGCGGCCATCTCCTCCGGGGTGAAGGCTTCGGTGGGGCCGAGCACCATGTGGCCCGCGTTGTGGACCAGGACGTCCAGCCGGCCGGCCTCGCTCAGGACGGTGGCGACGGCGCGGTCCGCGCTGTCCTGGGACAGCACGTCGAGTTCGACGACCCGCAGGTCGATGCCCTCGCGGGCGGCCCGTTCACGTACCTGCGCCGCACGCTCGGCGTTGCGGCCGGATATGTCGCGCATGCTCGCGTAGACCGTGTGGCCCGCGGAGGCCAGAGCGTGGGCGGCCAGCGCGCCGAATCCGGAGCTCGCACCGGTGACCAGGACGACGGAGGACACGGGGGACATGACGGATCTCCTTGGGCTGATGGGGACCGGTCCCGGCGGCTGTGGCGTCCGGGCCCCGGGTCGGGGTGGGGTGGCACGAGGTGGTGGATCTGCCGGGGCAGGATGCGGTCGAGGTGCGGGGTGCCGGGCGGGTCGACGACCCGGCGGTCCGGCGGACGGACCGGCGGTGCGGTGCCCGGAGGGGTCGCGCGGAGGTGTACGGCCGGCGGGTCAGGCCGCTCCGCCGTTGGCGAAGATCGTCTGACCGTTGATCCAGCGACCGGGGCCGGCCAGGAAGGAGACGATCTCGGCGACGTCCTGAGGGGAGCCGAGGCGCTCGAGGGGGTTCAGCTTCGCGAACCG
The DNA here is from genome assembly GCF_033792725.1 of Streptomyces sp. PA03-5A. Lineage (NCBI taxonomy): Bacteria > Bacillati > Actinomycetota > Actinomycetes > Kitasatosporales > Streptomycetaceae > Streptomyces > Streptomyces sp. PA03-5A. Next base: position 125,763 of record NZ_JARAVL010000010.1, on the reverse strand, counting down.
GTCTATGGTCGCCTCGTCCTTGCCGTTGAGGAACAGGTCGGTGGCGACCGGGCCGGGCGCGACGGCGTTCACGGTGATGTCGCGGCCGCGCAGCTCCCGGGCCAGGATCAGGCTGATGGCCTCGACCGCACCCTTCGACGCGGCGTACGCCGCGTAGGTCGGCGTGGCGATCCGGGTCTGGGACGAGGACACGTTGATCACGGCGCCGCCCTCGCGGAGCCTGCGGGCGGCCTGCTGGTTGACCACAAAGGTGCCGCGGATGTTGGTGCGGTGCATGCGGTCAAGGGCGTCGAGGTCGAAGTCCGCCACGGTGTTCAGGATCATGAGGCCGGCCGAGTTGACCACGACGTCCACACCGCCGAACTCCCGCTCCGCGGCGTCGAAGAGCTCCTGGACCGCCTTCTCGTCGGCGACGTCAGCCTGAACCGCGAGGCCGGAACCGCCGATGGCGGCGATCTGGGTGACGGTCGCGTCGGCGTCGGCCTGGTTGCCGGCGTAGGCGACGACGACCGCCTGGCCGTCGGCGGCCAGGCGCAGCGCGACTTCGCGGCCGATGCCGCGGGAGCCGCCCGTGACGATCGCGACGCGGCGAGTGGTGGTGGTCTCGGTCATGGCGGTCTCCTGATCGCGCGAGGGGGGCGACTCCTTCCATCGCCCCGCTTCCGCTGATAACGGTGCCACGTTATCGGCGGAAACGCAAGCAGCGATAACGTTGACTTGTTATCGCCGTACACATGGGAGTCCGCGGTGCGCACCGCCCCGCACGCACGGGGGCCGCCGCCCCTGTACGGGGGCGGCGGCCCGGGGGACCGACGGCCGTCACGCGTGGGCGCTCAGGCCGGCCGGAGGTCAGTGGAAGCGACCGCCGAAGAAGAAGGGGTCGAAGAGGTAGGGCCCGAAGAGGTACGAGCCGAAGAAGCCGCGGTCGAAGCGGTAGGAGTCACGGTGGTGGCCGCGCCCACCGTGACCACGGTCGTAGCCGCCGCGGCCGTGGTCGCCCGTGACGTGGGTTCCCTTGGTGCCGGCGAGGTCCGGGGTGGCGGCGCCGGCGGCAGTGGCACCACCCAGCAGAACGACAGAGGCCACACCGACAGCGGCCACAAAACGGGAAACGCGCATACTGACTCTCCTGTCTCGGCGGGCACCGTGGCGATACCCGCAGGGTTCCGACATGGAGAGCCTGCGTCGAGGACATCCGCGCCGCACGACGGAATTCCGTCACGCTCCGTCACGCGACGCCGCGTCAGGTGCGGCGAACGGTGGACTGCGGACGGCGTGCACAGCGCCGAATTCCTGATGATCACGGGTCCGACGGGGCCTCAATGACTCCACCACGCACCGTAATCACGAACCGTCACGTCCGGACCTCCCGACGAGTGAATCCTCGTCACCGACAACGTACGCCAACGCGGCCACCCAGCCCCCGGGACGACCGAGCCGACCGCGGGCCCGGAGCGGATGGGACCCGCTCCGTCCCTGGTCATGGGCTCGCGCGTCGCTGCGGCCGCAGGACTGCCCGAAGTCGCGGCGACGCGCAAGCCCGGCTTCTCCCGGGAAGACGAAGGGCCCCGGCCCGCCCGAGCGGCGGGCACGGGGCCCCTCCGGCATGCCGGACGGCGCGTCAGATCGTCACCGACACGGCGTCAGCAGTCCTTCTCGCGCAGCGAGTGCAGGTACGCGCTCGACCTGCGGGCGAAGCTGAAGGAATCGGGCGGCGTGTCGTGCTCGGTCTGCCAGTGGTGGTCGAGGCGGCCGCCGTGTGTGCGCGTCACGGCCGAGATGAACCGCTGGTAGTCGATGTCCCCGTCCCCGACGTCGACCATGCGGTAGCCGTCGGCGTTGGTGTCGTCGCGCTCACCGTCCTTGACGTGGAAGAGGGGGTAGCGGTCGGGCTGCTTCAGGACGTAGCGCAGCGGGTCGAAGGGGGCGGGGGTGCCGTCCGCACGCTTGGAGAACCGGAACTGGCCCGCGTAGGCCCAGTAGATGTCCATCTCCAGGTAGACCAGGTCGGGGTCGGTCTCGGCGAGGAGGACGTCGTACAGCCGCACTCCCGGGCGGTCGGTGGCGAAGGAGAACTCCTCCGCGTGGTTGTGCTGGTAGAACTTCATGCCGCGGGCCTTGGCGGCCGCGCCGTACTCGTTGAACTCCTCGGCGCAGCGCTTCCAGCCGTCGACGGTGCTGCCGTACCGCCAGGGACCGGACGCCGTTCCGATGTGCTTCAGCCCGAGAGCCTGGGCGTCGTCGAGGACCTTCGTCAGGTTCTGGGCGAAGGTGTAGGCGTTCGGGTCGCCGTCGTTGTAGTAGCCGACGTGGCTGCCGATGGCGCGCAATCCGTGGTCGCGGGCGAGCCGGCGCAGCTGGGCGAGGGTGATGGCGCCCGCGGAGCCCTGCGTGTAGCCGGCGTACTCGATCTCGTCGTAGCCGTACTTCTGGAGTTCCGCGAAGACGGGGGCGAAGCCCAGTGTGGAGACCTTGTCGCGCAGCGAGTACAGCTGGATGCCGAGGCGGCCGGGAGGCAGGACCGGGCGGCCGTGGCCCTTGCCGTGCCCCTTGCTCTGGGCGGCGGCAGCGGTGGGGGCGGCCAGGCCGAGCAGCGCGGCGGCGCCGGCTCCGGCGGCGACGCCCAGCATGCCGCGTCTGCTGAGCTTGCGGCTGAGCTCCGGGTCGGGGGTGCTGTTACGACGCGAGCTGGTCATTGTGGATAACTCCTTGGCGTCGGTGATGTGTGGTTCAGTGGAGTCCTGCCAGGCGCAGGAGCAGGGACTTCACTTCGGTGGCCGCCACGCGGCCGCCGACGGCACGGGGGATGGAGCAGAGGATGAGCGGACCTTCTTCGTCGCTCGCCGGGAGGCGGCCGTGGCTGCCGCGAATAGGCGAGGGGTCGAGCGGCACGACCGCCATGCGGTAGCGCATGCCGAGCTTCTTGCGGGCCAGTGCGGTGGCGGCCTTGACGCGGACGTAGGGGTCCGCGGGGTCCATGAACAGTTCGACGGGGTCGTAGCCGGGTTTGCGATGGATCTCGACGAGCCGGGCGAAGTCGGGTGCCCTGTCGTCGTCAAGCCAGTAGTAGTACGTGAACCAGGCGTCCGGGTCCGCCACGGCGACGAGCTCGCCGGAGCGCGGATGGTCCAGACCGTGCCGCTTCTTGCCCTCGTCGTCGAGGAGTTCGGCGACGCCGGGCAGCGTGGCGAGGACCTTGCGGGTGGCTTCGAGGTCCTCGGGACGGCGCACGTACACATGGGCGATCTGGTGGTCGGCGACCGCGAACGCGCGGGAGGCCATCGCGTCGAGGTACTCCATCCCGTCCTGGGTGTGGACCTCCAGCAGCCCGGCGCGCCGCAGCTCGCGGTTGATGTCGACGGGCCGGCTGACCGGCGTGATCGCGTACTCGGAGAGCGCCACCACCGTGCGGCCCTCCCGGCGTGCGTCGTCGAGGAGCGGGGCCAGGGCCTCGTCCAGCTCGGTGGCCGCGCGGCGGGAGCGGGGGTCGTCCGGACCGAACCGCTGCAGGTCGTAGTCGAGGTGCGGGAGGTAGCAGAGGGCGAGGTCGGGTGTGCGGGTGCGCAGGATGTGCCGGGTGGCGTCGATGATCCAGCGGCTGGAGACGATGTCGGCGCCGGGGCCCCAGAAGTGGAAGAGGGGGAAGGTACCGAGGGCGTCGGTGAGCTCGTCGTGGAGCTCGGGGGGCCGGGTGTAGCAGTCGGGCTCCTTGCGGCCGTCCGCGTAGTAGACGGGGCGCGGGGTGACCGTGACATCGGTGTCGGCGCCCATGGCGTACCACCAGCAGATGTTGGCCACGGTGTAGCCCGGGTGGGCACGGCGGGCGGCGTCCCACAGCTTGTCGCCGGCGACGAGACCGTTGTGCTGGCGCCACAGCAGGACGTCGCCGAGTTCGCGGAGGTACCAGCCGTTGCCGACGATGCCGTGCCCGGCGGGCGGCGCACCCGTGAGGAAGGTGGACTGGGCGGCACAGGTCACCGCGGGCAGGACGGTGCCGAGCGGGGCCTGTGAGCCGCTGTCCGCGAGCCGCCTCAGATGCGGCATGTGGTCCAGGAGCCGGGGGGTGAGGCCGACGACGTCGAGGACGAGGAGGGGGGCCGGCCCGGCGGTGTCGGTCATGGGAGTTCCTTCAGGCCGAGGTCGTGGAGGAGGTCGCGGGCCAGACCGAGTTCCGCGGCGATGCCGTCGGCGAGCTGGGCCCGGGTGCGTGGGCGCAGCTCGGCGGGGAGGGCCTGCCAGGTGTAGGTCTCGACCTCGAGGTGGTGGGTCAGCGGGGACGGGCCGCCGACGAGGCGGGCGAGGGCGTCCTTCAGGACGGGGACGGTGGAGGTGAGCGGAGGCGCCGGCGGTGCGTGCAGCGGCACGTGGAAGTGGGCGCGCCAGGGTGCGCCGGTGGGGAGCGGCCCCTCGGTGAGCGCCTGGTGGAGGTCGTCGGTGCCGTGCAACCCGCCGGCGGTGCGGGCGCGCGTCTGGTGGAGGAAGCGGGGTTCGGAGAAGGCGGCGAGCGCGTCGCGTACGTCCTGCAGGTGCGGGTGTTCGGCGTGCAGGGCGGCGGAGAGCTGGACCTTGGGGATGGTGATGCCCGCCGCGGTGAGCGCGTCCAGCGCGGCGGCGGGTTCTTCGAAGGAGGTGGCGAGATGGCAGGTGTCGACGCACACGCCGATGCGGGGGTGGGCGATCGCCGTGAGGGGCTCTATCGCGTCCGCGGTGGTCTCGACGATGCAGCCCGGTTCGGGTTCCAGGGCGATCCTGATGGACTTGCCGGTGAGTTCGGCCAGCGCGTCGAGCCGTCCGGCGAGGGTGGTGAGGGCGGTCCTGGCGCTCCGCGCGGCACGCTCGTCCCAGAGGGTGCGCCAGGCGAGCGGGAGGGTGGAGATCGATCCTTCGGTGACGTCGGCGGGGAGCAGGGCGGCGAGGAGGTCGGCGAGGCCGCTGGTGTAGGCGAGCCGCTCCGGCTCGGTCCAGTCCGGCCGGTAGACCCGGTACTTGACCTCGGCGGCGCCGAAGCCCTGGTAGGGGAAGCCGTTGAGGGTGACGACCTCGAGGCCGCGGCGGTCGAGTGCGGTGCGCAGCCCGCGCAGGGCGGCCGGATCGGTGTGGAGGGCGCGCGCGGCGTCCTTGGCGAGCCACAGCCCGATGCCGAGGCGGTCCCGGCCCAGCCGTTTGCGCACGGGTTCGCAGTGGTCGCGGAGCTGCGAGAGGACTCCGTCGAGCGTCTCCGCGGGATGGACGTTGGTGCAGTAGGCCAGGTGGACGACGGAGCCGTCGGGGTGCCGGAAGCGCATGGGTACCGCCTCCTCATTCCCCGCCGCGGAGGATGGAGTTGCCCTCGTGCAGGTCCGCGGGGGCCGGGACGTCGAGCTGCAGCTTGCCGCTGCGGCCGTAGAAGGCGACGGGGTTGCGCCACAGGACCTGGTCGACGTCGTCGGCGGTGAAGCCGGCGGCGAGCATCGCGTCCGCGGTCCTGCGGGTCTTGAGGGGGTCGCTCTTCCCCCAGTCCGCTGCGGAGTTGACCAGCGTCTTCTCGGTGCCGTAGGCCTTCAGCACGGCGACCATGCGGTCCTCGTCCATCTTGGTGTCGGGGTAGATGGAGAAGCCCAGCCAGCAGCCGCTGTCGGCGGCCTCCTTCACCGTGGTCTCGTTCAGGTGGTCGAGCAGGACGTGCTCGGGGTCGAGCGCGGACTCGCGGACGACGTCGATGGTGCGGCGCATCCCGGTGAGCTTGTCGCGGTGCGGGGTGTGGACGAGGGCGGGCAGTCCGTGGTCGGCGGCGAGCTGGAGCTGGGTGGCGAGGGCGGTGTCCTCGGCGGGGGTCATCGAGTCGTAGCCGATCTCGCCGACGGCGACGACGTTGTCCTTGACGAGGAAGCGGGGCAGCGCGTCGAGGACGGGGAGGCAGCGCGGGTCGTTCGCCTCCTTGGGGTTCAGGGCGACGGTGCAGTGGTGGGCGATGCCGTACTGCGCGGCGCGGAAGGGTTCCCAGCCCAGGAGGGAGTCGAAGTAGTCGAAGAAGGACTCGGGGCAGGTGCGGGGCTGACCGAGCCAGAAGGAGGGTTCGACCAGGGCGCGGACACCGGCGGCGTACATGGCCTCGTAGTCGTCCGTGGTGCGGGAGGTCATGTGGATGTGGGGGTCGAAGATGCGCATCAGGACTCCTCCGTCCGGGACGTCAGGGCGAGGGCGCGGTGGAGGTCCGCGGGGACGGGCCGGCCCGCGGCGGTGCGTTCCGCCGCGTAGTCGCCGAGCATGCGGGCCAGTTCCGCGTCGCCGCGTGCCCGGTCCTCGAGCCGGGCGGCCGCGTCCACCGGCACTCCGGTGAACAGGCATTTGAGGAGGGCGTGACGCCAGGTGTGCGGGTCGAGGTGCTCCGCGGCGTAGGGGCCGACGGCGGCGGCGACGAGCCGCGTGTCGTTGGTGCGCAGGGCGTCCTCGACGAGGGGCACCCCGTCGGCGGGGGCCGGCGCGAGGTGCGGCAGCGCGAGGAGGACGGCGCGGCGCTCCGCGGCGGTGCCCTGCCGGTACAGGCGGGTCAGCGTGGCGGCGTCGGCGCGGGCCTCCCGTAGGAGCAGCACGCGGGCGGCGTCGGCGTGCTCCTGGCCGCAGTGGCGGCCCGCGGAGGCGAAGCGCTGTTCCCAGGCGGGCACGGAGGAGGGTGTGGTGGGGGTGTCGTCGTCCGTGGTGCCGTCGCGGGCGGCTCCGGCTTCGGCAAGGGCCGCGTCGAGCCAGGCGCCGGCGGCGTCGCCGAGCCGGCCCTGGAGGCCCTCGCGGGTGGGTGTCGTCATGCCGTGGCTCCGTTCGCGGGGGTGTGGGAGCGCAGGAAGTCGAGGGAGGTGCGGGCGAGTTCGGGTCCGGCGTGGGAGTGGCGGGGAAGTTCCACGACGGTCAGGCCCTCGTAGCCGGTGTCCGCCAGGGCCTGGAGGACGGGCGGGAAGTCGATCTCCCCGTGGCCGAAGGGGAGGTGTTCGTGGACGCCGCGGCGCATGTCCTCGATCTGGACGTGGCGGAGCCAGGGGGCGGCCTGTTTGACGCAGTCTGCGGGGGGCGCCGGTTCCAGGCACTGGCAGTGGCCGATGTCGAGGGTGAGTCCGAGGGGTTCGGGGTCGCCGAGCAGGCCGCGCAGGTGGTGGAAGTCGTCGAGGCACGCGAGGAGGTGACCGGGCTCGGGCTCGACCGCGAGCGGGACCCCCGCGGTGGACGCCGCGTCCAGGACGGGTGCGAGGGCGCCTTCGAGCCGCTGCCATGCGGTTGCGGACGACGTGCCGGCGGGCGTGATCCCGCTGAAGCAGTGCACGGCGTGGGCCCCGAGGTCGGCGGCGACCTGGACGGCGCGGACGAGCAACCGGGTGCGGGCGGCGCGGGCGTCGGGGTCCGGGTCGAGGAGGGAGGGACCGTGCTTGCGGCGCGGGTCGAGGACGTAGCGGGCGCCGGTCTCGACGGTGACCTCGAGGCCGAGCGCGGACAGCCGTCCCGCGAGGCGCCGGGTGCGGGCGGCGAGGTCGGGTGCCAGCGGGTCGAGGTGCATGTGGTCGAGGGTCAGTCCGACGCCGTCGTAGCCCAGGTCGGCGAGGAGGGAGAGGGCGTCATCGAGGCGGAGGTCGGTGAGGCCGTTGGTTCCGTAGCCGAGGCGCAGGCTCATGTGGGGCTCACCTTCCTGGCGACCCGGCGGGCTACGGGGCCGAGGGCGAGGACGGCCGCCGCGGATGCTCCCGAGCCGGAGCGGGCCGCCAGGGCGGCCTGCAACGGGATCATGGCGCGGATCCCGCCGCCGACCGCGCGCTGGGTGAGCTGCGGTGACGGGTTGAGAGCCGCGTGCAGGAAGGGGGTGAGCGCCGTGCCGGCGTAGGCCGCGGAGGCCAGTGCCGTCAGGACGTGGGGCAGGGCCGGTGGTTGCTCCGTCCTCGGGGCCGGTCGCCCGCGCCGGCCACCGCCCGACCCGTGCCGGGCAGTGGCCGACGGCGGGCGTGTGGACGCACGCAGGTGGTGCAGCGTCCGGGCGGCGTCGGCCGTGACGGCGGCGATCGCCGTGGTCGTGACCAGCGCTGTGAGCGGTGCCCTGCTGGAGCCGCCCTGCGTCTCGTTGCGGGAGACGGTGGTGACCGCGTAGGTGTGTGCGCCGAGCAGGGCGGCGTGGGGCAGCGCAGCGGCGAGCGCCCGGGGACGGGTGGCCGCCGCGCCGAGCACGAGGTCGAGGGCGCGTGCGGTGGCCATGGCGGCCGGTCCCGCCGCCGTGTGCTTAAGACGCAGGTCGTACGCCCAGACCGTCGCCGCGAGGGTGGTGGCGAGGGCGAGCGGGGCGCGTCCCGCGCGGGCCGCGAGCGCCAGGCCGGCCGCGGTGAGCGCCCCGGCGGCCGTCAGGGCGGCGGCTGGGCTGATCCGGCCCGAGGGGAGGGGCCGGTGGGGGCGGTCGACGGCGTCCTCGTCGCGGTCGGCCCAGTCGTTGAGCGCCATGCCCGCGTGGTAGAGGCACAGCGAGCTGCCGATGGCGAGGAACGTGCCGCGGCGGGGACCGCGTCCCGTCGCGGCGGCGCCCGCGAGGGCGTCGCCCGGGACGGTGAACAGGGCGGAGACGCGCAGGAGTTCGGCCCAGTCCCACAGCCGTGGGGCCGGTGCGGGCCGTTCCGCCTCGGCGTCGCCGGCGTCGTCGGCGCTCCCGGGCCCGGCGGGCCGGGCGTCGTCGCACCCGCCCGGGGCGGCCCCCTCCTCCGCCCCGGGCCGGTGGGTGCCGCGCGCCGCCCCGCCCCGCGGGACGGTGTCGTGCACCGTGCCGCGCGCTGGGTGGCGCGCGGCGAACGCCGTCACGACGCCGAGGGCCGCCACGACGGCCAGGGCCCGCAGCCGCCCCGCTCCCGGTGCCCTCACCGGGACTCCCCCAGCCTCACGGCGAGGGCCAGCAGCTCCCCGTACTGCTCGGAGAGCGCCGCGGGGGCGCCCGGGTCGGGGTCCTTGAAGTAGAAGCCCAGCTCGGGGAGGGGTCCGCTCAGACCGGCCTCCTGGGCGCGGGCCGCGAAGCGGGCGAGGTCGAGGACGAGCGGGGCGGCGAGGGCGGAGTCGCATCCCTGCCAGGTGGTCTGGAGGACCATGCGGGTGCCGAGGAAGCCGTCGAAGGCGATGTGGTCCCAGGCCGTCTTCCAGTCGCCGAGGGCGGGGACGTCGTCGATGTGCACCTCGCCCTCGGGGGCGGCGCCGAGGGCGTCGGCGAGGACGCGCTCCTTGCCGGCGTTCTTCGCCGCGGCCGCCGCGGGGTCGGCGAGGACCGCCCCGTCGCCGCCGCCGAGCAGGTTGGTGCCGGACCAGGCCCGTACCGACAGCGCGCGTTGCACGAACATCGGGGCGAGGACGGAGCGGAGCAGGGTCTGCCCCGTCTTGCCGTCCCGTCCCGCGTGAGGCAGGCCGCGGGCGGAGGCCGCCTCGGCGAGGTCCCGGGTCCGTATCCCGGTGGAGGGGGTGAAGTTCACGTAGGCGCATCCGGCCTCGATCGCCGCCGCCGCGTAGAGGGAGCTCGCCGGGAGGCGGTCGCTCCCGGGCTCGGGAACGGGCTCGGTGGAGGCGACGTTGACGACGACGGTCCGCGCCAGGTCGTGGCGGTGGGTGAAGGCGGTGATGTCCGCCGCGAACGCCGCGATCAGCTCCTCGTCACCGCGGGTGTCGCCGGGGAGCGGGCCGCCGGTGCGGATCTCGGCGTCGGCGGCGGCGAGTTCGGCGCGGAGCGCGGCCGGCAGGCCGTACGGCAGCACGCCGCCCTCCGCGAGCTGTTCCGCCCGCTTGCCCAGCGGGCAGGCGGCCGTGTCGTGGCCGCCGAAGACCAGGGAAGGGAGTGGTGGAAGGCCGGCCGAGGCGAAGGGAGCGGTCTCGCTCACCATGCCCGTCGCGGGGTGGAGCCCGGCGGTGATCGCCGCGCATCCCGCGACGGCGGTGGTGGCGACGGAGCCGCGGGCTCCGATGAGCCACACTCCGGTGCGTGCGGGCGACCGGTGGTCCGATGCCGGTGCCGGGGCGGGGGGGTTCGTCACGGCTGCCTCCCTGGTGCGAGTGGTGGGGGGCGGCGGGCGGGGGCACGGCGTCTCCCCGCCCGCCGCCGGCTCGTGGGTGCCGGCAGGGACTGCCCTACGAGGAGGGAAGTTCCTTGATCTGTACGTTCCGGAAGGACACCTGGTCGTCGGCCCCGTGGTTCTGCAGGCCGATGTAGCCGTCCTTCAGGCTGCGGGCGGGGTCGGTGTTGGTGAAGTCGTTGATCTTGACTCCGTTGAGGAAGACCTGGAGCCGTTCACCCTGGACCTTGATCTCGTAGCTGTTCCACTGGCCCGGGGGACGCAGCACCTGGTCGCGGGCCTTGAGGTTGGCCGACTTGAAGCTGTAGACGGAGCCGGTGGTGCGGTCGGGGGCGTCGGAGGCGTCGATCTGGATCTCGTAGCCCTTGTCCACCGCTGACCAGGGGTCGTCGGAGGCCGGGAAGCCCACGAAGACACCGGAGTTGTCGTCGCCGTCCATCTTCCAGTCGAGCTTCAGGGAGTACGCGCCGTACTGCTTGGCCTGGTACCACAGCAGGCCCATGCCGCCCTCGGTGCGCAGTTCACCGTCGACGACGTTGAACTTGCCGGGGCCCGCCTGCTTCCAGCCCTCCGAGGTGTACCCGTTGAACAGGTCGCGGTAGCCCGTCTGCGGCTTGCAGTCGGCCTTGACCTGTCCGACGGCGTAGCGCAGTCCGCCCAGGAGGTGCTGGCGGAAGGCCGGCTCGGCGTAGGACTCCTTGGTGTGCCCGAGACCGGTGTAGAAGGAGCGCCCGGACTGGTAGGTCTGGCACCACGCGATCGGGTGGTCGCCCTTCATCGTGCCGCCCTGGTAGGTGGTCTCGTCCAGGGTGGCGAGGACGCGGGCCTGGCCGCGCGGGTTGGTGCGGTAGTTGTACCACTCGTCGGTGCGCTCCCAGCCGGCCTCGTCGAGGTGCGCGGTGGCGGGGTGCGTGTGGTCCTCGGCGCGGACGGTGGCCTTCTGGATCTGCGGGTGCCCCTGGAAGTAGGCGCCGACGAGGCCGCCGTAGAAGGGCCAGTCGTACTCGGTGTCGGCGGCGGCGTGGACGCCCATGTAGGCGCCCCCGCCCTTGACGTAATTCTCGAACGCCTGCTGCTGATCGGCGTTGAGGACGTCACCGGTGGTCGACAGGAACACCACCGCGTCGTAGCGCGCCAGGTTGTTGCTGGTGAACTGACGCGGCTCCTCGGTGGCGTCGACGGTGATGTTGGCGGTGGCGCCGAGCTCCTTCAGCGCGGCGACGCCGGTGGGGATGGCGTCGTGGCGGAACCCGGCGGTCCTGGAGAAGACCAGGACGCGCTTGGCGGCGCGGTCTGCCGGGACGTTGGAGAGCTCGAAATCGTCGAGGTCGTAGAGCGCCCCGGAGCCGCCCTTGAAGACCAGGAACAGCTCGGTGGTCTTCTTCGGCACGGCGCGCAGCGGTACGTCGATCTCCTGGAAGGTCTCCCAGCTGCCGGTCACCGGTACGGGGGCGGAGCCCAGGATCGGGCCGGTCGCCGAGCCGGTGCGCACCTCGAGGAAGCCACCGGAGCCTCCGGAGGAAACGCGGGCGGTCAGCCGGACGGAGCCGGTGAGGTTGTAGGGCTTGAAGGAGATCCAGTCGCCGTCGTCGATGTTGCCGACGGTGCGGCCGCCGTGGGCCTCGGCCTTGTCGAAGAGGTCGACGCCGGACGAGCCCGTGAAGTGCTCGGCCTGCCGGTGGCGCGGCTGCAGCTGCGCCTGGTCGTGGCCGGTCAGCGCCTCCTGGCCGCCGCCCCCGCCGTCGGTGTACTCGGCGTCGATGACGCCGAAGATGTTGGCGTTGGGGTCGTGGCCGCCGTCGGCGGAGGTCTTGATGGCGCCGGAGCAGCCGTTGACGGAGGTCACGGGGTGGCCGTGGCTGTCGTGGCCGAGGACGTAGGTGACCTTGACCTTGGAGCAGTCGACGGTCCCGTCCTCGGGGTCGGTGACGGTCACCTTGAACGGGATCTCGTCGCCGAAGCTGAACAGGGCCCCCTCGGCGGGTAGTTCCAGGGTCACCTTGGGCGCGGTGTTGCCGACGACGACCTGGACGCTCGCGGTCGCGGTGCGCCCGGTCGGGTCCTTCACCGTGAGGGTCGCGGTGTAGGTGCCGTTCGTACGGTAGGTGTGCGCGGGGTCGGCCGCGGTGGAGGTGCCGCCGTCGCCGAAGTCCCAGCTGTAGGCGAGCGTGTCGCCGTCGGGGTCGGTGGTGCCGGCCGAGGAGAAGGTGACCTTCAGCGGTGCGGTGCCCGAGGTCTTGTTCGCGGACGCCTCGGCGCTCGGGGAGCGGCCGTCGGTGGCGTTCTCGATCCGGTAGAGGGCGGAGTGCTCGTCACCGCCGAACCAGGCGGTGCCGTAGTCGAGGACGTACAGCGCGCCGTCCGGGCCGAAGGCCATGTCCATGATCTGCGTGCCGGTCCAGGGCACGTCGTTGATGGACTGGACCGTGCCGTCCTCGCCCTGGTCGATGCGCTTGATCCAGCGGCGCCCGAACTCGCCGGCGAAGAAGTCGCCGTCGTAGGCCTCGGGGAACTTCACCGGGGAGTCCAGTTCGGGGTCGTACCGGTAGACCGGGCCACCCATGGGGGACTCGGAGCCGGAGCCGAACTCGGGCACGGAACCGCCGTCGTAGGGGATCCACGCGGCCTGCGCGGGCGGCAGGTCGGTCAGGCCCGTGTTGTACGGCGAGTCGTTCTTCGGCGCGGCGCAGTCGAAGGTCGCGCCGGACTGCCCGGTCGCGAAGTCGTAGTCGACGTACGGGTCGTTGTCGCCGGTGCAGAAGGGCCAGCCGAAGTTGCCGGCCTTCGTCACGCGGGCGAACTCGACCTGGCCGCCGGGGCCGCGCTTGGGGTCGGCCGCGCCGGCGTCGGGTCCGTAGTCGCCGACGTAGGCGATGCCGGTCTTCTTGTCGACGCTGAAGCGGAACGGGTTGCGGAAGCCCATGGCGTAGATCTCGGGCCGGGTCCTGTCCGTGCCCGGGGCGAAGAGGTTGCCCTCGGGGATCGTGTACGAACCGTCGTCGGCGACCTTGATCCGCAGCAGCTTGCCGCGCAGGTCGTTGGTGTTGCCGGAGGTGCGGCGGGCGTCGTAGGCGGGGTTGCGGCCCGGGCGGTCGTCGATGGGCGCGTAGCCGTCGGAGGCGAAGGGGTTGGAGTCGTCGCCGGTCGACAGGTACAGGTTGCCCTGGGCGTCGAAGTCGATGTCACCGCCGACGTGGCAGCAGATGCCGCGGGTCGTGGCGACGTCGAGGACCTTCTTCTCGCTGGCGTTGTCGAGGGTCCAGTCGGCGTTCAGCGTGAAGCGCGAGAGCCGGTTGACGCCGTCGAACTTGGCGAAGTCCTCGGCCGTCCCCTGGTCGGGGGCGTCGCCTGCGGGGGTGTCGAGCGGGGGCGCGTAGTAGAGGAAGATCGCCCGGTTCTCGCTGAAGTCCGGGTCGATGCCGACGCCTTGGAGGCCCTCCTCGTCGTGCGTGTAGACGGGGACCGTTCCGATCACGGTGGTGGTGCCGGCGGCGTCGGTCCTGCGCAGCTCGCCGTCGCGCGAGGTGTGCAGCACGCTGCGGTCGGGCAGGACCGCGAGGGACATGGGCTCGCCCGTCTCGGGCTCCCCCTTGGCGAGGGTGACCTGCTGGAACTCCTCCGCCGCCGCGGCCGCGGGCTCCGTGTCGAGGGGCCGGGCCGAGGCGCCCAAGGGGGCGGAGATGACGAGGGACGTGGCGGCGAGGAGGCCGCCGGTGAGGAGCGCGAGTCCCTGCCGGAATCGGGTTCTGGATGCTCCGGGCCGTTTTCTGTGCACGTGTGTCCTCCGGGAAGGTCGTACGGGCGGATGCAGCTGCCGTGCGGAAGATCCGGGGACCGGCGTGCGCCGTCACGCTGGTCGGGTGCCGCTCAGGACCGGCCTCGTGTTTCAGGCCTGTGTCCTGTACACCTCAGGGACGGTAGCCGGGTTCGTCCCGGACCGAAAGGCCTTGCGCGGTGAATAAGTTGAACTTTCTCCAGCGCCAGGACAAAGCCGGGCCCGGGCAGCCCGACAGGCCCGGCGGCGGCGGCCGCCGGGCTGCGGGATGTGTGCTGTGACCTGCGGTGACGCCTAGTCGTTGCCTCCGAACGCGGCGTCGAAGGACGCCGCGGGCGGATCGAAGTCGTACCGCTTCAGGAGGGAAAGCGCTTCCGGGGCGCCCGCGAGGCGGTCCATCCCGGCGTCCTCCCACTCGACGGAGATCGGGCCGTCGTATCCGATCGACCGGAGCATCCGGAACACGTCCTCCCACGGCACGTCGCCGTGCCCGGCCGAGACGAAGTCCCAGCCGCGCCGCGGGTCGCCCCACGGCAGGTGGGAGCCCATGCGCCCGTTGCGGCCGTCGAGGCGCTTGCGGGCCTCCTTGCAGTCGACGTGGTAGATGCGGTCCTTGAAGTCCCACAGGAACCCGACGGGGTCGAGGTCCTGCCACACGAAGTGGCTCGGGTCGAAGTTCAACCCGAAGGCCGGCCGGTGGCCGACGGCCTCCAGCGCGCGGTGCGTGGTCCAGTAGTCGTAGGCGATCTCGGCCGGGTGGACCTCGTGGGCGAAGCGGACCCCCTCGGCGTCGTAGACGTCCAGGATCGGGTTCCACCGCTCGGCGAAGTCCTCGAAGCCGCGCTCGATCATCCGCTCCGGGACCGGCGGGAACATGGCGACCAGGTGCCAGATCGAAGAGCCGGTGAAGCCGATGACGGTGCGCACCCCGAAGGCGGCCGCGGCGCGCGCGGTGTCGGCCAGCTCGCGCGCGGCCCGCTGCCGGACGCCCTCCGGCTCACCGTCGCCCCAGATCCGGGCGGGCAGGATCCCCTTGTGGCGCTCGTCGATCGGGTTGTCGCAGACGGCCTGTCCGACCAGGTGGTTGGAGACCGCCCAGCACTTCAGGCCGTACTTGTCGAGCAGCGCCCGCCGCCCGTCCAGGTAGGCGGGGTCGGCCAGGGCTTTGTCGACCTCGAAGTGGTCGCCCCAGCAGGCGAGTTCGAGCCCGTCGTAACCGAAGTCGCGGGCGAGCCGGCAGACCTCCTCCAGGGGCAGGTCGGCCCACTGGCCGGTGAAGAGGGTGAAGGGTCGTGGCACGGCAAGGGCCTCCTCGATACGGGCGTGGTCAGGCGGGGACGTGGGTGTAGACGGCGTTCTTCTCGGCGCTCTCCTCCACCGCCGCCAGGACCCGCTGCACCTGCAGCCCGTCGGCGAACGACGGCGCCGGGGCGACCCCTTCGGCGATCCCGAGGACGAGGTCGCGCGCCTGGTGGGTGAAGGTGTGCTCGTAACCGAGCGCGTGGCCGGGCGGCCACCACGCCTCCAGGTACGGATGGCCCGGCTCGGTCACCAGGATCCGCCGGAAGCCGGCCGAGTCGGCGGGCTCGGTGTGGTCGTGGAACGACAGCTCGTTCAGCCGCTCCAGGTCGAAGGCGAGCGAGCCGCGCTCGCCGTTGATCTCCAGCCGCAGGGCGTTCTTGCGCCCCGAGGCCATCCTCGTGGCCTCGAAGGAGGCGAGCGCCCCCGAGGCCAGCCGCCCGGTGAACAGCGCCGCGTCGTCGACGGTGACCGGCCCCCGCCGGGTGCTCCCGGAGCCCGACAGCCCCGACGACGTGCCGGCCAGCTCGGGCCGCTCCCGTACGAACGTCTCGGTGAGCGCCGAGACCCCCACCAGGTGCTCCCCCGCCAGGTACTGCGCGAGGTCGACGGCGTGAGCGCCGAGGTCACCGAGCGCCCCGGAGCCCGCGTACTCGCGCTTCAGCCGCCAGGTCAGCGGGAAGTCCGGGTCGACGAGCCAGTCCTGGAGGTAGGTCACCCGCACGTGGCGGATGGTGCCCACCCTCCCGTCCGCGATGAGCCGGCGGGCGTAGGCGACCGCCGGCACCCGCCGGTAGTTGAAGCCGACCATGGCCACCTGGCCGCGGGCGGCCGCCAACTCGGCCGCCGCGGCCATGGCCTCCGCCTCGGCGACCGAGTTGGCCAGCGGCTTCTCGCACAGGACGTGCTTGCCCGCCTCGAGCGCCGCGATGGCGATCTCGGCGTGGCTGTCCCCGGGGGTGCACACGTCCACCAGCTGGACGTCGTCCCGGTCCACCAGTGCCCGCCAGTCCGTCTCCGCGGCGGCCCAGCCGTGCCGGGCGGCCGCGGCCCGCACCGCCCCCTCGTCCCGGCCGCCGATCGCGGCCAGGACGGGCCTCATCGGCAGGTCGAACACGCGGCCCACGGTGCGCCACGCGTGGGAGTGGGTGGCGCCCATGAAGGCGTAGCCGACCATGCCGATGCCGAGCGCCGGCGAAGCGGCCCCTGCCTCACTGTCTTCCTTGCCGGCCATATCAGCCATGCCGTTGCTCCTCGTCGGTTGCTCGGTTCGGACGGGCGGGGCGGATCTGTTAGATGAAGCCCGTCGGCAGGTACTCGTCGACGTTCTCCTTGGTGACGACGGCCGAGTACAGGGTGATCGACGCGGGGATCTCCAGCTCCGACAACCCGCCGACGCCCTTCTTCTGTCCGAGCGCTCGGGCCAGGTCGATGGCGGAGGCGGCCATGGTGGGCGGGTACAGGACGGTCGCCTTCAGCACGCCGTTGTCGGCCTTGATGGCGTCCATCGCCGACTTGGACCCCGCGCCGCCGACCATGAAGAACTCGTCACGGCCCGCCTGCGCGATCGCGCGCAGGGCACCGACGCCCTGGTCGTCGTCGTGGTTCCACAGCGCGTCGAACTGCTTCTGCGCCTGCAGCAGCTGGGCCATCTTGGCCTGGCCGGTCTCGACGGTGAACTCGGCGGCCTGCCGGGCCACCTTCCTGATGTTGGGGTAGTTCTTCAGAGCGTCGTCGAAGCCCTGGGTGCGCTGCCGGGTCAGCTCCAGGTTGTCGATGCCGGCGAGCTCGACGACCTTGGCGTCCGGCTTGTCCTTGAGCTGCTCGCCGATGTAGCGGCCGGCGTTGAGCCCCATGCCGTAGTTGTCGCCGCCGATCCAGCAGCGGTACGCCTGCGGGGAGGCGAAGATCCGGTCCAGGTTGATCACCGGGATGCCGGCCTTCATGGCCTGCAGGCCCACCTGGGTGAGGGCCTTGCCGTCGGCCGGCAGGATGACCAGGACGTCGACCTTCTTGTTGATCAGCGTCTGGATCTGCCCGATCTGGGCGGCGGTGTCGTTGGAGCCCTCGGTGATCTCCAGCGTCACCTCGGAGTACTTCGCGGCGCGGTCCTTGGCGTTCTGGTTGATGGCGTTGAGCCAGCCGTGGTCGGCCTGCGGGCCGGCGAAGCCGATCGTGACCGGCGTGCCGGGCTTGTCGTCGGCGGCCGGGGCCTTGGTGGCGGCCGTGCCCGCCTTCTTCGGCTCGTTGCTGGTGCAGGCGGTGAGGGCCGCTCCGGCGGAGACGGCGGCGGCGCCGAAGAGCAGTCCTCTGCGGCTGGTGACCGGGATTCGTGGCATGGCGGTGAAACCCTCCGGGATAGGGCGGTGCGGGGCGCGTGCGGGTTGTCGGGTGGAGCGGGGGCGACGGGCTGTGTCAGCCGTCGCCGTTGCGCACGGTGCTGCGCTGGACCAGGACGGCGGCCACGATGATCGCTCCCTTGGCGATCTGCTGGACGGCGCTCTCCAGGTTGTTGAGGGCGAAGATGTTCTGGATGGTGATGAACACCAGGACGCCCAGGACGGAGCCGACGATCGTGCCGCGGCCGCCGCTGAGCAGCGTGCCGCCGATGATCGCCGCGGCGATGGCGTCGAGTTCGTAGAGGTTTCCGTTGGTGTTCTGGCCCGAGCCGGACAGGATGATCAGCATGAAGGCCGCGATGCCGCAGCACAGCCCGGACAGCAGGTAGAGGTAGAGCCGCTGCCGGCGGACGTCGATGCCGGCGAGGCGGGCCGCCTCCGCGTTGCCGCCGACGGCCACGGTCCGGCGCCCGAACGTCGTCCGGTTCAGCACCAGCCAGCCGATGACGGTGACCCCGGCGAAGACCAGCACCAGCGGCGGGATGCCGAGGACGTAGCTGGCGGGAAGGCCGAGGTCGAGCACCGAGTTCACGGTGACGATCTGCGTCTTGCCGTCGGTGAGGTACAGGGCGAGCCCGCGTGCCGAGGCGAGCATGGCGAGGGTCGCGATGAACGGCACCATGCCGCCGTAGGCGATGAGCACCCCGTTGACCAGCCCGCAGCCGACGCCGACGACGACCGCGGTGAAGAGGATGCCCGCGAAGCCGTACTCCTGGGTGGCGAGGGTCGTCGCCCACACGGAGGAGAGCGCGACGATCGCGCCGACGGACAGGTCGATGCCCCCGCTGGTGATCACGAAGGTCATGCCGACGGTGACGACACCGATGACGGACGCCTGCGTGAGCACCAGTTGGAGGTTGGAGACGTCCAGGAAGGCGTCGGGCTGTGTGATGCCCCCGACCAGGACGAGGGCGGCGAGGACGCCGAGCAGGGACAGGTTGCGGACGTCGGCGTGGAGCCCCAGCGCCGGACGCCGGCCGCCGCCCTTCGTGACGGGGGACGCGTCCGCGGGCGGCGTCGGTGCCTGCGGGGCCTGGGAAGCGGGCTGTGTCATCAGCTCGGGCTCCCTTCCATGACGAGGTCGAGTACGCGGTGTTCGTCCAGCTCCGTCGCGGGCGCCGTGTGCACGACGCGTCCCTCACGGAGTACCAGCACCCGGTCCGCGAGCCCCAGGACTTCGGGGACCTCGCTGGAGACGAGGAGTACGGCGAGCCCGTCGTCGGCGAGCCGGCGGATCACCGCGTACAGCTCGGCGCGGGCGCCGACGTCGACGCCCCGGGTCGGCTCGTCGAGCAGCAGGACGCGGCAGCCGCGCAGCAGCCAGCGGGCCAGGACGGCCTTCTGCTGGTTGCCCCCGGACAGGGTGCGCACCCGGGCGTCGGGGTTGTCGGGCCGCAGCGACAGCGACCGGGTGGACTCCTGTGCGGCCCGTCGTTCCTCCCTGCGGTCGAGCCAGCCAGCCCGGGAGAAGCGGGCGAGCGTGGACACCGACACGTTGCGCGTGACGGACTCCAGCATCAGCAGTGCCTGCGCCTTGCGCTCCTCGGGCGCCAGTCCCAGACCGGCGCGGACGGCGGAGCGGACGCTGCCGGGTTTGAGGGGCCGGCCGTCGACGGTCACCCGGCCGGCGGTGGGCTTCCTGGCACCGTAGAGCGTCTCGAGGATCTCCGACCGTCCGGAGCCCACGAGTCCGGCGAGCCCGACGATCTCCCCCGGGCGCACTTCCAGGTCCACGGCGGCGAACTCGCCGTCGCGGGCGAGCCCTTCGACCCGCAGGACGGGATCGCCGGAGCGCGGTCCCGCGGGACGCGGCGGAAAGACGTACTCGACGTCACGGCCCGTCATGAGGGCGACGATGTCGCGCGTGGGCATCGACTTGGCGGGGAGTCCGCCGGCGACCGCGCGGCCGTCCTTCAGGACGGTGACCCGGTCGCCGACGCGGCGGATCTCCTCCAGCCGGTGGGAGATGTAGACGACCGCGACGCCGTCTGCGGTCAGCTGCCCGACGATGCGCAGCAGGTTGTCGGTCTCCTCGGGGTCCAGCGCGGCGGACGGCTCGTCCATGACGATGAGGCGCACGTCGTGGGAGAGCGCCCGGGCCATCGAGACGATCTGCTGCTGGGCGGCCGAGAGGTCACCGACGCGGCGGGCGGGGTCGATCTCGGGGTGGCCGAGCCGGCGCAGCAGGACGGCCGCTTCACGGCGTGCGTCGCGTCCGCGCACGACGAAGCCGGCGGTGGTCGGTTCGTGGCCGAGGAAGACGTTCTCGGCGACGGACAGCCCCTCGACCAGGTCGAGTTCCTGGTAGATGGTCGCGATGCCGAGCCGCATGGCGGCGATCGGCGACTTCAGCGACACCGGTTCCCCGCGCCAGGTGATCTCCCCGCCGTCGGGCTGGTGGGCCCCGGCGAGCACCTTGATGAGGGTGGACTTCCCCGCGCCGTTCTGGCCGAGGAGGCAGTGCACCTCGCCGGCCTGGACGTCCAGGTCGACGCCGTCCAGGGCGCGGACGCCGGGGAAGGACTTGGTGATGCCGGACATGGTGAGCAGCGGCGCCGCTGTCGCGGGCGGCGGTGCCGGTGGTTGTGGTGCCATGACGATCCCCTCGGCGGGTGCGGGTGACACGTGCGCGTGCGGAGCGTGCAGTGGAGCCGGTGGTGCCGTGGTGCCGGTGGAGCGCTTGGCCGGTGGGGGGATCAGGCCGGGGAGAACACGTGGTCGCTGATGAGCCGGGCCGCGCCGATCACGCCGGCGGTGGGGCCCAGTTCACCCAGGACGATGGGAAGGTTGCCGGTCGCCAGGGGCAGGGACTGGCGGTAGACCTGGCTGCGGATGCTGGCGAGCAGCGTGTGGCCGAGGCCGGTGACGCCGCCGCCGATCACGACCAGTGCGGGGTTGAAGAAGCTGACGAGCCCGGCGATGACCTGCCCGACGCGGTTGCCCCCCTCGCGGATGAGTTCGAGTGCCGCCGCGTCACCGACCGCGGCAGCCGCGGCGACGTCGACGGCGGACAGCTGACCGGCCGCCTCGAGCCGGGCCGCGAGGGCGGCGGACCGCCCTGACCTGGCCGCCTCCAGGGCGTCCTGGACGAGCGCGGCGCCGCTGAAGTGGGCCTCCAGGCAGCCCTTGTTGCCGCAGGCGCAGGCGCGTCCGTCGGCCTCGACCCTGATGTGGCCGATGTCGCCGGCGCTGCCCGTCACACCGCGGTGCACCTCTCCGCCGACGACGATGCCGCAGCCGATGCCGGTGCCGATCTTGACGCAGAGGAAGTCGCCCACGGAGCGCGCGACCCCGGCGTGCTGCTCCCCCATGGCCATCAGGTTCACGTCGTTGTCGACCATGACGGGGCAGCCCAGTTCCTGGCTGAGTGCCTCGCGGACCGGGAAGCCGTCCCAGCCGGGCATGATCGGCGGGGCGACGGGGACGCCCTCGGGGAACCGCACCGGCCCCGGTACCCCGATGCCCGCGCCGTCGAAGCCTTCGGCGAGGCCGGCGGCCTTGAGTTTGGCGGCCATTTCGAGGATCCGCTCGAAGACGGCGACCGGTCCCTCACGGACGTCCATCGGGTGGTTGAGGTGGCCGAGCACCTCCAGCTCGGCGTTGGTGACGGCGACGTCGACCGAGGTGGCGCCGATGTCGACGCCCAGGAAGCGCAGGCCCGGGGCGAGCCTGATGTTGTGCGAACGCCGCCCGCCGCGCGAGGCGGCCAGGCCGTCCGCGACGACCAGACCCGTCTCCAGCAGCCGGTCGACCTCGACGGCGAGCTTGGAACGGGACAGGTCGATCTGGTCCCCCATCTGGGCACGGGAGTTGGGACCGCCGTCACGGAGCAGCCGCAGGAGCCGCGCCTGATGCGCGTTGGCGGGTCGAGCTGTCATGCGTCTCATGTGCCCCTCACCTCCCCCGGCCGTCGGCATGGGGATACCGGACCGGCGTCGGCCGGTCCCGCTCCGTCAGGCTTTCGATGGGAAAGTAGCAGCGCCCGTCCAGTGGGGGAAGAAGTTGCGCAGGAATCAGCAAGGTCTTTTTCCGGTTCCAGGACAAAGTCCGGAAGAGGTCAACTCACCTGCGGGCAGGGGGCGTGGGCGCGCCCGGAACGGCACGCACGGAGACGACGTGGCGAACCGGGGGTGGGACGGGCCCGTCACGGCGGACGGTGCCCGCCGTCGGTCACACCGGCGAGAAGACGTGGTCGCTGATCAGGCGCGTGGCCCCGACCACGCCCGCGGTCGGGCCGAGTTCACTGAGGACGATCGGCAGGTTGCCAGTGGCCAGCGGCAGCGACTGGCCATACACCTGACTGCGGATGCTCGCCAGGAGGGTGTGCCCCAGACCGGTGAGACCGCCGCCGATCACGACGAGTCCGGGGTTGAAGAAGCTCACCAGGCCGGCGATGACCTGGCCCGTGCGGTTGCCGCCCTGCCGGATGAGGTCGAGGGCGGCACCGTCCCCGGCCGCCGCGGCGGCCGCCACGTCGGCGGAGGTGAGCGTCCCGGCAGCGGCCAGCCGGTCGGCGAGCGCCGCCGATTCCCCGGCGGCCGCCGTGGCGGCCGCGTCCCGGGCCAGGGCGCTCCCGCCGAAGTAGGCTTCGAGACAGCCGCGGTTGCCGCAGGCGCAGGAGATGCCCCCCGGCACCACCTGGATGTGACCGATGTCCCCGGCGCTGCCGGTGACCCCGCGGTAGACCTGCCCGCCCACGACGATGCCGCAGCCGATGCCGGTCCCGATCTTGACGAAGAGGAAGTCCCGCACGGAGCGGGCGACCCCGGCGTGCTGCTCCCCCAGCGCCATGAGGTTCACGTCGTTGTCGACCAGGACGGGACAGCCGAGTTCCTGGCTCATAACCTCCCGGACGGGGAACCCGTCCCAGCCGGGCATGATCGGTGGGGCGACCGGCACGCCGTCGGGGAACCGCACCGGCCCGGGCACTCCGATCCCCGCCCCGTCGAAGCTCTCCGCGGCGCCGGTGGCGCGCAGTTCGGCCGCCATCGCCAGCACCTGCTCGAACACGGCGACGGGCCCCTCGCGCACGTCGAACCGCGCGGCACGGTGGCCGAGCACCTCCAGCTCGGCGTTGGTGACGGCGACGTCGACCGAGGTGGCGCCGATGTCCACGCCCAGGAAGCGCAGCGAGGGCGCGAGGCGCACGTTGTGGGAGGGCCGTCCGCCGCGGGAGGCGGCGAGGCCGTCGGGGACCACGAGGCCCGTCTCCAGGAGGCGGTCGACCTCGACCGCCAGCTTGGACCGGGAGAGTTCCACCTGGTCGCCGAGCACGGCCCGCGACTGCGGGCCCGCGTCGCGCAACAGGCGCAGCACTCGCGCCTGGTGCCCGTTCGCCGGACGGGCCGTCATCCGTCTCACGTCGCGCCTCTCCCTCGCCGGTGATCCTCGGGTGCGTCTCGTCACCCTCCGGACGGGGCCACGACTGGACCGGACCGTACCACCGGGGTGGGCGGCCGGGAAGAAACCGCCGAAAGGCACCCGGAGGCCCCTTCTCCGGGCGGCACCGGGGGGCGCCGTTTGCGGGCGCCCGCCGCGTCCGGCAGGGTGCGGGGCGACGGCACGCGGCACGGCTGCCCGCGTCGGGAGGGGGAAGGGGTTCGTGATGACGTGGTCCCGGATGACCGTGGTCCGCGACGGCGTACGGCTGGAGTGCCGGGACCTGCCCGGTCCGGGGCCGTCGGCGGTCCTGCTGCACGGCCTGGCCGGCCATGCGGGCGAATGGGACGAAACGGCGGGGTGGCTGAGCCGCCGTCATCGCGTGGTCGCGGTGGACCAGCGGGGGCACGGCGCCTCCGAGCGGCGTCCCGGGGACGTCTCCCGCGCGGCCTACGTCGCCGACACCGCCGCCGTCATCGCGGAGTCGGGGACCGGGCCGGCGATCCTGGTGGGCCAGTCGCTCGGCGGCCACACCGCGATGCTGACCGCCGCGGCCCGTCCGGACCTGGTCCGGGCCCTGGTGCTGGTCGAGGCGGGTCCCGGCGGCCCGAACCCGGACGTTCCGGGGGACATCGGGGCGTGGCTGGACTCCTGGCCGGTGCCCTTCCCCTCGGTGGAGTCCGCCGCGGCCTTCCTCGGCGGTGGCCCGGTCGGCAGGGGCTGGGCGGAGGGCCTGGAACGGCGCGAGGACGGCTGGTGGCCGCGCTTCGACCGGGACGTGATGGTCGCGTCCCTGCGGGAGAACGCGGAGCGGGACTTCTGGTCGGAGTGGGAGGCACTGCGGTGCCCGACGCTGGTCGTCCTGGCCGAGAGGGGGATCATCGGGGCCGAGGAGGCCGAGGAGATGTGCCGTCGGCAGCCGCGGGCGGTGGCCGTCGGCGTTCCCGGGTCGGGCCACGACCTCCATCTGGAGCGCCCGGACGCGCTGCGCCAGGCGATGACCGCTTTCCTCGACGGGCTCGGATGACGCGGCCCGCCTGACGGGAGCGGGCGGCCCGGTGCGTCACCCCCGTCTCCTCCGGCATCGGCGTCATGCCGCCGGCCAGCATGCTGCGGCAGCTGAGCGCCACCGGATCGCGCAGGCCGGTCACCGTGCTCCACCACGACCGCACACCGTGGACGCACCCACCGCGCTTCGAGGTGGAGGAGTGCGTCGGCGGCTCGGCGGCCGGCTGCACGTCTGGTACGAGGACCCGGCGGGGGCACCGCCCCACGCCCGCCAGGGGGCGCCCGACCTGTCGCAGGCGGCGGTGGCGCCCGGAACGCGCGCCTACCTGTGCGGACCGACCTCCTTCACCAGGGCACTGCGGCCCAGGCTGGTGCACGTCCCCGTGGGGCGCGTCACGCCGGGCCGGAATTACTTGATCGGACGATCCAGATTGGTTTAGCCTTCAACCATCGGCCCGGAACGCGCCATCACGACCGGGCCCGAGATCTGTATCAATCAATCAAGAAAGGCTCGCCATGGACCTGCACCTCAAGGACAAGACCGTCGTCGTCACCGGAGCCAGCCGGGGCATCGGGCTCGCCACCGTCCGCGCCTTCGCGGAGGAGGGCGCGCGCGTGGTCGCCGGCGCCCGCAGCCCGGGGGCGGGCCTGGCGGAGCTCGCCGGGTCGTACGACGTCGTGCCGGTGGCCGGGGACCTCGCGACCCAGGAAGGCGTCCAGCGACTGGTCGCGACCGCGGTGGAGCGGTTCGGCGGGATCGACGTCCTGGTCAACAACGTCGGCGCCGTCCAGCCGCGGCTCGGGGGCTTCCTGTCGGTCACCGACGAGGACTGGCTGGCGACCATGAACCTCAACCTCATGAGCGCGGTGCGGGCCTGCCGCGCCGCGCTGCCCGGACTGCTGGAATCCCGCGGGGCCGTCGTCACGGTCAGCTCGGTGAACGCCTTCCTGCCCGACCCCGGCGTGATCGACTACACCGCGTCCAAGGCGGCCCTGACCAACTTCTCCAAGGCGCTGTCCAAGGAGGTCGGCCCGCTCGGGGTCCGGGTCAACTCGATCGCCCCGGGGCCGGTGTCCACCGACATCTGGACCGGCGAGAACGGGATGGCCGACCAGGTGGCCCAGGCCATGGGCAAGGACCTCGACAGCGCGGTCGCGGAGCTCCTCGCGGGCCTCGGCGGTCTCGCCACGGGACGTCTCACCACGCCGGAGGAGGTGGCGGACCTCGTCCTCATGCTCGCCAGCGACCGCACCGGGAACGTCACCGGAGCGGACTTCACCATCGACGGCGGCCTGATCAAGACCCTCTGAGACCCGCGCCGTTGGACAGTCCGCGGACAGCCCGGCGAGCGGGTCCACGACTCCCCTATGCTCGCCTACGATCCGACAACCTTCCCAACAGTTGATCCTTGAATCACCTCAGGAGATCGCCATGCCCGAGACACCCGGATCCGGGACCTCGGCCCCACGCGAGGTCGCCGAGGCGATGTACGACGCGATGCTGCGCTCCGACCGCGACACGCTGACGGCCATCGCCTCCCCCGAGATCCGGATCCGGGTGACCGAGGCCCTTCCCCACAGCGGCACGTATTCCGGACCGGCCGGTTTCGCCGCGTTCTTCAGGAAGACCTTCGACCTGATCGAGAGCCGCATCGAGATCGAGCGGCTCTTCGAGGCCGGCGGCCAGGTCGTCGCCGTGGGGCGGACCCAGGGCACCGGACGCGACACCGGCCAGGCCTTCGACTCCGCGGTCGTGCACGTCTTCACCGTCGAGGAGGGCAGGATCGTCGGGTTCGACGCCTACGTCGAGGACCGGCCCGTGACCGCGGCGGTCAAGCGCGACGGGGCTCCGGCCTGAGGAGCGATCCAGCGGTCGCCGCGAGGCCGACGGGCCGGGCCCGACGGGCCCGGCCCCCCTGCTCCGGTGCTCAGGCCGAGGCCTGCCGCGGACCCCGCTCGTAGGCCTGGCGAGCCGTCCGCAGCAGGGTGCGCCAGGAGGTCACGGTGGGGCGGCGGCGCAGCAGGGCGCGGCGCTCACGCTCCGTCATACCGCCCCAGATCCCGAACTCGGTACGGTTGTCGAGGGCGTCGGCCAGGCATTCGGTGCGCACGGGGCATCCGCCGCACACGGCCTTGACGCGCTTTTGGGCGGCGCCCTGGACGAACAGCACGTCCGGGTCCTCCATCCGGCACATGGCCTGCGCTCCCCAGTTCTCCACCCAGACGTCGGACTCGCCCGCGATGCCCGTCGGCCCCGGCTCCCCCACCACGTCAAGCTTCATCGGCGTCTCTCTCCCGCTCCGCCGCCCCGTCGCGCCTTCGCGCGGGGCTTCTCCTCTCGTCCCCGTGCCCTCAGTACGGAGCGGGTGCGGAAACCGTTCAGCGGTCAGGCGGACGAGTCGGCGCGAGCGACGGCGATGTCGGCGAACTCCTCGATGAGCGGGTCGTGCCGGGTGCCGTCCCAGGCGAGGAACACGCGGTTGGGACCGATGTCCTCGATCGCGACGTGGGCGATGTCGGCGCGGGTGTAGTACGTCGCGGTGGAGAGCGGCAGCACGACGACGCCGCGGCCCGCCGCCACGCTCTCCAGCTTCTCCTCGACGGAACGGAAGCCCGGGACGGCCGGCCGCGGCTGCGGGTCGGCGAGCTCGCGCGCGATGTCCCGCCACTCGGGGACGGCGGCGGGATCCTGGAGGAGGTGCTCGCCGGCGAGGTCCGCGATGCGCAGGGCGGGCTTGCCCGCGTAGGGGTGGTCCGCGGGCAGGACGGCGACGCGGGGTTCGGCGAGGAGGCTGCGGGTCGCCAGGCCGCGGGTGTCGACGGGCATCCTGACGTAGCCGACGTCGACGCGTCCGTCGAGGATCACTTCCGTCTGGTCGTCCCAGTTCGTCCTGACGACGTCGACCGACAGGTCCGGGTGCCGGCGGGAGAGTTCCCGCACGGCACTCGTGACGATCAGTCCGGGCATGAAGCCCACGGTGAAGGAGGCGAGGCCGCGGGCCGCCCGGACGGCGCGCCGGCGGGTGGCGTCGGCGGCCGCCAGGAGCGGTCCGGCGTCGGCGAGGAGTTGCGTGCCGGCCGGGGTGAGCTCGGTGCTGCGGCGGTCACGGGAGAACAACAGCACCTTGAGTTCGTTCTCCAGCGCCCTGATCTGCCGCGACAGCACGGGCTGCGCGATGTGCAGGCGCTGCGCCGCCCTCCCGAAGTGCAGCTCCTCGGCCACCGCGACGAAGTAGCGCAGCTTGCGCAGATCCAGATCCACGGGCCCCTCCTCGCCTGCTCACCGGGACGGACACCTCCGAGCGTATCCGCCCGGCCCGCACTCCTCAGCGGAGAGGCTCAGGGGCGGGCGAGGTCGGCCGCGAAGTCGAGCCGGGAGGGACGCCAGCCCAGCTCCCGGCGGGCCCGGGCGCCGGTGAGCCGCTGGTCCAGGGCGAAGGCCTCCGCGATGGGGCCCATCCGCTCCTCGGCCTCAGCCGCGGTCAGGTGCCGGACCGACCCGGGATGGCCGATCGCCCGGCCCACCGCGTGGGCGATCTCCGCCTGGGTCGGGTGGAGGTCGCTGACCCCGGCGTACACCGAGCCGGGCGCGGCGTTCAGGGCCAGCGCGTAGAGCTCGGCGACGTCGTCGACGTGCACGGTCGACCAGTGGTTGGCGCCGTCGCTCACGCAGGGCACGGAGCCGGTCTCCCGGCCCGGAGCCGCATAGAAGGCCTCGACCAGTCCGCCGTTGCGGCCGTGGACCAGGCCTGGCATGACCACGACCGGCCGTTCGCCGGTCGCGGCCCGGGCCAGCACGCGCTTCTCGTTCTCCAGCCGCCAGGCGGTGAGGCGCGGCGGGGACAGCGGGGCGTCCTCGTCGGCCACGCCGTCGGTGTCGCCGTAGACCCACGCCCCGCCGGTGTGCACGTAGGGCCGCGGCCCGGCGCCGTCCTGCAGTGCCTCGGCCGCCGCCCGGTCGACCTCGGCGGTGTCGGGACCGTAGTGCTGGCCCAGGTGGATGACCCCGTCGGCGGCGCGCGCGGCGGCCCGCAGCACGTCCGTATCGGTCAGCTCCCCCCGCACGGGGGCGGCCCCGAGGTCGCCGACGACCCGGGCCGAGTCCTCGGTGCGCGCCAGCGCGACGACCTGGATCCCGCGGCGCACCAGGGCCTCGATGGTGGCCCGTCCGATGTAGCCGGAGCCTCCGGTGAGGAAGACCTTCATGACGCTCGCCTCTCTCGTGGTGTCCTGTGACACCTCCGAGTCTTCTGGCGGGGCGGGCACCGCGTCCAAGACCTGTTCCCCGCCCTGTGATACCCGCCGGGCATCAGCGCACGGCGGCGTCGATGAGCTCCTGCAGGCGCAGTCCCCGTCGCGCGTCGAGCTCGCCCGCACGGCCGGAGCGCACGGCGGCGGCGAACTCGGCGCGCAGCACCGGCCAGCCCTCCTCGTGGTCGATGGCGGAGGTGTCGTAGACGAGCTCCCCACCGGGGCCCAGGAGTTCGATCCGGGTACGCGGCTTCGGCAGCCGGACGCTACCGGAGAGGGAGGACTGGCTGACCGCCCGCGGCGGGCACCGCGTCCAGGACCTGTTCCCCGCCCTGCGATACCCGCCGGGCATCAGCGCACGGCGGCGTCGATGAGCTCCTGCAGGCGCAGTCCCCGTCGCGCGTCGAGCTCGCCCGCACGGCCGGAGCGCACGGC
>NZ_JARAVL010000010.1:0-97069 GCF_033792725.1 Streptomyces sp. PA03-5A | reverse complement strand
TGGTCGATGGCGGAGGTGTCGTAGACGAGCTCCCCACCGGGGCCCAGGAGTTCGATCCGGGTACGCGGCTTCGGCAGCCGGACGCTACCGGAGAGGGAGGCCTGGCTGACCGCCCCGTTCTCGTGCTCGCAGGTGACCTCGACCCATCGCCGGGGGTCGCCGGTGGCGCGGATCGAGGTGATCGGGCCGACGGCCGCGTCGAGGAGGTCGATCAGGTGCGGACCGAGGTCGAGCAGGGCGCCCTGTTCCAGGCGCCAGCCGGTGGCGAACTCCCCGCCGAGGAAGGCCCCGTGCAGGTAGCAGGACCGGGCACCGGTGACCTCGGCCTCCCGTGCACGCCGCAGGAAGGCGCGGGTCTCGGCCTGGTAGCGCTTGGTCAGCACCATCTGGGAGACGACACCGGCCTCGGCGACGGCTTCGGCGACCGCGCGTGCGGAGGCGAGGTCGGGGCCGAGCGGCTTCTCCAGCAGCAGGGCCTTGCCGGCCTTGGCGGCCCGTACGGCCAGTTCGGCCTGGACGGCGGGCGGCACGGCGAAGGCCACGGCCTCGCAGCGGTCGAAGAGTTCCTCGGGGCTGCCGGCCGTCGCCGCGCCGTAGGTGGCGGCGATCTCGCGGGCGGCCTCGGTCCGGCGGGCCCAGACGGCGGTGAGCCGGGTCTCGGGTCCGGCGGCCAGGATCCGCGCGTGCATGGCGCGGGCCCAGGGGCCGGCGCCGATCAGCCCGACCTCGACGGGGGCAGGGGTGTTCACGGTGGTGCTCCAGGGTCAGTTGGGCGCCGCGGCGGTCAGGCGTTCGTTGGCCTGGTCCGGGGCGTAGAGGTGCTCGACCACCATGGCGGTGGCGCCGGCGAGGGCGGCGCGGTCACCGAGCCGGGAGGTCACGACCTGCAGGTTGCGGGTGGCCCGGGGCAGCGCGCGCTGGTAGAGCAGTTCGCGCACCCCGGTGACGAAGTGGGTCTCGGCGAGGTCCCCGGCGATCATCAGGACCCCGGGGTTGAGCAGGGTGACGACCGTGACCAGCACCTCGCCGCAGCGCCGGCCGGCCTCGCGGGCCAGACGCACCGCGTCGGGGTGGCCGGCGTCGAGGTGCCCGCGTACCTGCGCGGCGGAGCCGGCCGGCACGCCGAGGGCGCTGAGCTGCCCGGCCAGCGCGCGGCCGCTGGCGACGGCGGCGAGGCAGCCGTGGGAGCCGCACATGCACAGGGCGTCGGACGCGTCGTGCAGGCGGATGTGCCCGAGGTCGCCCGCGCCGCCGTCGATCCCGCGGAAGGCGCTGCCGTCGATGACGACGCCCGCGCCGATGCCGGTGGACACCTTGACCAGGACGAAGGCCGAGCAGTCGCGCCAGGAGCCGCGCTGCTCACCCAGGGCCATGAGGTTGGCGTCGTTGTCGACGAGGACCGGTACCGAGGCGGGCAGGCCGGCGTGGTGGGCGAGCGCCTCCTGCATCCGGGCCGGGACGGGGTAGCCGTCCCAGCCGGGCATGATCGGCGGCCGGACCACCACGCCGGTGGTCCAGTCGACGGGGCCGGGCACCGACAGGCCGACGCCGCACACCGTGGCCGCCGGGACGCCGGCGGCCACGAGGAGCTTGGCGAACCACCGGCCCAGTTCGTCCAGCACCCGCTCCGGGCCCTGGTCGAGCAGCAACTCCCCGGTGTGCTCGGCGAGCACCCGGCCGGACAGGTCCAGCACCGCGGCGCGGGCGCTGGTGGTGTCCAGGTCGGCGGCGAGCACCGCGGCGTGCCCGGAGTCGAACTGCAGGTGGGTGGAGGGGCGTCCGCCGGTGGACTGCCCGCCGGGTACGGTGCGCAGCCAGCCCGCGGCGAAGAGCTGGTCCAGCCGCTGGCCGACGGTGGAGCGGGACAGGCCCGTCACGCGCTGGAGTTCCCCACGGGTGGTCGCCTGCCCGGTCCTGATCAGTTCCAGCAGGTGTCC
Source organism: Streptomyces sp. PA03-5A (assembly GCF_033792725.1). Taxonomy (NCBI): domain Bacteria; kingdom Bacillati; phylum Actinomycetota; class Actinomycetes; order Kitasatosporales; family Streptomycetaceae; genus Streptomyces; species Streptomyces sp. PA03-5A. The sequence goes on along the minus strand of NZ_JARAVL010000010.1, from coordinate 95,132 downwards.
GGCGGTGCTCCAGGGCGTAGCCATCCGTCCTCGCTCCCCCTCGTGTCGGGCCATGGTGCTCAGCTCTTGTCCGCGCCGCTGGTCAGGCCCTCGGTGAGGAGCCGTTCGGCCGCGTAGAAAAGGAGTACCACGGGAAGCGTCAGCACGACGGAGCCTGCCATGAGGACGGTCTTCGGTACCTCGATGCCGTTGGCGAGTTGCTGCAGGCCCAGGGAGACCGTCCACTTGCCGGGTTCGGCGGCGAGGAACAGCAGCGCGAAGAGGAACTCGTTCCAGGCGATCATGAAGACGTACAGCCCGGTGGCCATCAACGACGGGGCGGCCAGCGGCAGGACGACCTTGCGCACGGTCTGCAGCCGCGAGGCGCCGTCGAGGGCGGCGGCCTCCTCGATGCTCTCCGGGATGGTGATGAAGTAGTTCTTCAGCATGTAGATGGACACCGGGACGGTCTGCGCGATGTAGACGATCGCGAGGCCGAACAGGCTGCCCTGCAGGCCGATCCGGGCGAAGATGACGAACAGCGGCACCGCGAGCAGCGTCGCCGGGAAGAGGTAGACGGCCAGGAACAGCGCGCTCACCTGCCGGCCGCCGAAGAACTTCAGCCGGGTGATGGCGTAGGCGCCCGGGACCGACACCAGCAGGGTCAGCAGCATGGTGCCGAGCGCCACCAGGGCGGAGTTGCCGAGCATCCGCAGGAAGCCCTGGCCGCCGTCGTCGACCGACTTGAGGACGGTGCGGTAGGTGTCGAGCGTGAACTCGGAGGTGCCGACCCAGAGCTTGCCCGGATCGAGCAGCAGCTGGTCGATCGGCTTCACCGAGAGCAGCAGCATGTAGTAGAAGGGGAAGATCGTGATGACCGCGAGTCCGGCGATCACCACCCAGCGCAGGACGGCGAAGGTGCGGTCCTCGATCTGTGCGCGACTGGCCATCACGCCTCCTCCTGAACCTTCTTGGCGAAGAACTTGAAGTAGATGCCGAGCAGCACGGCGAGGATCGCGGCGAGGACGAGGGCCTGGGCCGCGGCGGCGCCCACGTCGTAGCGGGCGGTGAGGAAGTCGTAGACGCGCACGGCGACCACGTCGGTGCCCGAGCCGCCGCCCGTCAGCAGGTAGATGTCGTCGAACTTGTTGAAGGTGAGGATGAAGCGCAGCACCGACAGCAGGGCGATGACCGGCATCAGCTGGGGCAGGAGGATGTGGCGGAACCGCTGCGTGATGGTGGCACCGTCGACGACGGCGGCCTCCTCCAGCCCCTCCGGGACCGCCTGCAGACGGGCCATCAGGAACAGGAATGCGAAGGGGAAGTAGCGCCAGGTCTCGAAGGCGATCACGGTGAGCAGGGCCAGCGGCACGTGGACGTGCCACCCGAGGAGCGAGATCTCCTGGGACCTGGTGGACAGGAAGGCGACCGGCTCGTCCCAGCCGAACACCTTGGTGCCGACCTCGTTCACGATGCCGAACTGCGGGCTGAGGGCGATCTCCCAGACGAAGGTCACGGCGACCACGGGCGCCACGTACGGCAGCAGCATGGTGCCGCGGAGCAGGGCCCGGCCGCGGAAGGGACGGCGCAGCGCGAGCGCCGCGATCAGGCCGAGGACGATGGAGCCGGCGGTGGCACCGACCGTGTAGACCAGGGTGGTCCACAGGGAGGTCCAGAAGCCGGGCGAGGTGAAGACCTGGCTGAAGTTGCCCCAGGTCCAGTTGGACAGGAAGCCCATGCCCTGGATGTCGACCAGCCGGGCGTGCTGGAAGGCCAGCAGGACGGTCCAGGCGATCGGCAGGACCACGACGACCAGGACCACCAGGAGGGTGGGCGAGACGAAGGCGAGTCCGGCGCGGTTCTCCCGCTGGGCCAGGGTCAGCGGGCGCTGGGACTTGGTGTTCGCGGTGTCCGCCTCCGGCGTTCTCCGCTGCTGTGTGCTCTGTGCGGTGCTCATCACTGCTTCCTTGAAGGACGAGGCCGGGGGCGGCTCACTGGAGGGACTTCTGCAGGGACGCGACTTCCTCGTCGGCCTCCTCGGCCGCCTCCTGGGGGGAGGTCTGGCCGGTGGTCATGTCACCCACCGCCTTGGGGATGGGCAGTTCGCCGATGGTGGCGCCCACGAGTGCGCCCTGGCCCTGGGTAATGCCCCAGCGCTTCATGTTGCCGACGCCGGCAGCGAGTTCGTCGAGCAGCTGCGGGGAGAAGACCTCTTCCATGGACTTCTTGGTGTCCACGCCCATGTCGCTGGCCCGCCAGGCCTTGAGGTACTTCTGCGGATCATCGGCGGTTCCGGCCCGGACCGGGATCTTGCCCTCGGGGGCCATGCCGAACCAGCCCTGGTAGCCGTCGCCCATCATGAACTCGATGAACTTCTCCGAGGCGGCGGTCTCGGCGGTCTTGGTCACGACCCACGAGGAGACCTCGCCGAACTGGGCGGGCTTGGTGGAGTCGGGTCCGCTCAGCGCGGTGACGATCCCGCTGTTGTCGGAGAGGTACTGCGGGTCCTTCTTGCACTGGGCGCAGCTGGGCAGGGCGTCGTTGCGCAGTCCGGCCAGCTCGTCGAGGAGGAAGGTGGACCAGACGATCATGGAGGAGCGCCCGGCGAAGTAGGTGGCCCGGGTGGTGTCCACGGTCTGGGTGCCCGGGGCGCCGTAGTCGCCGGCGAGCTTGTTGTAGGCGTCGAAGGCGCGGTCGCACTGGGGGCTGTCGAGGGTGACGTCGCCCTTGGTGTCGGCGAGTTCGCAGCCGTTGGCGAGGGCGAGGTCCTCGAAGCTCTGCTGGGTGAAGACGTCACCGGGGTCGGTGGAGAGCGAGATGCCGCTCGTGCCGCCGCTGTGGAGCTCGCGCGCGGCCTTGAGCATCGCGTCGTAGCTGTCGGGGGCGGCGAGCCCGGCCTTGGCGAAGAGGTCCTTGCGGTAGACGAGGATCTGCATCCAGGCGTCGCTGGGCACGCCGAGGCGGGTGGCCCCGTCGCCGGTCAGCTTCAGGGCGTTGCTGTTGAACGTCCCCGCCCCCAGGTCGTCGACGATCTTCTTCGTGGCGTCGGTGTTCAGCAGGCCGTTGCTGTACATCTGCCAGACCGGCGCGAGGGGTATGCCGCCGATGACGTCGGGGAGGGTGCCCGCGGCGGCGGCCGACATGATCAGCTGCGGCAGCTGTCCCTCGTCGACCCCGACCAGGTTCACCTTGACCCCGGACTCCTTCTCGAAGGCGGCGATGGTCTTCTTCGTCGCCTCCACGCGGTCGGTGAGGTTCTCCAGGCTCCAGACGGTGATCTTGTTGTCGGGTTTCCCGTCGTCCTGCGCCGCGCAGCCGGACATCACCCCGATTCCCACTACGGCGGCCAAGCCGCTCGCCAGCGCCCTCGACCGTCGGGACCACATGCGCATCAACCGTCCTCATCGTCAGCCTTGCGTTACGTACGCGTTGCATCAGAGCACCACTTTTGCTTGTTGACAAGACTTAAGTCTCGGATATCTTCGACGTAAGTCAGCCGTCGATGGCTGAACGGACCGCATAACCGATCTTTCCGGAGTCCCCTGTGGAACGCGTAGTCCAGTTCACCGGCCCCCGTCAGGTGGAGGTCGCCCCGAGCGAGTCAGTCCCCCTGCCCCCTGGCCATCTGCGCGTACGAACCCGCTACTCCGGCATCTCGGCGGGCACCGAGCTCACCGCGTACCGCGGCACCAACCCGTACCTGACCCGCACCTGGGACCCGGAGGCGCGCCTGTTCCGCGAGGGCGCGGCGGGCATCGAGTACCCCGTCGCCGGCTGGGGGTACTCCGAGGTCGGCGAGGTGACGGAAGTCTCACCCGAGCTCACGGACGTCCCCGGCATGCCCGCCGTGGGCGACCTCGTCTGGGGCATCTGGGGCCACCGCAGCGAGGGCGTCGTGCCCGCCGAGCGCATGGTCGGGCACGTGCTCCCGGCCGGCCTGGAGCCGCTGGCCGGTGCCTTCGCCCGCGTCGGGGCGATCGCCTACAACGCGGTCCTCGGCGCCGACGTCCACCTCGGTGAGGACGTCGCCGTCTTCGGCCAGGGCGTCATCGGGCTGCTCACCACCCGGCTCGCCCAGCTGAACGGCGCCCGCGTCACCGCGGTCGACGCGCTCGACGTCCGCCTCGCCAAGGCCGCGGAGTACGGCGCGACGACCACCCTCAACGCCCGCACGGACGCGGTCGCCGAGCGGATCCGCGCCGCCACCGACGGCCGCGGCGCCGACGTCGCCATCGAGATCAGCGGCGCCTACCCGGCCCTGCACGACGCCCTGCGCTCGGTCGCGGTCGGCGGGCGCGTCGTGGCCTCCGGCTTCTACCAGGGCGACGGAGTGGGCCTGCGGCTCGGCGACGAGTTCCACCACAACCGCGTGCAGCTGATCTGCTCCCAGATCGGCGGGGTCCCGCCGCAGCTCAGCGGGCGCTGGAGCGTCGAACGCCTCCAGCAGACCTTCCTGCGGCTGGTCGCCGAGGGCCGCGTCGACGTGAAGTCCCTCGTCAGCCATGTCGTCCCGGTCGCCGAGGCGGCCGAAGCCTACGTCCTGCTGGATGAGCGTCCCGCCGACGCGCTCCAGGTCGTCCTGGAGTTCTGAGAGGCCCTTCGATCATGTTCAAGACCGCTTGCCAGGAACAGCTGCTGCCCGGTGACACCCTCCAGCAGAAGTGGGAGTTCGCCCAGGAAGCCGGCTACGACGCCATCGAACTGCGCGGCAAGGGCGACCTCCACTTCCGCGACCGGCTCCCCGAATTGCGCAGGGCCCAGGCCGACGGGGTCGTCATGCCGACCGTCTGCGTCGACATGCTGCACTTCTTCGGCGCCTTCGACCCCGACCTGCGCCGTGACGCCGTCGCCCAGATGAAGTCGCAGCTCAGCGTCATCGCCGAACTCGGCGGCCGCGGCGCCCAGACCCCCGCCTCGTACGGCATGTTCTCCCGCAGGTTGCCGCCCTTCGAACCGCCGCGCAGCGAGGAGGAGGACCGCGAGGTGCTCCTGAAGGGTCTGACGGAACTGGGCGAGCACGCCCGTGCCGAGGGTGTCACGCTCTTCCTGGAGCCCCTCAACCGCTACGAGGACCACATGGTCAACCGGCTGGAGCAGGCCGCCGACCTGATCCGCACCGTGGGTCTGGACTCGGTGCGCATCGGGATCGACAGCTACCACATGAACATCGAGGAGACCGATCCTGCTGCGGCGATCCTGGCCGTGGCACCGCTGATCGGCCACGCCCAGGTCAGCGACTCCAACCGCTTCCAGCCCGGCGCCGGCCACCTGGACTGGCCGGCCTGGCTCGGGGCGCTGGACGCCGCCGGGTACGACGGCTACCTGGCCGCGGAGTGCCGTCTGACCGGTGACCCCGTCGACGCCGTGCGCTCCGTCCCCGCGTTCCTGCACCGGGCCGCCGGATGACGGCCGTCCTCGAACCGGCCCTGCGCTCCCCAGACCGCGAAGGGGACCAGGACACCGCGCTCCGCCGGGCCGCCGCCCGCGTCCTGCTGTCCAACTGGACGGGCGCGGCGACCGTCCCCTCGCGCACCCTCTACCCGCACCAGTGGAGCTGGGACTCCGCCTTCATCGCCATCGGGCTGGCCCGGCTCGCCCCGCGCAGGGCCCAGCGCGAACTGGAGACCCTGCTGGGGGCGCAGTGGCGCGACGGCCGTGTCCCGCACATCGTCTTCAACCCCTCGGTGCCCCTGGACGCGTACTTCCCGAGCCCCGACTTCTGGCGCAGCTCGGGCGCGGGTGCCGCCTCGGGCGCGCCGGCGGACATCGAGACCTCCGGCATCGTCCAGCCCCCGGTGCACGCCCTCGCCGCCTGGCAGGTCCACCTCGCGGACCCGGCCGAGTCCCGGCGCCGCGGTTTCCTGCGCCGGATGTACCCCCGGCTCGCCGCCTGGCACCGCTACCTCGCCGCCTCGCGCGACCTGGGCGGCGGCGGGCTGGCGGCCGTGGTGCACCCCTGGGAGCCCGGCCTGGACAACAGCCCGGTCTGGGACGCGGCGCTCGCCCGGGTCGAACCGGCCCCGCCGGAGTCCTTCCGCAGGGCGGACCTCGACCACAGCGCGCCCGCCGACCGCCCCACCGACCTCGACTACGGCCGCTACGTCCGGCTCGCCGCCGACTACCGCGACCACGGCTACGACGACGCGCGCACCCCGCACGCCTTCGCCCTCGAGGACCCCTGCTTCAACGCCCTGTTCATCGCCTCCGAGCACGCCCTCGCCGAGATCGCCGCGGCCGCCGGCGCGGACCCCGGACCGCACCGCCGGAAGGCGGCCGAGGCCACGGCCGCGCTGGTCGACCGGCTGTGGGACCCCACCGCGGGCATCTTCCTCGCCCGTGACCTGACGACCGGCGGGGCCGCCGGCGGCCACAGCGTCGCGGGACTCGTACCGCTGATCGTGCCGGGCCTCCCCGACACCGTCGTACGGTCGCTGATCGCGACGGCGCACGGCGAGCGCTTCCGGCTCGGCCGTGTGCACCTGGTGCCGAGCTACGACCTCACCGCCCCCGAGTACGACGGCAACCGCTACTGGCGGGGCCCCAGTTGGTTCAACACCGCCTGGCTGGTCCACCGCGGCCTGCGGCAGCACGGCGCGACCGAGGCGGCGGGCGCCCTGCGCGACCAGGCGCTCGACGACGCCCGCCGCACCGGCTTCGCCGAGTACGTCGAACCGCACAGCGGCCAGGGCCGCGGCATCCGCCGCTTCAGCTGGACCGCGGCGCTGGCCCTGGACCTGCTGCACCGGACACCGCAAGGAGAGCCCGCCCGATGACCGTCGAACGTCTGCTGGTCCACCGCGGCACCTTCGCCTCCACCAGCCGCTCCGGCGACATCACCGGACGCCGTGGCGACACCCCGGACGGCCTCTTCCTCCGCGACGCCCGGCACCTGAGCCGCTGGCGGCTCACCGCGGACGGCGTCGCGCCGTCCCTGCTGACCTCCTCCGACGACGGCTTCGTGCTCACCCCTGAGGGCGGCCGCGACGAACCGCCCGCGTACGCGCTCTTCCGCCGCCAGGCCGTCGTGGCGGGTGCGCTCACCGAGCGCGTCCGCGTGGTCAGCAACCGCGCGGAGCCGGCGACGGTGGAGATCGCGCTGGAGGTGGACGCGGACTTCGCCGACCAGTTCGAGCTGCGGGGCGACCACCGGCACTACGACAAGGCCGACGGGCGGCGCACCGTCGAGGACCGGCCGGACGGCGTCACCTTCCGCTACCGGCGCGGCGAGGACTGGGACGCGCGGACCACCGTCACCGCCTCCCCCGCCCCCGCGGAGGTCCGCCCGCTGGCGCCGGAGGGCACCGCGCGCCTGCTCACCTGGCGGCTGTCCCTGCCCGGACACGGTGCGGCCGAGCTCGCCCTGAGCGTCCGGGCGGTGCCCCACGGCGCCGCGGAACCGGCCGCTCCCCCGGACCCGCTGGCGGTCCGCAACCGGCATGCCGCCGAGGAGGACGGCTTCGTCCAGGCGCGGCCGCGGCCGCGTTCGCTCACCAACTGGGACGAGCTCGCCCGGGCCTGCGCGGCGGGCCTGGCCGACCTGGCCCGGCTCCGCGTACCGGCGACGGGCCCGGCCGGCGAGCCGCTGCTGGTGCCCGCGGCCGGCATCCCCTGGTTCCTCACCCTCTTCGGCCGCGATTCGCTGCTGACCTCGCTGTTCGCGCTGCCGTACCGGCCGGAACTGGCCGCCGACACCCTCCTCGCGCTGGCGGCCACCCAGGGCACCCGGTACGACGCGGCCCGCCTCGAGCAGCCGGGCCGGATCGTGCACGAGGTCCGGCACGGTGAACTCGCCCACTTCCGGCAGGTGCCGTACGGCCGCTACTACGGCAGTGCCGACGCCACGCCGCTGTTCCTGGTGCTGCTGGAGGCCCACAGCGCGGCGACCGGCGATCCGCGGCTCGCACGGCGCCTGGAGCCGCACGCCCGTGCCGCGGTGGAGTGGATGTTCCGCGACGGCGGGCTGGGCGGGAGCGGCTACCTCCGCTACACCTCCGACGCCGCGCGCGGAGGGCTCGCGCACCAGAACTGGAAGGACTCCGAAGGAGCCATCTGCTTCGCCGACGGCCGCCGGCCCGAGGGCGCGCTCGCCGTCGCCGAGGTCCAGGGCTACGCCTACGACGCCCTGGTCCGCACCGCGCGCCTGGCCCGGACCGTGTGGGGCGACGCCGAGGAGGCGGCACGGCTCGAGAAGGCCGCGGCGGACCTGCGGGAACGGTTCCGCCGGGACTTCTGGATGAGCGGCCCGGACTTCCCCGCCCTCGCCCTGGACGGCGAGGACCGGCAGGTCGACGCCCTCGCCTCGGACGCCGGGCACCTGCTGTGGTCCGGCATCCTCGACCCGGCCGACGCCCGGACGGTGGGACGGCGCCTGCTGCAGCCCGACTTCTTCTCCGGCTGGGGGGTGCGCACCCTGGCGTCGGGCCAGGCCCCCTACCACCCGCTGTCGTACCACCGCGGCAGCATCTGGCCGCACGACAACGCGGTCGTCGTGCTGGGGCTGGCGCGCAGCGGTCTGGCGGAGGAGGCCTCGGAGATCGCCCACGGGCTGGTCCAGGCGGCCGCCGCGCACGACTGGCGGCTGCCGGAGGTGATGGCCGGGTACGGACGGGACGAGCACCCGGTCCCCGTGCCGTATCCGCACTCCTGCTCGCCACAGGCCTGGGCCGCGGCCACGCCCCTGGCACTGCTCACCGCGCTCAACGGCGGCCCCGAGGCGCTGCGCTGAGACCGGCCGGCACAGCCCGGGCCCCGGGTCCCCCGCCGTCACGGCGGGGGACCCGGGGCCTTCACGGCGCCGCGGAGCCGGCCCGGCTCACGAGGTGAAGTCGGTGGACAGGGCGAGGTCCCGCCACGTCCCGATCTCACGGGCCACTGCGGCGAGCTTGTCCTCCACGTCGGCGAGGCTGGCCTTGCCCAGCGGGATCCGGGCCGGCATCTCCTCCGCCCGGGCGACGGTGATGATGGCGGCCGCCGCCTTCACCGGGTCGCCGTCCTGGGCGTGGTTGCTGTCGTCGGCCCAGGCGCGCATGCCTCCCGCGCTGTCCTGGTAGTCCTCGATGACCCGCTCGGTGCGGTGCAGCGAGGAGGAGTCCAGGAAGTCCGTCCGGAACGGGCCGGGCTCGATGGCGGTCGCCTGGATGCCGAGCGGCGCGAGCTCCAGCCGCAGGGCCTCGGTCACGGCCTCGACGGAGAACTTGGTCGCGCAGTACAGGCCCCAGCCCGCCCAGCCGACGAAGCCGCCGACGGAGCTGAGGTTGACGATCCGTCCGGAACGCCGGGCCCGCATGACGGGCAGGACGGCACGGGTCACGGTCAGCAGTCCGAAGACGTTGGTGTCGAACACCGCGCGCGCCTCGGCGTCGCTGGTCTCCTCCACCGCGCCGAGCAGGCCCCTGCCCGCGTTGTTGACGAGGACGTCGATGGTGCCGAAGCGCTCGACCGCCGCCTGCACGGCGGCCCGGGCCTGCTCCTCGTCGTTCACGTCGAGCGGTACGGCCAGCAGCCGGTCCGCGTGGGCCGCGAGGGCCTCCTCCACGGCACGGGGGGTACGGGCGGTGGCCACGACGTTGTCGCCCCGCTCGAGAGCCTGCCGGGCGATTTCCAGGCCGAACCCGCGGGATGCGCCGGTGATGAACCACGTCGTCATGGTGGTGTGCTCCTCATGATCACTGGGGGTCGTTCTGTCGACGTGTCCCAGCGTGTGCCCGCGGCGAAGGGCGGGCCAGAGAAGGATCAACCGTAGGCGACGGCTTCCTGGGACCGGCAGTACCAGCCAGTTCCGGTCACGGGCGCACGGCGGCGGGGCTCGCCGACCAGGTGGCCAGGAACCGCAGCGCCTCGTGGGCGGGTGTGCCGGGCTGCGCGGTGTAGACGAAGACGGTCTGGTCCGGGTCGTCGCCCACGACGAGGCTCTGGAAGTCCAGCGTCATCGTGCCGGCCACCGGGTGCCGGAAGGTCTTCTGCCCCGCGGCCCGGGTCCGCACCCGGTGGTCCGACCACCAGCGGCGGAAGTCGGCGTCGGCCTCGGCGAGTTCCTGCACCAGCACCTTCAGCCGCGGGTCCTGCGGGTCGCGCGCCGCGCCCATGCGGAGGTAGGCGACGCACTCGCGGGCGACGGTCCGCCAGTCCGCGTAGAGCTCGCGGAAGGCCGGGTCCAGGAACGCCATGCGCACCAGGTTGCGTTGCGGTTCCGGAACGGCGGCGAAGTCGGCGATCAGGGCCGCGCCCAGCGGGTTCCAGCCGAGGACGTCCAGCCGGTGGCTCAGCAGCAGGGCCGGGTACTCCTGCAGCCCGTCGAGCAGGGTCTGCGTCTGCGGCCGGATGCGCGGCGGCGCGGAGGCGGACGGTTCTGCGCCGGCCGCAGCGACCCGCAGCAGGTAGTCGCGCTCGTCGGGCCGCAGGCGCAGCGCCCGCGCGAGCGACTCCAGCACCGCCGTCGAGACGTGCACCGTACGGCCCTGCTCCAGGCGCACCACGTAGTCCACGCTCACGTTGGCCAGCTGCGCCAGCTCCTCCCGCCGGAGTCCCGGCACCCGGCGGTGCCGCCCGTCGTCCGGCAGGCCCACGTCTCCGGGGTTCACCCGGGAACGGCACGCCCGCAGGAAGTCACCCAGCGTGGTGTTCGAAGCGTTCCGCTGACTCATACGTCGATTATCGACGCTGCGCGTCCATACCGGGGCGTCCCCGGCCGCAGGCCTTCGTGCGGAGTCCCGGGCGGGTCCGCCGGGCGGGTCCTTCTCAGGCTGTGTCCGCGCGGCCTGGGCGGCCTGGGCGGCGGTGAGCGTGAGGCAGCCGTCGACCGGGGCCGTGCGCGCGGCCCCGGCGAACAGCAGCGCGACGTCGACCGGCCCGAAGCGCCCGTCGACGGCGCGGACCCGGTCGAGCGAGGCGTTGCCGCGGCTGACGTGGTCGGTGGGGACACCGTCGCCGGACCCGGGTGGTGCCGCCCAGGCGCTCCGCGGCGCCCGCCGTGGAGCGCACCAGCGGCACCCGTTCCAGGTAGGCACGCCCCGAGGCGCGACCGGTCCGAGGTCCTGCGGTGCCAGGACGGACGGGGCCGTCCTGGCGAGCTCCCGGCCCGGGCCGGTTCAGCAACGGAGTCGCCGTGCGTCCGTACTTCCGCAGGGTCGTGGGCGTCGCACCACAGACGTATCGGGTGCGCCCTTACGTGCCGGGGCACGGTCCGGCGCCCGACCGTGACGGCGCAGCCGGCGCCGGAGCGGCACCGGCTGCGCACGGTGGTCAGAAGGTCAGGCTCCAGCGGTCGAGGTAGCCGGGGTCGACGGTGAAGATGCCGGGGGTGTTGTCCGTGACCCGCAGCTTCCAGGTGCCGTTGGCGGGGACCGCCGAGGCGTCCACGGTGTACGTGGCGTGCACCTCGCCCTCGCCGGTGTCCCAGTACCAGGGCTTCACCGGGATCTCCGTACCGTTCTCGGCGACCAGGGTGACGATCTGGCCGCCGACCCACGGGTGGACGAGGTCGATCGTCACCTTGAGGTCGCTGGACGCCTGGCCCTTGCGGCCGGTCACGATCAGCGGCGACTCGATCGTCTTCCAGTTGGGGATGTCGTAGCGGGCGGGGTTGACGAAGAAGCGCCCGCCGGAGGCCAGGACGGGCCAGTCGATTCGCACCGTGCGCTTGGCCTTGTGCTGCGCGGTGTTCTCGACGGTGATGGCCGTCTTGTAGGTGCCGGCCTTCTTCGGCGTGCCGCTGATCAGGCCGGTGCGCGCGTTGATGGACAGGCCCTTGGGCAGCTTGTGCGCGGAGTAGACCAGCCGCCCGGGGCTGGAGCCCACCGCCTCGATCTGACGGGTCATCGGCTGACCGACGGCCACGGGGCGGGTGGAGGGGGTCACGAGGGCGATGTGGTTGACGTAGCGGGCGCCGACGTTGACCGCCGCCCAGGCGTTGCCGACGGCCTCGTAGGTGTCGCTGCCCTGCCCGAACAGGTCGGCGGCCGCCTGGAGGGTGGCGGTGCGGGCCCCGGCGTAGTCGGTGCTGCTGGTCATGTAGGTGGTCAGCGCCCGGTACCAGATGTCGGTCGCGTTGTCCCGGCCGATGCCGGCGACCGGCAGGCCGTCGAAGGTGGGGCTGTCGTAGGCGACGCCGTTGATGGTCTTCTTCCCGCTGCCCTCGGAGAGGAGGTAGAAGAAGTGGTTCGCCGGGCCGGAGCTGTGGTGGACGTCCTCCTTCTTCAGCTGCGGCGTCCAGTAGTCCAGCGACGTGCCCTTGACGGGATCGGCGTCCTTGGACGGCTGGTCCATGTAGCGCAGCGGCTTGCCGGTGCCGCGGACGTCGGCGAGTTCGCCCATCATGTAGTCGGGGACGTCGGCGGGGTTGTCGGCGGCGAACTCCACGGCCGTGGCCATGATGTCGCTGGTCGCCTCGTTGAGGCCGCCGGACTCCCCGGTGTAGGTGAGGTTGGCGGTGGCGAAGGTGACGCCGTGCGTCATCTCATGGGCGGCGATGTCGAGTTCGGTGAGCGGGTGCTCGTTGCCGCGGCCGTCGCCGTACGTCATGCAGAAGCAGCCGTCGTCCCAGAAGGCGTTGGCGTACGAGTCGCCGTAGTGGACGCGGGAGAACGCCCCGACACCGTTGTCGGCGATGCCGTTGCGGCCGAAGCGCCCCTTGTAGAAGTCCCAGGTCTCGCGCTGGCCGTAGGCGGCGTCCACGGCGGCGGTCTGGCGGTCGGAGAGCGTGCCGTCGCCCCAGACGTCGTCGTCGTCGGTGACCAGGTTGCCGATGCCGCCCACGCCGGTCAGGTCGTACGTCTTGTGCCCGCCGCGCTCCGGGTCGGTCAGCTCGTAGACGCCGCCGTTGTTCACGGTGCCGATCTGCACCTGGCCGCTGTACTGGCTGTTGCCGGTGCCCGAGCGGATCTCCTCGACGCTCTGGAGCTCCTTGCCGGTCGCGGCGTCGGTGACGACGTTCAGCCGGCTCGGGGTCCCGTCCTTCTGGGTGCCGGTGACGGAGGACTGCCAGGCGAGGGTGGGCTTGCCGTCGCCGAGGAAGACGACCAGGCGGGGGGCGCCGTCCGCGGCGGGGTCCTGGGTCCGCTCGCTCTTGGCGGCGGAGAGGGCGGACTTCTTCGCCTTCGCGGCGCTGACGGCGGCCTTCGTCGTCGGCACCGTGATCCGGGCCGCCGACGCCTTGCTGACGGTGCGTCCGCCCGCCCGCTCGTGGACCACCAGATCGCCGCCGATGACCGGGAGCCCGGCGTAGGTGCGCTCGTAACGGGTGTGCACCGTACCGTCGGCGTCCTTGATGACGTCCTTGGGTATCAGCGCTTCCTTGTCGCCCAGCTGGAGGGCGCGGGCGGTGGCGGTACGCCCGTCGGACGCGGCCTTGAGCAGCTGCTTGCGCTGCGCGGCGGAAAGGGCGACGGAGCGCGCCCCGGGCCGGGACTCCGCGACGATCTTGCGCGGTGCCGTCCCGTCGCCCTCGGACACGGCGGCTGCGCCGGTGGCCGGGAGGAGGGGGGTCAGCAGTGCGGCCAGGGTCACGGCGGCGGTCGCCGCGACGCGGCCGCGTGCTCCGCGCGCACGGCGGGTGGGAGAGGGATTCGGCGGTGAACTGGCGCCCGTGACAGCGGGATGGTTCGTCACTCGTGGAGCTCCTTGTGCCCGGCCGCGTGAACGGCCGTCGGGGACGGGAACATTGGAGGCCCTTGATGCCTCCGCGAGATGACGTGCGAGTGATGCTCGCGCGACGTGGGGGATCGTTTCAGCATGGTCGTCCACTGTCATCACTGCGGAGATCATTGTCCGAAAGTCGGTCAGCCGCTCACCGTGGGAGCGGTCCCACGGCGAGCCGACCACGTGCGGATTTACGGTGCGGCAACAGTGAAGTGACGATGCCGAGCGAATAGTTCCAGCCACGGTGGCGGACAGGCCACACCGTCCGGATGATGCGGATCTGCGGACCTTTTCCCTGATCAGTGCGGGGCCGCCGAGGCCGCCATCGGCATCCGGCGGCTCGACTCGACGGTGCCGCCGAAAATTTCGAGCCAGCTCCCCGCGGGCTGCGGCCCGGGGCGGGGCGGGGCGGCTACTCCTCCTCGGCGGCCGGGACGGCGTAGCCCGGCACGGACGGCCAGCGGACGGTCAGCACCGTCGAGTCCTCCTCCGCCACCCACGAGTGGTCCACGCCCTTGCCCCAGACGACGTAGTCCCCCTGACGCGCCAGCACCACGGACCGCCCGGGGAAGTCGACCCGGAACCGCCCGCTGACGAGGACCTGCAGCGCCGTCCGCTCCTCCCCGCGCACCCACTCCCCGCGCTCGTCCCCCGCCGGATGGACGCCCCACTTGATCTCCACGGCGTCACTGTGCCGGGGGTCGCCCGCCTCCTTGAAGTGCCCCAGCAGCCACCCCTTGTCGAGCGGCGCGTCCTCACCGGCATTGCCCACGTAAACGCTGTCGTCCATGGCCGGGACGCTAACACCGCGGCGCGACCGTCCTCGGCGCCCGGCGGCGTGCGTGCCTCAGTCCGCCTCGCGGGGTTCGCCCATCGCCATCTCGGCCGTCACGGCCCACCGTTCGTGGCCCCGCCAGGCGCCGTCCAGGTACTGGAAGCGCGGGGAGTACCCCTCGCGCTCGAAGCCCAGCCGCTCCACCAGCCTGATCGACGCCACGTTCGCGGGCTGGATGTTGGCCTCCAGCCGGTGCAGGCCGAGGTCACCGAAGGCGTAGGCCATCACGAGCCGGAGCCCCTCCGTCATGTAGCCGCGACCCGCGGTCGACGCGTACGCGACGTAGCCGAGGGCACCACTCTGAATGGTGCCCCTGACGATGTTGTTGATGTTGACCCCGCCGACGATGGCGCCGGTCCCGGGGAGGCAGATCACGAATCCCTCGTGCGTCGGGTGGTCGAAGCGCCCGACCCAGGCGCGGAAGGACTCGGGGGTGTGCTCCCACGCGGGCACCCAGGGCGCGTGCAGTGCGGCGCTCTCCCGGGAGAGCGCGCCGATCTCTTCGTGGTCCCGTGCGGTGATCCGCCGGATGGCCACCCGGGGGCCGTGCGCGAGGAAGGTGTCGTCAGCCATCGCGCGATCGTAGTGCCGCCGGCCCCCGTGGTACCGCTTCCCGACGAACGGCGTTCACCCGCGGGCCATCTGTGCGTGGACGTCAGCGGTGGGCGCCGAAGCGCCGGCCGGCCGCCGGTCTGCCGGTGTCGCCGTCGCCGTCTCCGGGGGAGGCACCTTCACGTTCGGAGGGATTCACCGGGCCGCAGGTACCGGTACCCGTGGTCGGTCTGTTCCGCGAGCCAGCCGTTGACGCTGCCGAGTCCCCGCTCGTTGATCTGGCCGTCGTGGATCCCGAAGGCCCGGCGCGGTGAGACCGCGTTGACGAAGTCGATCGCCTCGGTCGTCTTCAGCCAGGAGGCCTGGAGCGGAACCATGAGCGTCTCGATCGGCTGCCCGGGCACGTGCAGGGCGTCACCGGGGTGGTAGACGGCGTCGTCGATGACGTAACCGAGGTTGGCGCAGGCGGGCCGGCCCGCGTGGACGGGCGCGTGACGGCCGCCGACCGCGCGCACGCGGAAACCCGCGGCGGTGAACTCCGAACCGGGGGTGACGCGGATCGCCTCCAGCCGCGGGACGTCCGCGTCGGCGGGAACGTGGACCGGTACGCCGAGCCCGGCCAGGCGCAGGACGTCGACGTGGTCGATGTGCTCGTGCGTCACGAGTACGGCGTCCGCCCCGGTCAGCGCGGCCGGCTCGCTCCACGTCCCGGGGTCGACGACGAGCACGCGCCCCTCGTGCTCGATGCGCACGCAGGCGTGGGTGTACTTGGTGATCCGCATGGCCCGAACGTAGCGGAGCCCGGACGGCCGTGTGGTTGGATCGCACCGCACCGCATCCGCGCACCCGCCGGGAGGGCACGATGGGGACCCGCGCCGTTCTCTTCGCCTTGGACGAAACCGACTCCGCACGCATTCTGGCCTGCGAGGACGACGACGCGCTGGCCGCGGTCGTCGAGGAGATCGAGGAGCGCTGGGGCAGCGACCACCTGTGCGAACTCGACTCGTCCTGGGACGCGTTGCACCGGTGCTTCACGGACGGTGACCTGAGCTTCGACAACGGCGAGTTCCCCCTGTCGCACGTCATCCTCGGCGGGGTACCGCTCCACGAAGAGGACGACTACATCGTCTGCCACGTCACCGCGGACCAGGTTCCCGAGGTCGCGGCGGCCCTGGAGCCGCTGGACGCCGTATGGCTGCGCGAGCGCTTCGCCACGCTCACCTTCGAGGCCTACCAGGGCACCGGCGACGCGGAGGACCTGGCCTACACCGAGGCGTTCCTGCCCGGGCTGAAGGACTTCTACCGGGCGGCGGGACGGGCGGGCCGTGCCGTGATCTTCACCGTCGACCAGTAGGCGTCGAGGAGCGGGCGGGGCCGGCTGGGCGACCGGTGCGTCAGACCCCCTCGGCCAGGCGCCGCGCGGCGGTCCGCGCGCCGTCGGTGCGGACGGTGCCGGCGACGGACCGGGCCCGGTCGGCCACCTCCGGGGCGAGGGCGGCGCGGAGCGCCGTGCGCAGCCGGTCCGCTGCGGGGGCGCCGGCGGGATGGGCGCTGCCGATGCCGAGCCGGGCGACGCGGCCGGCGAAGTAGAACTGGTCGAACATCTGCGGGAGGACGACCTGCGGTGTCCCCGCGGCCGTCGCCGCGGTGGTCGTGCCGGCGCCGCCGTGGTGCAGCACCGCGGCGACGCGCGGGAAGAGCGCCCGCTGGTTCACCTCGCCGATCGTCAGGCAGTCGGGACCGTCGTCCACGGGCGCCAGATCGGCCCAGCCCCGGGACACGACGACGCGTCGTCCGAGCGCGCGGGCGGTGCCGATCACCGTGCCGGCGACGCCGTCCGGTGCGCGCACGCTGCCGAAGCCGCAGTAGACGGGTGGCTCCCCGGAGTCCAGGAACGCCTCCACCTCGGGGGACAGCGGCCGGTCGTCCGGGAGCAGCCAGGCGCCCGTCTGGAGCACGTCGAGTGATGCGGACGGCTGGGGCCAGGGGGCCAGCACCGGGTCCGCTGCGAGCCACGGGGAGGAGGTGAAGATGTGGGCGCGCACGTCCTCGGCCGGCGGCAGTCCGGCGGCGGCGCGGCGGGCGTTGAGGGGGCCGGCCCACAGGGCGTTCCAGCGTGCGGCGTCCTCGGCCCAGAGTGCGCGGTGGTCGGCGTTCCCGGCCGCGGGTCGCTGCCCGAGCATGCCGAAGACGGGCGGTGCGTGCCGCTCGGAGGGCAAGGTGATGGGGGCGAACGCCGCGTACACGTAGCCGATGCCCCGCTGTTCGGCCACCGAGCGGGCGGCGACGGCCAGGGCCCCGCCCGCCACGACTGCGTCGCAGCCCTCGGCGGCCGCGCCCACGGCCTCGAACTGCGCGGCGACCGTGCCCTCGATCATCAGGCGCCGTTGCTCCGGGGTCGGAATGGTTACGGCACTCTGCTTCGCGGTACCGCGCAGTGCGGGTCCGACGGGCACGTACGTGATTCCCAGGGACCCGGCCCACTCACGGAAATCGGGAGGCGCGCACACCACCGCCTCATGCCCCATGGCCTTCAATTCGACCGCCAGCGCGACCAGCGGCTGGACTTCGCCGCGTGTCCCGATCGTGGACAACAGAAAACGCATCTCGCTCCCGTCCTGCGCCATTCCCCGGCGCGTGAGGAGCGATTTTCGCCCCCTATGGGGGCCTTGCGGCAAGGCCCCCCGTGCGCTATACGGTGGAAATGCGGGAAGGGGACGCCGGGCGTGCCGGATTTCATCGAGTCCGCCCGCACGGCGGATTGCGCCGCACCCTCCCGGCGACCTCGGAACCCATCGCGACCGCGTGCCGCGCGATCCCCGCCTGAAACGTTCTCATCTCACGCCCCGCACCCGCCGCGGAGGTCCGGCGCAGGCCGTCGGCACGCCCGCTCCTGACGGCCGTGCAGGCCTCCCCCATCACACCCGTCGAGGTTCGCGCCCGCCGGGATCTTGCCCCCAACCGGGACCTCGCTGTAGCCTCCGCGAAGATTGAAACGGTTCAATGTACGGCCGATCAGCAGCGCGGTGCATCTCGGCACTGATCACTCCGGGATGAAAGGCACCTCCACCTCTCACTCCGGGGAGCTACGGAACCATGCACGACGACAGCAACCGCCCCGAGGCCGGCGGGGTTTCCCGTCGCAGCCTCCTCATCGCCACCGCCGTCGCGGGAACCACGGCGGCGCTGGCCCCCGCACTGCCCGCTGCCGCCGCCGAGGCGCGGACCGGGACCGGGACCGCGGACGCGGGCGGCGCGGCGGGCGCGTTCGCCGAGCCGGGGAGCGCGGTGCGGCCGAAGTTCCGCTGGTGGTGGCCGGACGGGCTGGTGGACCCCGACGAGATCAGACGCGAGGTCGACCAGATCGCCGACGCCGGGTTCGGCGGCGCCGAGATCGCCGCCGTCCACCACAGCGTGAAGGACACCTCCGTCCTGGACACCGAGCACCACGGCTGGGGCAGCCCCGCCTGGGTCGCCGGCGTCCATGCGGCCTTGGACCAGGCCCGCCGACGGGGCGTCACCATCGACCTCACCATCGGCCCCAGCTGGCCCGCGGCCGTCCCCGGGATCACCCCCGACAGCGACGCCGCGGTGCAGGAACTCGCCCTCGGCGCCGTCACCGTGGCCGCCGGGACGGCCTACTCGGGCCCCGTGCCGGCCCCCGCCGCGGCCCCCGCGTCCGGGGTCACCCGTCAGCGGCTGCTCGGCCTGCTGGCCACCCGGATCGCCCCCGAGAACGCCACCCGCAAGGAGACCGGCCTGGACCGCGCGAGCGTCCAGGACCTGACCGCGCACGTCGCCGACGGCGCTGTGGACTGGACCGCGCCCGGCGGGGGCGACTGGGTGCTCACCGCCTTCTGGCAGCGCGGCACCGGGCAGACCCCCGAGGGCGGTCCGCACACCTCGCCCACCGCGTACGTCGTGGACCACTTCAGCGCGGCCGGCACCGCCGCCGTCACCGGCTTCTGGGAACGGAACCTGCTCACCAAGGAGATCAGGGGCCTCCTCAAGAGCGCCGGCGGCGTCCTGTTCGAGGACTCCCTGGAGATCGAGACCAAGGCGCTGCCCTGGACCCCCGGGCTGCCCGCCGCCTTCGAGAAGCGCAACGGCTACCCGCTGCTGCCCGTCCTGCCCGTCATCGCGATGAGCGGCGGCAACCAGGTCTACGCCTACGACGCCGTCGCGACCCGCCAGATACGGCACGACTTCTGGGACACCGTCAGCGACCTGTACAACACCCACCACCTCACGGCGCTGCGCGACTGGGCGCACTCGCTGGGCCTGGGGATGCGCGCGCAGCCGTACGGCCTGCAGACCGACGCCATCCGGTCCGCCGCGCTGCTGGACATCCCCGAGGGCGAGTCGCTGGGCTTCAAGAACCTCGACGACTACCGCTGCCTGGCCGGCGGCCGGGACATGGCGGGCCACACGGTGCTGTCCTGCGAGGCCGGCGCCTACACCGGCTCCGCGTACAGCACCACGTGGGAGAAGTTCCTGCGCACCATGGGCGGCGCGTACGCGGCCGGCGTCAACCAGACCGTCGTGCACGGCTTCTCGTACGCCACGCTGCCCGGGGTGAAGTGGCCCGGCTACGCGGCCTTCACCCCCTACAACGGCACCGTCGGCTACGGCGAGTCCTGGGGCCCGCGGCACCCGACCTGGCGGCACGTCACCGACGTGTCCGGGTACCTGTCCCGGGTGCACCACGCCATGCAGCGCGGCACCTCCCGGATCGACGTCGCCGTCTTCCGGCAGACCGGCTACACCGCGACGGGGATCGGTGCGTCCTGGTTCACCTCGACGGGCGTGCCGCTCGGCTGGACCCACCAGTTCCTCAGCGGGCCCCTGCTGGACCTGCCGTCGGCGAAGGTCCGCGACGGCCGGCTGGCCCCCGACGGCCCCGCCTACCGGGCGCTGTTCGTCGAGGGCGACTTCTTCTCCGGCTCCGCGGTCACCCTCACCCTCGCGGACGCGCGCCACCTGCTGCGCCTGACACGGGCCGGGCTGCCGGTCGTCCTGCTCGGCGACTGGACGACGGTCACGACGCCCGGCGTGGAGGACGACTCGATCCTGACGCAACTCCGCGCTCTCGTCGTCGAGTTGCTGGCACAGCCGCGGGTCCGGCAGGTCACCGACAAGACGGCGGTGGGCCAGGCCCTCACGGACCTCGGTCTGGTGCCCGACGTGAGCTACGCCGTGCCCTCGACGCTGCTCACGATGCACCGCTTCGACGAGGGCGTCGACTGGTTCTACCTCGTCAACGGCAAGCACGCCGAGACCGTGAAGCCCCCCGTCGCCGCGATCGACCACGCCGTCACGGTCCGCCGCACCCGCTCGGGCGCGGTGCCGTACCTGCTGGACCCGTGGACGGGCGAGGCCCGGCCGCTGGCCCTGTACGCGCAGGACGGCGACCTGTTCACCTTCCGGGTGGCGCTGCAGCCGGCCGAGTCGATGGTCGTGGCCTTCGCACCGCCGGGCCGGTTCCACGGCAAGCCCGGCCGTACCCACGCCGTCACCACGGACGCGGACGACGTGCGTTTCGACGACGGCCGGCTCGTCCTGCGCGCCCGCGCGGCCGGCACCTACACCACGGCGCTGTCGCGCGGGGGTTCGGTCGGCACCGTGGTCGGGGAGGTGCCCGCGCCCCGGGAGCTCACCTCCTGGACCCTGGACGCGGAGGACTGGCGTCCCGGCGTGGACCCTGACCGCACGACCGTCGTCCGGCACCGGATCGCCCTCGACGCCCTGGCGCCGTGGAACGCCATCCCGGAGCTCACGGACGCCGCCGGCATCGGCCGCTACCGCGCCACCGTCGAACTCGACCGGTCCTGGAGCGGCGGCCTCGGCGCCCTGCTCGACCTCGGCGAGGTCACCGACACCTTCCGGGTCAGCGTCAACGGGCGGCCGGCACCGGTCACCAGCCACATCAACCCCGTGGTGGACCTCGGTGGGCTGCTCCGCCGCGGCAGCAACACGATCGAGGTCGAGGTGGCCACGCCGCTGCTCAACCGGCTGCGCGTCAGCGACCCGTCCGTGTACGGCGGTGCCGCCTCGCAGCGCACCGGGCTCGTCGGGCCGGTGCGGCTGGTCCCGTACGCCCAGGCCGTGGTGGGCCGGGACTGACGGGTCCCGGTCCCGTCCCCGGGGTTCCCTGCCGGCCGGCGCACGACCGGCGGGGCCCCCGGGCACCTGGTTCAATGGCCGCGGAGGTGAGGGACCATGGTGTCCACCGACCGGCTGCTCGCGTTCGCGGCGATGTCCCTGCTCGTCATCGTCATCCCCGGGCCCAGCGTGCTCTTCGTCATCGGCCGCGCCCTGGCGCACGGTCGCCGCACCGCTCTCGCGTCGGTGCTGGGCAACTTCATCGGCTCGTACCTCCTGGTGGTGGCCGTGGCGTTCGGCCTGGGCTCGCTGATCGAGCGGTCCCTGACGCTCTACCTGGTGGTGAAACTGGCCGGGGCCGCCTACCTCGTCTTCCTCGGCGTGAAGGCGTTCCGGCACCGCCGGGAGCTCACGGTCGGCGCGATGGGCGGCGGCCCGGAGCGGCCCGTCCGCGGCGACCTGCGGACCGTCGCGGACGGCCTCGCGGTCGGGGTCACCAACCCCAAGGGCATCGTCTTCTTCGCCGCCGTTCTCCCCCAGTTCGTGGACCACTCCGCCGGGTCGCTGCCCGCGCAGATGCTGCTCCTCGGCCTCGTCCCCATCGGCATCGGCCTCGTCAGCGACACCCTGTGGGGCCTGACCGCCTCCGCCGCCCGCGTCTGGCTGGGCCGCTCCGACCGCCGCCTGTCCGCGATCGGCGGCGCCGGCGGGCTGGCGATGATCGGCCTCGGCGTGACGGTGGCCGCGACAGGGCGCGCGGACTGACGGGCCGGTGCCCGGCCCGTTCAGATGTGAGCCCTGATCTGCCGGACGGGGTGGCCGAGCGCTTCACCGACGGCGGCCAGTTCGTCGTCGCCGAACCAGTCACGGCGGGGGTTCCACACGGCGATCTCGAAGCGCGCGAACCCGCACGGCCAGTCGTAGTGCAGTTCGTCCAGCACCGTGGCACCCCCGCAGCACGGGACGTCGACCGACAGCGTCACGAAGCCCTCGTCCCGGTGCGCGTCCAACACGGCCGACCACCAGGCGGTGTCGACGGGGCCACCGCACAACGGGCAGCCGATGGCGACCAGATTGCCGCCGCACTCGACCGGCGTGATGGTGTCGTACCGACTGACCTCGATCTCGATGTCCGCACCGTCGGGATCCCCGGGTTCCAGCGAGGCGACGAGGGCGGCGACACGCTCTGCCGCGTCACGGTCGGGCTGCCATCGGGGGTCGGTCGGTATGACCGACAGGACGTCGTCGCTCACGGCTGTCGCTGCCTGCTTCCGGGCTCACGGGATCCGGTGGGGGAACGCGTGAACGCTATCGGCCGCCCCTGACACAACCACGTTGCCCCGGTCCGGCGCCGTGGACCAGAATCCGCCCCATGACCTCCGCAATGCGCCACATCACGATCGACTGCGCCGACGCCCACCGTCTGGCGAGCTTCTGGTCCCTCGTCCTGGACCGTCCGCTCCACGAGGACGACAAGCCCGGTGACGAGGAGGCGCTGATCGAGGTCGACGGCGGCCCCGGCATCCTCTTCGTGACCGTTCCTGACCCCAAGACCGTCAAGAACCGCGTGCACCTGGACGTCCAGCCGCAGGACCGCACCCGGGACGAGGAGGTCGAGCGCCTCCTCCTGCTCGGCGCGACGCAGGTCGACGACCGGCGCCGCCCCGACGGCACGGGCTGGGTGGTGCTCGCCGACCCGGAGGGCAACGAGTTCTGCGTGGAGCGCAGCGCGGTGGAACGCGCGGGCTGAGCCGGCCGGCGTTTCGGCCATCACCGCCTCGCGCGGAGTGCCGGTGCGCCAAGGGTCGGTGTACGGCACGAACGCCGTGCCCCCGACGTGACAACGCCCCCATGACGGCTGAAAGCGGCCCGGTCGTCGGGCCCCTCCTGTTCGTTGGACCCGGTGGAACGGCCATTGCCCGGCCCGCCCGTCACCCACGCGACAGGAGTGTTCCGTTGGCCTACACGAGCCGGACAGCATGGGACGAGCACTACACCGCGGGGCGGGATTTCCGTGGGCTCACCGCAACGGAACGCGACCTGCTCGCCGAGCACGTTCCGGCCGTGAGCGGGTCGCGCGCGCTGGACGTGGGCTGCGGCACCGGGGAGCTGACCCTGCACCTGGCGGGGCTCGGGTACGCGGTGGACGGCGTCGACTTCACAGAGAGCGCCCTGGAGCGGGCCGCACAGCGTGCGTACGCCTCGGACGGCGTGCGGTGGTTGTGCGGCGACGTCGAGCGCGAGGTCCCCGCCGAGCTGGACGAAGCCGGCTACGACCTCATCACGCTGCGCCTGGTGGTCGCGTTCCTCCGTGATCGTTCCCGCGTACTGCGCCGTCTCGCCGCCCGCCTCCGCACCGGGGGTGCCCTCGTGGTGATCACGCCCCTGGCCGCGAACACCCCGGAGGAGCGGAGGAGCATCGCCCTGGACGAGGACGAGATCGGCGTCCTCGTCGAGGGGTGGGCCTCGGTGGACCGCTTCGACGCCGAGGGGCTCGCCGTGCTCGTGCTGCGCGATCCGCGCCCGGTGTTCACGGCGGTGGAGAAGGCGGGCGAACCGGACGCGGCAGCGGTCGCCGGTGCGTGCGTGGTCGTCACGGACGGCTGCGGCCGCGTGCTCCTGGGGCGTTCCGCCGAGGGCATGTGGGAACTGCCCGGCGGCCGCGTCGAACCGGGCGAGACCTTCCCGGAGACCGCGGTACGGGAACTGGCCGAGGAGACCGGCCTGTCCTGCGGGACGCAGGACGTCCATCTGGTGGCGATCCTCCACGACGACCGCGGCCGCGTCCGCCGCCTCTCCGCCGTCGTCCGGGCCGTCTCCTGGTCCGGCGAACCCACCGTGCGCGAGCCGGACCGCTTCCTGCGGTGGGAGTGGCACGAGCTGCACGCCCTCGCCGCGCTCGGGCCTGTCTTCGCGCCGTCCGCACAGGCCCTCGCCACCGTATGGCCCGGCGTCGTGCCGGACCAGCCGTCCACGACGACCTATGAGACGGCCGGCCGGCAACCCCCGGTCGAGGGCGAACCGGCACCGGCGGCGCGGTTGCGCGAGCGCATGGCCGACGACGTGGTCCGTGGGGGCTGGGCCCCCTCGCCCGCGGTCCAGGAGGCCCTCCGGTCCGTGCCGCGGCACAGGTACGTCCCCGAGAGCCCGCCTGCCACCGCGTACGACCACGATCTCGCCGTCGTCACCCGGCGCACGGCGAGCGGGGAGTCCGTCAGCTCCGTCTCCGCGCCGTGGCTGCAGGCCGACATGCTCGAGAAGATGCGTCTGGAGCCGGGCATGACGGTGTTCGAGGCCGGATCCGCGGGGTACAACGCGGAACTCATCGCCCACGTCGTCGGTCCGGCAGGAAGGGTCGTCACGGTCGACGTCGACCCGTACGTGGTCCGTCGCACCAGGCGCCTCACCGCGGAGGCAGGGAGCGGCCGCGTCACCGTCGTACTCGGCGACGGCGGGCACGGGGCGCCGGGTCACGTCCCGCGGGGCGGTTTCGACGCGAGTGTGATCACCTACCGGACCTGGGACGTCTCCCCCGAGTGGGTCCGTCAGCTCGCCGACGGGCGGTACCTCGTCCTGCCTCTGGAGATCCACGGCTACACCCGCGCCATCGCCCTCCAGAAGGAGGGTGAGGTGCTGCGCTCCCGCGGATGGACGTACTGCGGATTCGTCCGCGACCGCGGGGCCGCGGCACGGACCCTTCCGGTGGTCGACCTTGCCGGCGCCGGGCTGCAGCTGCGCTTCGGGGACGGCACCGTGCCGGACACGGCCGGCGTCGGGGAGACGCTGCGCGGCGGGCGTCATGAGTTGAGGACCGGCGTCACCGTCGCGGCCGAGGAGTCCCTGGAGACGCTTGAGCTGTTCGCGGCCACCACGTTGCCCGGCTTCTGCCGCCTGGTGCGGGGCGGTTCACGGGGTCCAGGGCGCGTGGCCCTTCCCAGGAGCGGGGACGCCGCCGCCGTGGTGGCGGATGGCTCCCTCGCCCATCTCACCCACGCCGAGGTCCCGGGCGGGCCGGAGGCCCGGGGGCGGCGCCTGGAACTCGTCGTCCACGCCTACGGCGCGGCCGGGCCCCTGTCGGCCGAGCGCCTGGTCGTGTGCGTGCGCGCCTGGGACCGGCACGTCCGCGGCACGGGGTATCCGGCCCTGTCCGTCCACCCCGCGGGCACCCCGGACCACGAACTCCCGGCGGGACACGTGATCGACAAGGTCTTCACCCGCCTGGTCCTCCGGTGGCCGGGCGCCGCCGCGGATGCCTGATCCGGCCCCTCACCCCGCCACGGCCGCCCGCGCGAAGTGGTCGTGGTCGTCGAGGACTTCGGTGATGACGTGCCGGTTGACCTCGGCGCGGGCCGGGTCGGTGGTGAGGGTGTCGGCGAGCACGAGCAGTGACTTCCACAGGGCCCAGCCGCGGGCGCGGGCCCAGGTGGCGGGGTCCTGGCGGACCGTGCGGCGGAACGCCTCGCGACCGGAGCCGGAGAACATGGTCCAGGCGATGACCAGGTCGCAGGCGGGGTCGCCGACGCCGGAGGTGCCGAAGTCGATGACGGCGGCGAGTTCGCCGCCGCGGACGAGGAGGTTGCCGGAGGCGATGTCGCCGTGGAACCAGACGGGTCGGCCGTGCCACTCGGCGGCGAGGGCGGCGTCCCAGACGGCGCGGGCGCGGGCGGTGTCGACGTGGCCGTCGAGGAGGGCCAGGCAGCGGCGGGTTTCCTGGTCGTAGTGGGCGGGCGACGCGCCCCGGTACCAGCTGTGCGGGCCGGCGGACGGGCCGCCGGTGGGGTCGCAGCCCTGGAGCGCGAGGAGGAACTCGCCGAGGTCCACGGCGAACCGGGTGAGGTCGGCGATGCGTTCGGGCGCGGCGGTCTCGCCGGGCAGCCAGCCGCGTACGGACCAGGGGAAGGGGTAGCCCTCGCCCGGGGCGCCCATGCCGAGGACGGACGGGGCGGCGACGGGGAGCGAGGGCGCGAGCCGGGGCAGCCACTCGTTCTCCTTGGCCACCGCGGGGACGTAGCCTTCGGCGGTGGGCAGACGGACCGTCATGGCGTGCCCGAGGCGGTAGGTGCGGTTGTCCCAGCCGTCGGCCTCCACCGGGGTGACGGGCAGGTGGCCCCATTGCGGGAACTGCGCCGCGAGCAGGCGCTTGACCAGTGACGCGTCGATTCCGGCGCGGCCGTCGGGCGGGGTCGTGATCATCCCGCGATGATCACCCGTCGTGTCCGCCCGCGGCAACGGGTTATCGGGGACGTGGGGCGCCGGCGGGCCGGGAGGGGGGTGGCCCGGCCCGCCGGCGGAGCGGAGTGTGGTCCGCTACGGGGTGATGGTCCAGTTCTCGATGTAGCCGGTGTCGAGCGCGACGGCGTCGCGGACGCGGAGCTTCCAGGTGCCGTCGATCGTCTCGGCGGAGGCGTCGACCGTGAAGGTCTGGTCGACGTTGTCGGCGGACCCGCCGGTCTGGTTGAGCAACGGGTAGGTGCGGCCGCTGGGCCCGACCAGGTCGACGACGAGGTCGCCGCGCCAGGTGTGGACGATCTTCACGTGGACCTGGGTGACGGCGGAGGCGTGGCCGCCGCGGCCCGTCACGGTGATCGGCGACTCGACGGCGGCCCCGGCGTCGGGGATGTCGACGCGGGTGCTGTTGCCGTAGACGTAGGCGACCGTCCAGGTGAACGCGGTGGAGGCGGTGTCGCCGGTGCTGTCGGTGACGGTGACCGTGACCTCGTGGGTGCCGGTGGAGTCCGGGGTGCCGGAGATCAGGCCGGTGTCCCGGTCGATGCCCACGCCGTCGGGCAGCCCGGTGGCCTCGTACTCCAGGGTGGCGCCGGCGTTGCTGGTGGTCGCCTCGACCTGCAGGGAGACCGTCTGGCCGACGCCGCTGATCTGGTCGCCGGGCGGGATCAGGTCGATGCCGTCGACGATGCGGCGGCCGACGTTGACGGCCGCCCAGGTGTTGGCGACGGTGATGTACGTCGGGCTGTAGGCGCCGAAGAGGTCGGCCGCGGCCTGGAGGGTCGCGGTGCGGGCTCCGGCGTAGTCGGTGGTCGAGGTCATGTACGTGGTCAGTGCCCGGTACCAGATCGCGGCGGCGTTGGCGGCTCCGATGCCGGGGACCGGGACGCCGTCGTAGGTGGGGCTGTCGTAGGCCACGCCGTTGACGGTCTTCGGGCCGCTGCCCTCGGCGAGCAGGTAGAAGAAGTGGTTGGCCGGGCCCGACGAGTAGTGGACGTCGACGCCGCCGAGCGAGGACGACCAGTAGTCGCGCGAGTCGCCGTCCTTGGAGGGCTTGTCCATGTAGCGCAGCGGGGTGCCGTCGCCGTTGATGTCGATCTCTTCGCCGATGAGGTAGTCGGGGGTGTCGGCGGCGAGGTCCGCGTGGAACTCGACCATGGTGCCGAAGATGTCGGAGGTGGCCTCGTTCAGGCCGCCGGACTCACCGCTGTAGTTGAGGTCGGCGGTGGCGCTGGTGACGCCGTGGCTCATCTCGTGCCCGGCCACGTCGATGGCGGTGAGGGGGTGGGTGTTTCCCGAGCCGTCGCCGTAGGTCATGCAGCGGCAGGTGTCACTCCAGTAGGCGTTGACGTAGTTGCTGCCGTAGTGGGTGCGGCTGTAGCGCCCGTCGCCGTCGTTGTAGATGCCGTTGCGGCCGAAGGTGTCCTGGTAGTAGTCCCAGGTGGCGCCGGCGCCGAAGTGGGCGTCCACGCCCGCGGACTGGCGGTTGGCGACGGTGCCATCGCCCCAGACGTCGTCGGCGTCGGTGAAGAGGGTGCCGGTGCCGGAGGAAGTCGTGTTGTTCAGGTCGGTGGTGTAGTGGCCGCCCCGGGTGCCGTCGCGGAGCTCGTAGGCACCGCCGGCCTCGGTGGTGCCGAGGGGGACGGTGCCGACGAAGGCGCCGGTGCCGGTGCCGGTCTTGACGCCTTCGGAGCGGGAGAGCTCCTTGCCCGTGCGGGCGTCGGTGACGACGTGCAGTTCGCTGGGGGTGCCGTCGGCCTGGGTGGCGGTGACGACGGTCTCCCAGGCCAGTGCCGGCCTGCCGGTCGCGGCCCAGACGACGAGCCGCGGCTCCCCGGCCGCGCGGGGCTTTCCGGTCCGTGGCGCGGCGGCGAGGGCCTTCTTCCCGGCGGTGGCCGCCGGGACCGCGGGCCGTATGCCGGGCACGGACAGCGTCGTGTCGTTGGCGCGGTCCTGGGTCAGCCGGTTGCCGTCGCGGTGGACGACGAGGTCGCCGCCGAGCACGGGGAGTCCGGCGTAGGTGCGTTCGTACCGCGTGTGCACGGTGCCGTCGGCGTCCTTGGCGACGTCCTTGACGACGAGTCTTTCCTGCTGCCCGAGGCGCAGCGCCTTGGCGGTCGCGGGCGCCGCGGAGCCGGCCTCGCGGATCAGCGTGGCGCGGGCGGACGGGGACAGGCGCGCGGGGAACGCGCCGGTGTGGGGGGATGCGACGATCGTCGTGCTGCCCCGTCCCTGGCCTGTGGCGAGCGCCGGGCCTGAGGGAAGGGCCGCGCCGAGCAGTGCGGCGGCGGCGGTCAGGGCGACGGCGGTCGCCCTGGCGTGACGGGGCAGGGTGCGTAAGTGGGACAAGGAGTTCTCCTCCTGCGGCGGTCGGCTGACGGTGGCCGTGCGGACCCGCCGGCGGGGTGGGCCGGGCGGGGCGGAGCTCGCAGTGCGGGATGGCGCCGTCCGTGTGCGGGTGCGGACACAGCGTGACATCGGGATCACATCATTGTCATGGCGGCAACAAATCTTGTCCGAAATCGATCAGCGTTCCGCCCGCTCCCCGGACAGCGGCGGGCGCGCGCCCCGGCGGCGGGCCGGTGGCCACCGGCCCGCCGCGGACGGGATGCCCCTCAGGTCGCGGTGGCGGCCGCCGCCGCACGCCCGGCCTGACGGCCGGAGAAGAGGCAGCCGCCGAGGAACGTGCCCTCCAGGGAGCGGTAACCGTGGACGCCGCCACCGCCGAAACCGGCGACCTCACCGGCGGCGTACAAGCCCGGCACCGGCTCCCCCGCCGCGTCCAGGACCCGGCCGGACAGGTCGGTCTGCAGACCCCCGAGCGTCTTGCGGGTGAGGATGTTCAGCCGTACCGCGATCAGCGGTCCCGCGGCCGGGTCCGTGATCTTGTGGCCGTGGCGGTACGGCTGAGGAAGTCGCCCGGGTACGCCAGGGCGTTGCGGATCCCCATCACCTGGGCGTCCTTGGTGTACGGGTTGTCGATCTCGCGGTCGCGGGCGTCGATCTGCCGCTTGAGGTCGGCCAGGTCGATGAGGACCTGCCCGGTCAGCCTGTTCATCCCGGCGACGAGCCCGGACAGGGAGGAGGAGACCACGAAGTCGACGCCGTTCTTCTTGAACCGCTCGATGGGCTCCGGGGTCTGCCACAGGCGGGAGAGGGTGAGGGGGATGTCCTTGTTGGTGAGGTCCGGGTTCTGCTCCGAGCCGGAGAGGGCGAACTCCTTCGCCAGGATCTTCTGCGTGGTCACGAACCAGGAGTAGTCGTACCCGGTGCCCGTGATCGTCCTGATCGTGCCGAGGGTGTCGTACCCGGGCAGGTCCGGGGCGGAGAACCGCCTGCCGGTGGCGTCCAGCCACAGCGAGGAGGGACCGGGGAGGATGCGGATGCCGTGCTTGGCCCAGATCGGGGCGTAGTTCTGCAGACCTTCGGTGTAGTGCCACATGCGGTCCGGGTTGACGATCCGCCCGCCGGCCCGCTCGGTGATGGCGAGCATCCGGCCGTCCACGTGCTCGGGCACCCCGGAGATCATGTTCTTCGGCGGTGCGCCGAGCCGGGCCGGCCAATTCTGGCGCACCAGGTCGTGATTGGCGCCGATGCCGCCCGAGGTCACGATCACGACCGGGGCGCGCAGCTCGAAGTCGCCGACGACGGTGCGCGAACTGCGGGTGCCGCGAGGGGCGTTGCTCGGTTCCAGGATGGCTCCGCGGACCCCGGTGACGACGCCGGCGGTGCGCACGACCTCGTCGACGCGGTGCCGGAACCTGAAGCTCACCAGCCCCCTGGCGACCGCGGCGCGTACGCGCTTCTCGAAGGGCTCGACGACGGCCGGGCCGGTCCCCCAGGTACGCCTCGGCGCCCGCCGGGCTCGCAACGGTGCGCCGCGCCATCGGTCCGGTCGGCAACTTCCGCACGTGGGGACGGGTTTGACGATCCCAAACCCGTACGGTCGCGCTGCGGACGTGGGAAAGATCACCTCGCACGCCCTGCCCCCGTCCCCGGGTTTGGGGCCAGGATGCGACCGCCCCCACCGGGGCAGTCCGAACCGTCGTCGGGCCGACCCCGGCCCCACGGAACAGCCAGGGGATCCCTTGAGACCATCACCCAGACGCTGGGGCGTGCTCGCCGCCACCGGCGCCGCCCTCCTGTCGATGGCGCAACCCGCCGCCCTGTCCGCCGCCCAGGCGGCCCAGGCCGCCTCGCCCGGGAGCGCCGGCTCCGACGCCCCGGCCGCGCGGGGCAACGTGCCCGCGGGCGTCCACACGGTCACCCTGATCACGGGTGACATCGTTATCACCCGGCAGTCCGGTACCGCCGGAGGCACCGTCGAGGTGCGCGGCGCGGGCGGGTCCCAGAGCCGCGCGCACATCATGGAGTCCCGCGGGGACCTCTACGTCTATCCGGAATCCGCCCTCCCCTACGTGGCGGCGGGCACCCTGGACCGGCGCCTGTTCAACATCAGCAAGCTCGTCGCGGACGGCTACGACGACGCGCACCTCGACCAGCTGCCGCTCATCGTCTCCTACGGCACCGCCGCCGGCCTGCGCTCCACGACGCCGCGCGGTGCCACCCGGGTCAGGGACCTCAGCAGCGTCCAGGGTGCCGCCCTCACCGAGGACAGGGACCGGTCCGCCGACTTCTGGCAGGCCGTCACCTCCGCGCCCGGTGCCGGATCGCGCGCCGCCAAGACCACCTCCGGCGACACCCCCGCCTTCGGCTCCGGCATCGCCCGCATCTGGCTCGACGGCAAGGTCGAGGCCGATCTCGCCGACACCACCGCCCAGATCGGCGCCCCGCAGGCGTGGTCGGCCGGCGACACCGGCAAGGGTGTCGACGTCGCCGTCCTCGACACCGGTGTCGACACCGGGCACCCGGACCTGTCCGGCCGGATCGCCGCCACCCGGACCTTCGTCCCGGACGAGGACGTGACGGACCGCAACGGGCACGGCACCCATGTCGCGTCCACCATCGCCGGCACCGGGGCCGCCTCGGGCGGCCAGGAGAGGGGCGTCGCCCCCGGCGCGGACCTCCACGTGGGCAAGGTGCTGGCCGACTCGGGCTCCGGCCAGGACTCCTGGGTGCTGGCCGGTATGGAATGGGCCGCGGTGGACCAGGACGCGGACGTCGTGAGCATGAGCCTGGGCTCCGACACCCCGTCCGACGGCACGGACCCCCTCAGTGCGGCGGTCGACCGCCTGAGCGCGCAGACCGGAGCGCTGTTCGTCATCGCCGCGGGCAACATGGGTACGCCCGGCAGTATCGGCGGGCCGGGAGCGGCGGACGCCGCCCTGACGGTGGGAGCCGTCGACTCCTCCGACGACGTCGCCTGGTTCTCCAGCCAGGGTCCGCGCGTCGGCGACGGCGGTCTCAAGCCGGAGATCACCGCGCCCGGCGTCGACGTCCTGGCGGCCCGCTCGCAGTACGCGCCGGAGGGTGAGGGCAGCTACCAGACGCTCAGCGGCACCTCCATGGCCACCCCGCACGTCGCGGGCGCCGCGGCCCTGCTCGCGGCCGCGCGCCCGGGGCTCACCGGCTCCCAGCTGAAGGACCTGCTGGTGAGCAGCTCGAAGCAGACCCCGCAGTACGACGCGTTCCAGGCGGGCAGCGGGCGGGTGGACGTGCCCTCGGCGCTCGGCGCCGAGGTGTTCGCCTCGGCGACCGCGTTCACCGGCCAGGCCGAGGCCGGTGGCGGTGCCGCCGCGGTCGCACGCCCGGTCACGTACACCAACACCGGGGGTTCCCCGGTGACGCTCGCCCTGTCCGTCCAGGTCCCGAACGCCCCCGCGGGGCTGTTCGCGCTGTCCGCGTCCCGGGTCGTCGTGCCGGCGCACGGCACCGCCGAGGTCACCGTCACCATCAACGGTTCGAAGGGGACCGGAAACGGCCGCTG
Organism: Streptomyces sp. PA03-5A; assembly: GCF_033792725.1. NCBI lineage: Bacteria > Bacillati > Actinomycetota > Actinomycetes > Kitasatosporales > Streptomycetaceae > Streptomyces > Streptomyces sp. PA03-5A. Next base: position 62,916 of record NZ_JARAVL010000010.1, on the reverse strand, counting down.
GTCAGGTCAGGTCGTCGCGGCCGACACGGCGGGGAGGACGGTCACCCACACGGCGGTGTCGCTGGGCGACGCCGCCCACAGGCTGACGATGGTCCTCAAGGACGGCGAGGGCAAGCCCATGTCCGGGGTCGTCGAGGTGCTGCGCTCCGGCGACTTCGACCCGGCGTTCTACCTCGTCGACCAGACCGGGCGGCTGGAGACCTGGCTCCCGGACGACGTCTACTCCGTACTGTCCTTCAAGGACGTGCGCGGCGTGCACGGTCCCCACTCGATGGGCATGGCACTGCTCGGCGACCCCGAGGTCGTCATGGACCGCGACCGCACGGTGACGCTGGACGCGACGAAGCTCCAGCGGGTCGACATGACGACACCACAGCCGACCGAGGTGACCTACCAGCGCCTGGAGTACAACCGCGCGATGGGCGGCGGCAGCTGGCGCGACTACATGGAGACCCAGACCAGCTACGACAGCCTCTGGGCCCAGCCCACCACGCACGAGGTCACCCACGGCGACTTCCACCTCGGCGCCCGCTGGCGCAAGGAGCAGCCGGCGCTGTCCGTCACCGCCGGGAACGACGCGTTCACCGACGTCCTGCGGCAGGAGGACGTCACCGCGCTCGCCCAGGGCCACTACGCGTTCCCCCTGGTGGCCGCCGGTGACGGCGCGAGCGCGGACTACGCCGGGCTCGACGCGCGCGGCAAGGCGGTGGTCGTGCGCCGGGGCGGCACCGTGGGCGACGCCGAACAGGCCGCTGCGGCGGTCGCGGCGGGCGCCAGGCTCCTGCTCGTCGTGAACGACCAGCCGGGACGCCAGCTGCGGAGCTACACCGACGACCCCTTCACGCCCGCCCGGATCGACGTGGCGCTGCTGAGCACCGACGAGGGCGAACGGCTCCTGCGCCGCGCGTCGGCACGGGGCGCCGTGCTGAAGGTGGGCTCGCAGCCGGTCAGCCCGTACGTCTACGACCTCATGTGGACGTGGCACAACGAGATCCCCGGCCACCTCGTCGTCAAGGGCGGCACGAAGAACCTGGCCCGGGTCGACGTCACCTTCGACAGCCCCGACCCGGCCCAGGGCGGCGGCGAGTTCCGCTTCGACTGGCCCGTGTACTCCAACTGGGGCATCGGCCTGACGATGCGGGAGCCGGTGAACTCGCGGCGGGTCGACTGGGTCTCCACCGGACCGGGCTACTCCTGGGGCCAGGAGGCCTACGTCGACGGTCTGCTGTACGAGGTCGAACCGCGCACCACGTACCGGGCGGGCAGCCGGCACAGCCAGGAGTGGTTCAAGCCCGTCGAGCGGCCGTACCTCAACGACAATTACAAGCTGCCCACCCGCAGCGGCAGTTGGCTGGCCTTCGACATCCCCGCATGGGGTGGCGCGGACCACGTCGGCATGTCGATGGACTACCAGCGCACACGGCAGACGCTCACGCTCTACCAGGGCGGCACGCGCCTGGGCCAGAGCACGACCAACACCAGCATGGGGGGCACCGCCCCCGGTACGGGCCGGCTGCCCTACCGCCTGGTGCTGGACGCGAGCCGTGACGCCTCGGTGAGCCCCTACTCCGGCACCACGCACACCGAGTGGGAGTTCACGTCCAAGGCCCCGGCGGGCGACGACGCGGCGGTGCTGCCACTGCCTCAGATCGACTACGGCATCGCCACCGACGCGGACGGCAGGGCCGCCCGGAACGACGCGCTGTCCGTCACGGCCGCCCACCTCCCGGGCGCCGTCGGCGCGGGCTCCCTCTCGGACGTCTCCCTCGAGGTGTCCTACGACGACGGGCGTACCTGGCGGAAGACCGCCTGCGGGCACGACGGCCGCTTCAAGCTGTCGGCCCCGAAGCAGGCCCGGTTCGTCTCGCTCCGGGCGCGTGCGCACGACTCCGCGGGCAACGCGGTCACCCAGACCGTGATCCGGGCCTTCGGCCTCCGCTGACGCGGGGCGCCGGATCCCATCGGTGCGGGCGGGCCTCCTCACGGCCCGCCCGCACCGCCGTGCACGGGGCCGGATCGGAAGACGCCAGGACCCCGCGGGCGACGGCCCGCGGGGTCCCGGCGTGGAGGGGGCTCAGGCGGCGACGCCGGCACCGGCCTGGGAGAGCTGCTCGATGACCTGGGTCAGACCCTCGACGACCTCGGAGTCGTCCGCCGGGTGCGTCTGCGCGAAGCGGGTCACGGACCCGGGGATGGAGAGCTTGGCGTCCGTGAGGACGGAGGCGCCGGCGATGCCGGCCGCCTTGCGGGCCTCGTCCTGGGCCCACACGCCGCCGTACTGGCCGTAAGCGGTGCCGACCACGGCGACCGGCTTGCCGGACAGGGCACCGGCACCGTGCGGGCGGGACAGCCAGTCGATGGCGTTCTTGAGGACGGCCGGGATGGTGCCGTTGTACTCGGGCGAGAACAGCAGGAACGCGTCGACGGCGCCGGCGGTGGCGCGCAGACGGGCGGCGGCCTCGGGCACCGCGCCCTCGACGTCGAGGTCCTCGTTGTAGAAGGGGACCTCCGCCAGACCCTCGTAGAGCGTGATCTCGACGCCCTCGGGCGCGTGCTTGACGGCGGCCTCGGCGAGCTGGCGGTTGTGCGAACCGGCGCGGAGGCTGCCGACGAGGGCGAGGATGCGGACGGACATGGGCGAACTCCCTGCTAGGAACTGAAAGCGGACCGTGGTCCGGTTACATGTTGTACCAGTCAAACGGACCGCGGTCCACTTCTATTCCCACCGCTACGCTGTGGCCATGACCGAGCCGCACCGCGCCGCCCTCCCCGTGCGCGACGCCTCCGCCGGACCTGCCGGCCTCACCCTCACACCGGCGGGCGAGCCACCACGGCTGCGCGCCGACGCCGCACGGAACCGCAGGCGCCTGCTGGAGGTGGCGGCCGAACTCGCCGCCGAGCACGGAGCGGCGAACGTGACCATGGAGGCCGTCGCCGCCGCGGCCGAGGTCGGCAAAGGGACGGTCTTCCGGCGTTTCGGCGACCGCACGGGGCTGATGCTCGCGCTGATCGACCACATCGAGCAGCAGATCCAGGCGGCCTTCCTCACCGGTCCGCCGCCCCTGGGACCGGACGCCCCGCCGCTGGAGCGGCTGCGCGCCTTCGGTCCCGCCGTGATGCGCCACGAGCACGCCCATCGCGACCTGTACCTCGCCGCGCGCCGGGAGCAGAGCCGCCGCTTCAACCCGTCGTACCAGCTCAGGCTCACGCACCTGACCCTGCTGCTCCGGCAGGCGGGCGCCCCCGGCGACGTCGAACTGACCGGGCACACGCTGCAGGCCTACCTCGACACCGTGCTCGTGGAGTACCTGCTCACGGCCCGGGGCATGCCCATCGAGCGGCTGGACGCCGGCTGGCACGACCTCGTCGACCGCCTCGGCACACCGCGGTAGCGCCGTCGCCGGACGTCAGCCGGGCCGCGGTGCGACGCCCGGGCCGGTCGGCCCCGTCGAGCCGCCGTCGGCTCCGCGCGGACGTCCGGCCCGCCGCCGTGACGGCGGGCCGGTGAGCGGTCAGGGATTGCAGCCGGGACCGGTGGCCGGGTTGACGCAGGCGTCGGTGCCGGGTCCGCCGTTGTTGGTGTTGGTGCCGGGACCGCCGGAGAGGGCGTCGTTGCCGGCGTCACCGAAGAGGGCGTCGTCGCCGTCACCGCCGGTCAGGGCGTCGTTTCCGTCACCGCCTTCGATGCGGTCGTTGCCGGCCCCGCCGGTCAGCGTGTCGTTGCCGGCCACGCCGCAGATCAGGTCGTCACCGCCGCGGCCGTCCACGACGTCGTTGCCGCCCAGGGCGAAGATCACGTCGTTGCCGGGGGTGCCGAAGATGACGTTGGCACTGTTGGTCCCGGTGATGGTCGGGGTGACGGTGGCGCACGTCGCCGCGGAGACCGTCAACGTGAAGGCCTGCTGCGCCGTTTGCGCGGGGGCCGTCTCGGAGGCGGTCACCGTGAAGGTGAACGCCCCGGCGGTGGTGGGGGTCCCGGCGATCTGCCCCGTGCCGGGGTTCAGGGTGAGGCCCGGAGGCAGCGAGCCCGAGGTCACCGGAACGGGGCGTCCACGGATCACGGTCCCGAGATCGGCCGCCATGAACCGTGCCACGTCGACAAGGAGTTCGTGGCACGCGTCGACGGCGTTCGCCACCGTGCCCTTCGCGGCGACGGCGGCCGGGGTTCTCACCCTGTCGTGATCCCGACAGCGGGCGGAAAGACGCCGCTGTTCCACTCTCGTTTCCCGGCCCGTTGAATCGTTTAACTCGCTAGCATGCGGCGGACATTGGATGGATCTAACGTGAAGGATCCCCTGTGAGACCGCTCTTCCCGGGCCGAACCGGCCTGCCGATCGTCGCGGGTGTCGCGGCAATGCTGATGGCGATCCCACCGGCGTCTGCCAGTGACCACGCCACCCCCTCCTCCTCGACGGACAACGTGGTCGTGACCGGCCGGGCCCACTCGGGCTCCAGCCCGCGCACCGTCACCCTCATCACCGGCGACCGGGTCACCGTCACGCCGGGCGGCGACGGCCGTGCCTCCGTCACCGTGCAGGGCCCCGGCGGCCACCGCGCGGACGCCCGCATCACCACGCAGAACGGCGACACCTACGTCTACCCGTTCGCCGCCGAGCGGTACGTGGCGGCCGGACTGCTCGACACCGACCTCTTCAACGTCACGCGGCTCATCGCCGACGGTTACGACGACGACCGGTCCAAGGGCCTGCCCGTCATCCTGACCTACTCCTCCGACGCCCGGCGCAAGCTCGCGGCGCCGTCCCTCCCCGACGGGGCCACCGGCGCACGCGCGCTGACCAGCATCGACAGCACCGCCACCACCCAGGACCACGACCAGGCGGCGGAGTTCTGGGCCGACCTGACCGGCCGGGCCACCCCGCAGGCGGGCGCGAAGGCGGCGGCGAGCGGCCCCGCCCTGTCCGGCGGCGTACGCAAGGTGTGGCTCGACGGCAAGGTCAAGGCCGACCTCGCCGACAGCGTCGCCCAGATCGGCGCCCCCGAGGTGTGGGCCGGGGGCGACACGGGCCAGGGCGTGGACGTCGCCGTCCTCGACACCGGTTACGACACCGGCCACCCCGACCTCGACGGCGTCGTCGCCGACTCCCGCAGCTTCGTGCCCGGCGAGGACGTCGACGACCACCACGGCCACGGCACCCACGTGGCGTCCACCATCGCGGGCAACGGCGCCGCGTCCGGCGGCAAGGAGAAGGGCGTCGCCCCCGGCGTGCGGCTGCACGTGGGCAAGGTCCTCAGCAACGCGGGCAGCGGTTCCGACTCCTGGATCATCAGCGGCATGGAGTGGGCCGCCCGCGAGGCCAAGGCCCGCGTGGTCAGCATGAGCCTCGGCAGCGACCAGCCCACCGACGGCACCGACCCGATGAGCCAGGCGGTCAACGAACTCAGCGCCGAGACGGGCGCGTTGTTCACCATAGCCGCCGGCAACGCCGGCCCGTACGAGGGCACCGTGGCCGCGCCCGGCGCCGCCGACGCCGCGCTCACCGTCGGCGCCGTCGACTCCTCCGACGCCATCGCCGACTTCTCCAGTCGCGGCCCCCGTTTCCGGGACGACGCAATGAAGCCGGAGATCACCGCCCCCGGTGTCGACATCCTGGCGGCCCGCTCCCAGTGGGCGCCCTTCGGGACCGGCTCGTACGCCACCCTCAGCGGCACCTCGATGGCCACCCCGCACGTCGCGGGCGTCGCCGCCCTGGTGGCGGCGGAGCACCCGGACTGGAACGGGGCCCGGATCAAGGACGCCCTGGTCTCCACGTCCGTCGCGACCCCGGACATCCCCGCGGACTCGGGCGGCAACGGACGCGTGGACGCGGTGGCCGCCACCGGCGCCACGCTCGTGGCCACCGCCACGGCCGACGCCGGCATCCACCCCCCGGGCGGGGCGTCCGGCGGGACCGTGACCCGTACCGTGGAGTGGGCCAACTCCGCTGACACCGCGGTCACCGTGACCCCGCGCGTGGACGCGCCGGGGGCACCCGAGGGCCTGTTCACCGTGACGGACCGTCAGCTCACCGTGCCCGCCCACGGCACCGCCTCCACCACCGTGACCACCACGCTCGACAAGGCCCCCGCGGGATCCCGCTTCACCGGGCACGTGGAGGGCGTCGTCGACGGCAAGACCGCCACGCGCACCCTGCTCGCGGTCAGCACCCGGGACGAGTACCACCACCTGCGCGTGCACGTCACCGACCGCGCCGGCGACCCGCTGGTCGGCCTGGTGATGTACCAGCGCAAGGGCGACGAGTTCGCGCAGGCCCTCTACACCGACCTCGACGGCGTGCTGGACACCGTCGTCCCGCCGGGCACGTACACCGTCTGGACCTGGGGCGCCGTCCGCGGCGTCCACGGCGAGTCCTCCTTCGGCCGGGCGCTGCTGGCCCGCACCGGCGTCGTGGTGGCGGACGCCGACACCGATGCGACGCTGGACGGGACGAAGCTGCGCAGGACCCAGGTCGTCACGCCGAAGACGTCCACGGACAGCGACATCCGCATGGACTTCAGCCAGTCCTTCAAGGACGGCTCCCCGGCGATCACCGACACCGCGACCGTCGGCGACGGCTTCGACAGCGTGTGGGCGCTGCCCATGCCGAAGGCCTCCGGGGGCGACCTGGCGTACACGGTGCGCTGGCGCATGCAGCAGCCGCTGCTGGCCCTGTCCTCCGGCGACCAGGTCTTCGACGACCTGTGGCTCCAGCCCGGTTCCGGGCGCCCGGCCGAGGGCGCCAAGACCCTGCCCGCCGTGTTCGCGGGCAACGGCACGGCGGCGGAGTACGCGGCCGCCGACGCCAAGGGCAAGGTGGCGGTGGTCCGCTTCGTGGCGGACGACGACGACCGGGTCGCCGCCGCGGCGGCCGACGACCAGTTCACCGCCGCGCAGAAGGCCGGCGTCGCGCTGCTCGTCGTGGTGAACGACCAGAACGGCCGGCTGCGGGAGCCCGTCCGCCGCACCGACCTGGTCATCGCGGGCGTCTCCCGGACCGAGGGCGAGACCCTGATCGGCCGTATCCAGGACAGCCGTACCGGCTCGGTGCCGATGCGCGTCGTCGGCCACGCCGAGACGGACTACCTGTACGACCTGGTGCACACCTGGCACGGCACGATCCCGCAGACGCAGACCTACGCGCCCGCCGAGCACCGACTGGCCAGGGTCGACGTCGGCTTCCGCAACGAACCCGGCACGGAGGTCGACGAGTTCCGCTACGACATCCAGCCCTACCTCGGGGTCAAGGTCGGCGGCACCCGGCTGTCGACGGCGGGCGCCGAGCGCACCGACTGGGTCACCCCGGCCGGTGAGGCGACCTGGATGGAGGAGGCCGCCAACGGCATCCGCTCCATCCAGTTCTCCGGACTGGTCGACTACCCGGCGGGACGCACCACCGACGTCCAGTGGTTCGGCCCCGTCGAGCACCCGCGCCTCAACGAGAGCCAGTGGCTGCCCCGGCGCAGCGGTGACGCGCTCGACGTGACCATCCCGGCCTGGGGCGACGGCGGCCGCGACCACGCGGGTGTGGTCGGGCCGGGCACCACCTCCCAGGTGAACGAGCTCTACCGGGGCGGCGATCTGGTCACCCGCACCGAGGGCGGCTGGCTGGGCGGGGACGTCCCGGCGGCCTCGGGCCGGTACCGGCTGGTGACGTCCACCGAGCGGACGGAGGGGTACCCGTACTCCACCGCGACCCGCACCGAGTGGGGCTTCACCTCCGCGACGCCGCGCACGGACGACCCGCAGGTGCTCCCGCTGCTGCAGCTCGACTACGGGATCCGCACCGACGCGGCCGGCGCCGCGCGACGCGACGCCGAGCTCACGGTCAGCGCTTCCCCGCTGCCGGGTGCGTCGGCCGGGCGGGTCAGCACCGACGCGGTGGAGGTCTCGTACGACGACGGCCGGACGTGGCACAAGCTCGCGCTGCGCGGCGCGGACGACGGCGCCGCCCGGGTCCGTCTGGACGCGCCGCGGCGGGCCGAGTTCCTGTCGCTGCGCGTGCGTGCCTCGGACAAGCGGGGCGACACGGTGACGCAGACGGTGATCCGGGCGACCGGTCTGGCCTGATCCGCGTCCGCACGAAGCGCGGCCGGTCCCTCCGCACGGAGGGGCCGGCCGCGTCGCCGTTGCCCCGGAGCCCCCCTCGTTGCCCTGACCCGGCAGGCCGGCGCGTCCGACGCTGCCGGCTGCGGGCCTGGGCGGCCTTCGGCACGACATGATCGGATGGGCGCGCGGGGGTCGCACGGGGGTGGGGAGACACAGTGGGATCGGCGGAACAGAAGTCACCAGCCGCGATATGGCTGCTGATCGCCGTGACGGCGCTGGCCGTCGGGGTGGCGATGGTCTTCCTGACGCGCGGTGCGCTGGTGCGGGAGCGGGAGTTCCGTGCGGCGCCGCCGTGCGCGTCCGCACCCGTCAAGGTGTCGGACTGCCGGTGGGAGCAACAGTTCACCGTGCGGTCGGTGGACACGCACAGCGGCAAGCGGGAGTCGCCCGAGGCGGAGTTGTCGCTGCCGTCCGGCAAGCCGTGGCACCTGACCTTCCGTTGGCCCGGTCCCGTGCTGTCGCAGTTGGAGCCGGGCGACAAGGTCGTCGGCCTGATCTGGCGGGGGCAGGTCGTCGGGGTACGGAATGCCGCGGGGACGTGGCAGGAGACGAGCGACGGGCCTCTGGAGTGGCCCGAGGACCGCCTCGGCGGCGCGCTCGCCGGCCTCTCGTTCGGCCTGGTGGGGCTCGTCGGGGCGCTGTGGTCGCTGTTCGCGCCGGGGCCGCGTCACGCGAACGCGGCGAAGGCCGTGCGGTGGCACGGCGTCGCCATGGGCGTCACGGCGATCGTGACGCTGTGGGTGCAGGCGGCCAACGACTGGCCGATGTGGTCGATCCCGGCGATCTGGGGACCGCTGGCGCTGGCGCTGCTGGCCTCCGCGGTGGCCTTCGCCGTGGCGGGGCTCCGCGGCGGACTCCACGACGACGCCCCCTCCGCCGCTCGCTCGCGCCGGAAGCCGAAGGGCCTGCCGGGCGGGCCCTTCGGGCCGGGGGCCGTACGTCCTTGATCCGGCCGCCCGGAACGGACCGGTGCCGGCCGGCCCCCTCGTGACGAGGGGGCCGGCGCCGTCGCGTGCGGTCCCGTCAGCCGATGGTGACGAGGGTTCCCGCCGCGTTGGGGTAGCCGATGTAACCGGTGGCGGGACGGTCGGCGGGGACGCCCTTCCACGAGGCGGTCAGCGTCAGCGGGACGCCGGGCTTCGTGGCGAGGTGCTCCGGGGTCACCGTGAAGGTGCCGGCCGTCGTCGGGCTGTCCGGGCCGATCAGGTTGGCCTGGAAGGAGAAGGGGATCTCCGTCAGCTCCGGCTGGCTGCCCAGCGTCACGACGATGGCCAGGTAGGTGCCCGCCTTCATGCTCGGCAGGCTCACCACCGGCCTGGTCTGGTCGAGCGCCAGGTCCCCCACGACGTAAGGCGTCTGGCCGTCGCCCGGGTCGTACGCGAGCAGCAGGGACAGCTTGGCCTCGGGATGGTCCGGGGTCACGAAGAACTGCCCGGCCTGGGTGCCCTCAGGCACCGTGAACGTGAAGTCCTGCTCGGGCTTGTCCGTGGACACCGTGTTGTGGACCGGGGTGGCCGCGACGGGTCCGCGCGGGGTCACCGGGAGGGACGTCGTGCCGGGGGTCACCTGGAAGGAGACGCTGCCGCTGCCGGCGGGACCCGTCACCTGCGCCGGGGCCAGCAGGCTCCACGGGGTGAGGACGACCGGGCTGCGCACGGCGGTGCGGCCGTGCCGCCAGGTGAGGTCGCCGGTCACCGTCTCGCCGGACCTTCCCGTCGTCAGCTGGAAGGTGACGGTGAAGGTGGCCTTCTGCCCGGCCTTGCGGAAGTGCAGCACGGACGGGTGCACGGTGGCCTTGACCCCGGGCACCGAGACGGAGGCCCGGTACGTACCCGGGTCCACGGCGGTGACGGTCCGGGTCACCGTCTGGGAGCCGACCATCTGACCGACGGCGATCGTCGGGTAGTTGAGGTCGCTGGGGTCGACGGCCCTCACACCGCTGCCGGTGTCGACACCGAGCCCCTCCAGGTAGGCGAGCCAGTCCTTCTCCGTGGAGTCGTAGACCAGGCCCGGCTCGAACATGCCGGCCGGCCGCACCTCACCGGCGCCCTGCGCGAACAGGTCGGTGTTCTTCGCGCCGGTCGCCGTCTTCGTGTCGACGGCGGTCGTCATCATGGCGGACTTCACCGCCATCGGGGACCACGTGGGGTGCTCGGCGAGGTAGAGCGCCGCGAGGCCGGCGATGTGCGGGGTCGCCATCGAGGTGCCGGTCATGAAGTCGTAGTCGTGGCCGAAGTTGGAGGCGGGCGCCACGGCCGCGAGGATGCCGACGCCCGGGGCGGCGATGTCGGGCTTGAGCAGGTCGCCGTTGTTCGTGGTCGACGGCCCGCGCGAGGAGAACGGCGCGATCTGCGGGTACGGCTGGCCGGTCGTGCCGCCCGGGAGCAGGCTCACCTCGGCCCCGGTGGTGGCGGCGTACGCCCGGACGTCGGTGGCACCGGGGGTGTTGAGGTGCACCGTGGGCACCGCGTGCAGGTCGCCGTCGGTGTCGAGGTCGCTGACGTTGACCAGGACCATGCCGACGCCGCCGGCCCGCTGCACCTCGTGGGACTTGTCGACGCGCGGGTTGACCCCCCGGTCGCAGACCACGATCGCGCCGGCGGCCTTCGCCGGGTCGAGGGTGCCGTCCTGGCACAGGGCGGCGTCGGTCGTCGAGGCACCGGGGTTCTTCACCTTCTCGGCCAGTACGAGGGGCTTCGGGCCGAGCGGGGAGTCCACGGTGGTGCTTCCGCCGACGTAGGTGTCGCCGTTGCCGAGGCGCACGGTGGCCTCGTAGGGCGCCAGGGTGCTCGCGGCCACCGTGGTCGTCCACGGGGCGACGTTGTCGGCGGAGGAGACCTCGGGACCGGAGTTGCCGGCCGCGGTGGCGACGAAGACGCCCGCGGCCGCGGCGGTGCGGAAGGCCGCCTGGACCGGGGAGTCCGGCGCGGTCTCGACGATCGAGCCCGCGGAGTAGTTGAGGACGTCGACGCCGTCGGCGACCGCCTGGTCGACGGCCGCGACGATGTCGGAGGTCATGCCGCCGCTGTCGCCGGCCGCCTTGCCGGTCCAGAACGCCTTGTAGACGGCGATCGTGGCGGCCGGCGCGACGCCGGAGACCTCGCCGAGCCGGCGCCCCTCGACCGTGACGTCGACGCCGCTGTTGCCCGCCGCGGTGGACGCGGTGTGCGTGCCGTGGCCCTCGCCGTCCCGTGCGGAGACGTAGTCCGCGCGGCGCTCCGGTGGCACGCGGGCCAGCCATGCGTCGCCGAACCAACGGGCGCTGATCAGCTTGCCGTTGCAGGCACCGACGGTGAACTCCTCCCCGGCCTGGCAGGTTCCGGTGAAGGTGCCGCCGTCCGCCTTCCGCATGACAACCTTGTCGCCCTTGCGGTAGGGGCGGTACGGGTCCTTGGCGGTGGGCCGCGCGGTGCCCAGCGGTGCGGCCGTGAAGGAGCGGCTCTCGGGCCAGATGCCGGTGTCGATGTCGCCGACGACGACACCGCGGCCGGCCTTCTTGGCGCCACCGAGGGCGGACCACAGCCCGTGCCGCCCGGTGAGCCCGAGGAAGTCCTGGGAGTTGCGGTCGTCGGAGACCTTGTTGAGGGTGTCGGGCGCGACCGACAGCACGCCGGGGGCCTTGGAGAGTTCCGCCACCTGCGCGGCGGACAGATCGGCGGTGAACCCGTTGGTGACCACCGCGTACTGGCGCTTGATCCTCGCGCCCACCGAGGCGGCCGTGGCGCGCTGGGCCTCGGTGAGGTGCGCGCGGTAGCGCACGGCGTCCGCGTCGGCCAGGTCGACCTTGGCGCCCGGCGCCGGGGCGGTGCCGGGTATGCCGTCGACTCCGCCCCGGTAGGCCGCGATCGGCCGGTCGGCGAGGGTGACGATGTAGCGGCCGGCGGCGAGGTGGCCCGCCACGGGGACCGGCCTGGGACCGGCGGCGGGAGCGGTGGGAGCGGCCTGGGAGGGCACGGCGGACGAAAGGGCCAGTGCGACGGCGGTGGCCGCCACCAGGGCGGCCGGTCTGGTGCGTGACTTCGAGGTCACTTTCGGTCCTCCAGAGGGAAGAGGCCAGGGACATCACTGCGCGTCCGGGCGCGGCGGGGTGCACGGGGCCGATGCGGGACCGCCGCTCCGCGGTACGGGTGTTGGCAACGATTCAAAAGTGAACGGCCCACGGCGGGTTGATGTCCAGATAATCTTGTGGCGTCTTCGGACAGCTGGCGGACCACGCCACCACGAGGAGCGCGTACGTGCTGCAGGCCCTGGGTATCAGCCGGTTCGACGAGGAGGTCTACCGCGCCTTCCTGGCCCGGGCGGACCTCGGTCCCACGGAGTACGCAAGAACCGCCGGGGTCCCTCCGGACCGCGTCCGTCGCGCCGTGGCCCGGCTGGCCGGGCTCGGTCTGCTGCGCCGTGACGGCAGCGGCGGGTACCGCCCCGTGGGTCCCGCCACCGCGCTCACCGCCCTGCTCGACCAGCGGCGGCTGGAGGCCGAGGCGGCCTTCACCGGGCTGCGGTCGGTCGTCGACGACCTCACCGAGGAGTACCGGGCCGGACGGCTGCGCAGCGATCCGGGCAGCCTGGTGGAGGTGCTGTCGGGACGCGACGTGGTCGCGCCGCGCATCGACGAGCTCAACCGCTCGGTCAGCACGCACATCTGGGTCCTCGACAAGCCGCCGTACCTGGACCGCGCGGACGGGCTCCCCCACACCAACGAGGCCGAGAAGGCGTCGACCGCCGCCTGGGCCCGCCGCGGCGTCGACGTCCGCTCGGTCTACTGCCCGGAGTCCATGGAGCGGCCCGGCCGTTTCGAGACGGTGCTGGAGATGGCGGCGCTCGGCGAGCAGGCCCGGATCCTGCCCAGCCTCCCTTTCAAGCTGCACATCATCGACCGCCGGGTGGCCCTCGTCCCTCTGGTCGGCGGGGTCTACGACAGCCTCGCCGTGGTGCACCCCTCGGGTCTGCTGGATGCCCTCATCGAGCTGTACGAGGCGTACTGGGAGCGGGCCGAGCCGATCGGCGCACCGGCACCGGCGGCCGGCGAGGAGGGCCCCACCCCGGAGGAGGTCGCCTTGCTGACGATGCTCCGTGCCGGGCTCAAGGACCAGGCGATCGCCCGTCAGCTGGGGCTGAGCACACGGACGGCGACGCGCCGCATCGCCGCGCTCATGGCACGGCTGGATGCGACGACGCGTTTCCAGGCCGGGGTGGAGGCCGGCGCCCGTGGCTGGATCTGATCCTTCCTGGCGACACATCGCACCGAACCGATCACAAGCGGCCAAGTGCACGCGGAGCGGGCCGAGTCGGGTCACCATCGGTCCATGAACGCATCCGCGACCGCCGCCCTCACCCCGCTCCCCGACGGGGTCTGGTCCACCCTGTCCACCGCCCGCGAGGCGTACCGCGCCGCGGTCCCGGCCGCGTACGACGAGGTGCTGACGGAGGTCACGGAGCGCGCCCGGGACACCGGCAGCCTGGGCAAGACCGACATCGCCGCGCTGGTGGTGTGGAAGCGGCTGCAGGCGAGCACCGCGTGGGTGGTCGAGCTGATGAACCTGCGCGACGCGGAGGTCCGGGCCGTCACCGCCGAGGCCGTGCACGCGGTCCGCGACCAGGACGCCCCGCGCGGCGCGGCCGCCCGCCGCGGCCGCAAGGCCCTGCTCGGCCTGCCCGGCTGCCGCCACGGCGACGCGCTGGCCTCGGCGCTGCTCACGGCCGCCGCGCCGGACCGGATGGCCGTCTACGACCGCCGCGCGCAGTTCGGCCTGGAGCGGCTGGGCTACCAGCTGACGCCGGCGCCCGGCCGTTACGGCCGCTACATGGACCTCCTCGACGACCTCCTCGTCCGCTCCGGCCCCGACGCGGACGGCTGGACCGCCCGCGACGTGGACACGGCCCTGTACTGGCTCGGCCGTCAGGCCACGGCCCCCGGGGACCCGGAGGAGGAGTAGGGGGACCGGCGCGGCGGCGCGTCGCCCGCCTCGGCCGGCCCCTGGTCCCACTGGCCCGACGCCGGAACGCTGTAGGCCGGGCCTCGGAGCCGGCCGCTCAGTCGGCCTGCCGTACCTCGATCAGGAGGGCCTGCTCGGGGTTGAGTTGCGGCATCGGCAGTCCGGCGGCGGTGAGCAGCGTGCCGGGGAGGGTGAGGCGGTCGTCGATCGCCTCGGTGAGCCAGGCCGGGCCGCTTGTCTGGTGGAAGGACGGCAGGCCGATGTCGGTGCGGACGCGCACGCGGTAGCGGAGGGCGGGGGCGAGGCCGGGCAGCGGCACCCGGCCGGACTGGCCCTCGGGGGTGGTCGCCACGCGGGCCCAGCAGTAGAGCGCGGCCGTGGCGTCGTGGGCGACGACGCCGTGCAGCAGCGTCGCGTCCCCCTGGAGGTCGGCGCGGACGGTGCGCCCTCCGTGCAGCAGCGGGCGCAGTTCCCGGTACAGGGCCGTCCACGCGGTGAGCCGGGCCCGTTCCTCCGGGGTGCAGCGGGTGATGTCCTGTTCGATGCCGGGGTGGCCGAAGAGCGCGGTGGCCAGGCGGAAGGTGTCGGAGCCGACGCGTGCGGTGGTGTGGCTGGGGGTGGGGCCCACGTGGGCGCCGACCAGTTCGGGGGGCAGCAGTTGGCCCGTCCAGCGCTGGATGGACTGCCGTTCCACGGGGTCGTTGCAGTCGGAGGCCCACACCCGGTCGGTCCTGGCGAGGATGCCCAGGTCGACGCGGCCGCCGCCGCTGGCGCAGCTCTCGATCTCCAGGGCCGGGTGGCGCTGCCTGAGGGTGTCCAGCAGTCGGTAGAGCGCCTCGACCTGGGCGTGCGCCACCGGGCGGTCGGCCGGGCCGCTCACCGCCTCGTGCACCTCGCGGTTGTGGTCCCACTTGAGGTAGGCGATGCCGTACTCCCCGATCAGGGCGTCCAGCGCTCCCAGCAGGTGGGTGACGACGCCGGGGTGGGAGAGGTCGAGGACGTGCTGGTGGCGGGCCGGTGGGCCGGCGCCGCGCGCGGGGGCGAGGACCCAGTCGGGGTGCTCGCGGGCCAGGTCCGAGTCGAGGTTGACCATCTCGGGTTCGACCCACAGGCCGAACTCCATGCCCAGGGAGCGCACGTGGTCGGCGAGCGGCGCCAGCCCGGCGGGCCACACCTCCCGGTCGACCGTCCAGTCGCCGAGCCCCGCGCGGTCGGAGCGGCGGCCGCGGAACCAGCCGTCGTCCAGCACGAAGCGCTCCACGCCGACCTCGGCCGCGCGGTCGGCGAGCCGCAGGAGGCGTTCCGGGTCGTGGTCGAAGTAGACCGCCTCCCAGCTGTTGAGGATGACCGGGCGCGGGCGGCGCGGGTGACCCGGGCGGTCCCGGAGCAGGGTGTGGAAGCGGTCGGCGAGGCCGTCGAGCCCGGTGCCGGACCAGGCGTAGTGGCAGACGGGCGTGCGGTGGGTGTCGCCGGGTGCGAGCCGGACCTCGCCGGCGCGCAGCAGTTCGCCGCCGCCGAGCACGGCGGCGTGGACGCCGGCGCCCTCGGGCAGTTGCTCGACGAGATAGCGCTGGTCGCCGCTCCACGCGACGTGCAGGCCCCACACCTCGCCCTCGCGGAAGCCGAAACCGGGCACGCCGACGGCCACGAGGTAGGGCGAGTCCAGGCCGGGCTTGCCGCGCCGGACCTCACGGGCGTAGGTGCCGTGGGCGAGGGGGCGGCGCTGCGGGGAGCGTTCGCGGCTCCACTTGCCGGTGAAGTCGAGGATCTCGCCCGCCCGGCGGGGCAGCGGGAGCAGCGCGGTGACCTGCGCGAGGTCGTACGGGGCCGGGTCCGCCGTCCGCTGCCGGGTGATCTCGCTGTGGACGGCGAGCACTCCGGAGGGCTCCAGCCGGTAGGTGATCGTGATGTCGAGCCCCGCCACCGCGTCGGTGAGGGAGACGGCCAGTTCGCCGCCCTCGGCGTCCTGGCGGACGGCGGTGCCCGTCGTGGTCAGGCGGGGGGCGGCGGCACCGCCGTCGAGGTGCCCGTGGTGCGCGGGGGTGCCGGCCCAGCCGTCCGCCTCGGTGGGCCAGACGGTGAAACGGCGCGGGGTGTCGGGGGAGTTGTTGAGCACGGCGGGCTCGGCGGTCAGGCTGAGGGCGGCGAGGTCGTCGGCGGACAGCGGGCCGAGGTCGGCCCCCCAGTGGAGGACCCTGGGCACCGGCTCGGTGAGTTCGACGACGAACGCGGTGCCGGCCGCGCGCAGCGGGACGATCCGCGCGGTGGTGTCTGCCATGAGGGGGGAGTCCTTTCGGTGTGCCCCGCCGCCGGACGGCCCCGGGGTCGGGGCCGTCCGGCGGCGGGGGCTCGGTTCGCTGCCGGTGGCTCAGTTCTTCGCGAGGAGGGTCTTGCTCTGGTCCTGCATGTCCGCGAAGACGGAGTCGTCCTTCTGCCCGGCGAAGTAGGCCTCGAAGAGCGGGTTCAGGGCGTCCTGCACCGCGGCGCCGTTGCCGTAGACCGGGGACGGGTAGAGGACCTTGTCCTTCAGCATGCTGGTGAAGACCGACAGGTCGACGCCGTCACCGGCCAGGGCCTTCGTCGCGGCGTCCATGGAGGCGGGGATGGACGGGAAGAACGTGCCGGTGCGGGCGGCCTTGGACTGGCAGTCCTCGGAGCCCATGTAGGACACCCACTTCCAGGCCAGCTCGGGGTTCTTGGTGCCCGCCCAGATGTTGTTGCCGTTGGAGTTGCTCATCACCGCGCGGGTCTTGCCGTCGGGGCCGTACGGGGGCGCCGCGACGCCGGTCTTGACGCCCGGGATCTTGGCGAAGGTGGAGGCGGACCAGGAACCGCCCATCTCCATCGCCACCTTGTGGGAGGAGAGCAGGTCGACGTCACTGACGCTGGAGGTGAACTCGCCGATCTTCGGCGCGTACCCCTTCTCCGTAAGGGAGCGCGCCCAGTTGAGCGTCTTCACCAGGCGCGGGTCGCCGTAGTTGAAGACCGTGGGCCAGCTCTCCTTGTCGCCGAGCCGCCACCCGGTGCTGGAGGCGAACGGGCTCCAGGAGGTCTGGCCGATGAAGTCCTTGGCCGCGATCTGGCCGAAGCCAAAGGTCTTGACGTGGGTCTTGTCGAAACCGGGCTGGTCGCCGCGGCGCCCCTTCTCGTCGACGGTGAGGTGGGCGATCATCTTGCCGAACTCGCCGCCGTCGTCGGGGTTCCACGTCACGGAGTCGACGTCGCTCTTGCTGTAGCCGGCCTTGGCCAGGGCGTCCTGGTCGTAGTAGAGGCCGGCCGCGGCCCAGTCCAGCGGCAGCGCGTACTGCTTGCCGTCGGTGAACTTCCAGGCGTTCACCCCGACGGAGAAGCGGGACAGGTCGAACTTGTCCTTGGCGATGAAGTCGTCCATCGCCAGCAGCTGGTGCTGGCCTGCGTAGGCCTGGAAGAACTGGACGCTGTTCTGGAAGGCGTCGGGGGCGTTGCCCGCGACGAAGCCGGCGGTCAGCTTGGTGAAGTAGTCGTCGACGTTGTACTGCGAGATCTTGACGGTCGTGCCGGGGTTGGCCTTCTCGAAGTCCGCGGCGCAGGTCTTGTACGCGGCCGCCTGCTTGTCGTCCCAGGTCCACCAGTTGACGGTCTGCGAACCGCCGCCCGCGGAGTCCGAGCCGGAGGAGCAGGCGGACAGCACCGCGGCGAGGGTGAGCGTGGCCCCGAGCGCGACGACTCTGCGAATTCTCATGATTCCTTCTTTCGGGACGGTTCCTGGTGAGGGTGGTGGGACGACGTCTTGAGGAGTGCGCGGAACGCGCTCAGGGCGAGGACCAGGTCCTCGGGGCCGCCGGCGTCGTGGCCGTTGAACTCCCACAGCCGCATCTGCCGGGGCCCGCCGTAGAGGTGGTAGGCGGCGAGGGTGGTGGCCGGCGGGCACACCTCGTCGCGCAGTCCGGCGGAGAACCAGGCGGGCGCGGTGGCACGGCGGGCGAAGGCGAGGCCGTCGAAGTAGCCGAGGGTCCGGAAGGTCTGCTCGACCCGGTCCCGGCGGGCGCCGAGGTAGCCGATGAGCTCCGCGTACGGCTGCTCGCCGGTGAGCCGGGTGGCCTGCCGGACGTCGCACAGGAACGGCGCCTGGAAGTGCGCGGCGCGCAGTCCGGGTACGAGTCCCGCGACCGCCAGGGCGATGCCGCCGCCCTGGCTGGGTCCGGTCACCGCGACGCGGTCGGGGTCGGCGTGCGGCAAGGTGCGCAGGGCCTCCACGGCGCGGACGGCGTCGGTGAAGACGCGGCGGTAGACGTAGGTGTCCTTGTCCTCGATGCCGCGGGTGAGGAACCCGGGGTGCGAGGGGCCGCTGCCGACCGGGTCGCCGGTGGCGCCGCCGCCCGCCCAGGCACCGCCCTGGCCGCGGGTGTCCACCAGCAGGTGGGCGTACCCCGCGGAGGCCCACAGCAGGTCCTCGACGGGGGCGCCGCGTCCGCTGCCGTAGCCGTGGAACTGCACGACCGCGGGCAGGGCGCCGCTGCGGTGGCGCGGCAGCCGCAGCCAGCCGTGCACCGGGTGGCCCCCGAAGCCGGGGAACACCGCGTCGTAGACGTCCACGGTCTCCAGGTCGGTCTCGACCGGGGTGAGCTCCAGCCGGGGCTCGTGGACGCGGGCGGCGTCCAGGGTGTCCTTCCAGAAGGCGTCGAAGTCGGCGGGCTCGCGGTAGCTGCTGCGGTAGGCCCACAGCTCGGGGACGTCGTTCTCGGTCAGCACGGCCGGGCCTCCCCGCACGGGGTGAGGTCGGCGTCGAGGGTGACGGCGGTGCCGGTGGCGACGTGCACCCGGACGGCGCGGTCGCGGTGGCGGACCGTCACCGGTTCGGCGTTGTCCCCGGCGTGCCGGCGCAGCGTCACGGAGGTGAGGGCGCCGTCGCGCCAGGCGAAGTCGGCGGCCAGGCCGCCGCGGCAGCGCAGGTCGGCGGCCTCGCCGTCGGGCCACTGCGCCGGGAGCGCGGGGAGCAGGTGGACGGTGCCGTCGTGGCTCTGCAGCACCATCTCGGTGAGCGCGGCCATGAAGCCGTAGTTGCCGTCGATCTGGAACGGCGGGTGGGTGGAGAAGAGGTTGGGGAGCAGGCCGCCCCACTCCGAGCCGTCGACGGGCGCGTCGGTGTCCGGGTCGCCGTCGAACGGGCGGGTCGCCTCCAGGAGGAGCGAGCGGGCCGTGGCGGCGTCGCGCAGCCGGGCGCGCAGGGCGATCTTCCACGCCCAGGACCAGCCCATCGCGCCGGGTCCGCGGCGGTCCAGCAGGGCCGTCGCGGCGGCGGCGAGTTCCGGGGTGCGGTCCGGGTCGACCTGGCCGAGCGGGTGGACGGTGACCATCTGGGACAGGTGGCGGTGCCGGGGGTCCTGTTCGGGGAGGTCGTCGGCCCACTCCTGCAGCCAGCCGCCCGCGGCGGTCCGCGGCGGGTGCAGCTTCGGCAGCGCGTCGGCGATGCGGCCGTCCAGCGGGGTGTCGATGCCGAGGAGCGCGGCGGTGCGCGCGGTGCGCTCGAGGACGGCCCGGGTGAGGGCCATGTCCATCGCGGAGGAGCGGGTGAGCGAGGCCATGGAGCCGTCGGGGGTGAGGTAGTGGTTCTCGGGCGAGGTGGAGGGGAGGGTGTCCAGCCGGCCGGTGCCGTCGTCCACCAGCCAGTCGAGCAGGAACTCGGCGCAGCCGCTGAGCAGCGGCCAGGCGCGTTCGCGCAGGAAGGCGGTGTCCTGGGTGAACTCCCAGTGGTCCCACAGGTGCTGGGCCAGCCAGGCGCCGCCCATCTGCCAGATCGCCCAGGACGCGGCGCCGTGGCCCCTGCCGACGGGCAGGGCCCAGCCCCACATGTCGGTGTTGTGGTGGGCGACCCAGCCGCGGGCGCCGTACAGCTGCTCGGCGACGTCCCGGCCGTGTCCGGCGACGCGGTCCAGGAGGTCGAACAGCGGCTCGTGGCAGGGGCCGAGGCCGGCGGCCTCCGCGCCCCAGTAGTTCATCTGGGTGTTGATGTTGATGGTGTAGTTCGACGACCAGGCCGGGCGAAGGTCGGCGTTCCAGATGCCCTGGAGGTTGGCGGGCGGGCCGGCGTGCGGCCGGGAGGCGGAGGCCAGGAGGTAGCGGCCGAGCTGGAACAGCACGGTCGCGGTGAGGAGTTCGTCGTCGCCGGAGAGGATGTCGCGGGCAACGTCGTAGGTGCCCGAGCGGCGCGGTCCGATGCGCAGCGAGGTGCCGCCGAGGAGTGCGCGCAGGTCGCTCTCGTGGGCCTTGAGCAGGTCCTCGGTGCCGCGTTCGGCGGCCCGGGCGGCGCTGTCCGCGGCGGAGCCGAGGTGGGCGGCGCGGTCGGCGGGGGCGTCGAGGCCCCGCCAGTGACGCAGCGCCCCGGTGGAGCTCGCCACCACCGCGAGGAGCCGGGTGGCGCCGGTGACGCGGAGGGCTGCGCCGTCGGCGGTGACCTCCCCGTCGGTGGCCACCCGCAGGGCGATCGCGCCGAAGGGGTCGTAGCCGTCGACGGGGCCGTCCGCGTACCGCAGCGGCTCCGGTACGTCCGGTTCGTGGGCGGGTGCCCCGTCGACGGGGATCTCCACGCCGAGGACGACCCCTTCGGGGCCGGCGGTGCGGTGCACCTCCCGGAGGGGGGTGGTGAGTTCCAGGCGCAGGTCCACGGTGCCGCCCCGCGCGGCCAGGTCGGTGCACAGGGTCCCGTCGGCGGCGCCGGCCCAGGTCCGGCGGCGGACCGAGATCCCGCAGGACAGGTCGAAGGCGTCCTCGGCGATCCCGCTGTCGAGGTTGAGGGTGCGGCCCCGGTACGTGGCGTCCTGCGCCCCGGACACCGTCAGCCACAGGTCGGCGTAGGGCAGGTACTCCTGGCTGTAC
Organism: Streptomyces sp. PA03-5A; assembly: GCF_033792725.1. Classification (NCBI taxonomy): domain Bacteria; kingdom Bacillati; phylum Actinomycetota; class Actinomycetes; order Kitasatosporales; family Streptomycetaceae; genus Streptomyces; species Streptomyces sp. PA03-5A. The sequence continues at coordinate 42,021 of NZ_JARAVL010000010.1, read as the reverse complement.
GGGCCCTCGAAGGCCATCAGGAGTTCCTCGGCGCGGTGCGGGTCGCCGGCGCGGAGCGCGTCGCGGACCTCCGCGAGCCGCCGCGGGCCGGCGCCGGCGGCGACGACGTCGGCGAGCGCCTTCGCCGGTCCGCCGGGGGTGCCGGACCACACGGTGGAGTCGTTGATCTGGATCCGGGCACGGTGGGTGCCGCCGAAGACCATCGCGCCGAGCCGGCCGTTGCCGACCGGGGCGGCCTCGTTCCAGTCGGCCGCGGGCGCGGGCCAGCCGAGCAGCAGGTCAGTGGGGTTCATGGGGTGCCGTCCTGGTGCGCGTGCGGGGTCACTTGAGCCCGGAGAAGCCGATGGAGTTGACGATCCGCTTGCCGAAGGCGAGGAAGAGCAGCAGCATCGGCAGCGCCGCGATCAGGGAGGCGGCCATCAACCCGGCCCAGTCGGGGGCGGCCTGCGGCGAGGACTGCTTGAAGACGCCGAGGGCGAGCGTCAGCGGCTGCACACTGGCGTCGTTGGTGACCAGCAGCGGCCACATGTAGTCGTTCCAGGCGTTGACGAACATCAGCAGCGACACGGTGGCGATCGGCGCGGCCGACATCGGCAGGATGATGCGGTAGAGGATCCGCAGCGGTCCCGCGCCGTCGATGATCGCGGCCTCTTCGATCTCGCTGCTCAGGCCGAGCATGAACTGCCGCAGGAAGAACACCGTGAACGCCTGGAAGAGCCCGCCGGGGAGGATGAGACCGGCGAAGGTGTTGGTGAGGCCGACGTCCTTGATGAACACGAAGTTCGGCAGCAGCGTGAAGACGCTCGGCACCATCAGCGCGCTGATGAGGACGCCGAACACCAGGTTGCGGCCGCGCCAGTGCAGCCGGGAGAAGGCGTAGGCCGCGCAGGAGGAGAACAGCACGATGAGCACGGTCTGCACTGACGCGTAGATCAGCGAGTTGCGCAGGTACAGCGCGATGTCGAGGGACGCGCCCGAGCCGCCCTGGGCCTGGGCCTCGGCGATGGAGGCCAGGCCCAGCGCCCGCTTGAAGGCGCCGAAGGTGAAGCCGACGGGCAGCGGCGAGGAGGGGTCGGTGGCCAGCCGGTAGTTGTTGGACAGCGCGGTGCGCACGATCCAGTAGAAGGGGAAGAGGGTGATCAGCGACACGAGGCCGAGGTAGGCCCAGGCCACGATCCGGCCGGGGGTCGCCTTGCGGGTACGGGGGCGCCGCACGGTCTTCGTACGGGGTGCCAGGGTGACCGTCATCGGGGGCCTCCTTCAGTTCAGGTCGGATTCGTCGGCCCGCGCGAGCCGGAGCTGGGTGAAGGTGACCGTGATGAGCAGGACGAACAGGGCCAGCGACATGGTCGCGGCGTAGCCGAAGTCGAACTGGCGGAAGGCCTTGTCGTAGATGTACATCTGCAGCACGTTCGAGGCGTTGGCGGGGCCGCCCCTGGTCGTGACGGCGACGATGTCGAAGACCTGGAAGGCGTTGATCACCGTCAGGACGACCACCATCACGAGGATCGGCCGCAGCAGCGGCACGGTCAGCCGGCGGAACATCTGGAACTCGCTCGCGCCGTCCACCCGGCCGGCCTCGTAGATGGTGGACGGGATGGTCTGCAGCCCCGCGAAGATCAGCAGGGAGTAGTAGCCCATCCACTTCCAGACGCTGATGGCGGCGAGCGAGGGGATGGCCCACGGACCGCTGCCGAAGAACAGGACCGGGTGGCCGATGACGTGGTCGAGCACGATGTTGATGACGCCGAGGTGCGGGTCGAGCATCCACTGCCACACCAGGGCAGCGATGACGTTGGAGATGAGGAAGGGCAGCAGCATCACGCCGCGCAGCATCGAGGAGTCGGTGACGCGGTGCAGCACGACCGCGGTCACCAGGGAGATCAGGGTGCCGAAGACGACGGACAGGACCACGAACCAGAGGGTGACGAGGAGGGAGTGCCAGAAGACCCCGTCGCCGAACATCTCGTGGAAGTTGGCCAGTCCCACCCAGCGCGGCGGTGTGAGGACGTGGAACTCGGTGAAGCCGAGGTAGATGCCGCGCAGGGTCGGGTAGGCGTAGAAGATCGTGAACCCCACCACGGCGGGCAGGATCAGCAGCAGCGCGACCGGCAGGTCCCGCCGCCTGGCCGCCGCGGACCGGGTCGCGGTCACGCGCCCGGGCCTGCGGCCGCCGGTGTGCTTGCGCGCCTTCAGCGGCCCGCGGGTCCCGGGGGTGGAAGAGGCCGTGGTGGCCCCCGCGCCGGCTGCGCCGGACGGTGGTGCCACCGGCGTCGTGTGGTTGTCCTGCGATGTGACCACCACGGCACTCTCCTTTGCGTGCGTCGGGTCGGACGGGTGGATGGGACGGTGCCCGATGCCGGACCGGCCGTCGGTCAGACGGAGATCCGGTCGACGTCGGAGACGTAGTCGGACGGGTTGCCGAAGGCGATCGTGTTGGCCCCGGCCTTCAGGTGGACGGGCACGGTGACCGACCGCGGGCGGCCCCAGTCGTTGTCGTTGCCGCCGTGCAACGGGAGCTGGAAGGCGGTGCCGTTGACGGTGACCACGGCCGTGCGCCCCGAGGAGCCGTCGGTGAAGTCCACCTCCATCAGGTAGGTGCCGTCCTTCGGCGCCGTCACGTCCTTGATCGTCACGGAGGCGTCGCCGCCCAGGTTGCCGACCTTCTTGCCGCCGGAGCACCGGGAGCAGTCACCGACGCTCGCGTTGCCGGTGCGGGGGTTGCCGGACGCCTCGGCCTCGTAGGAGGTGGGCCCGTCGGCCGCGGGGGTGGTGAGGGGGACGGCGTTGCTCGGCGCGGACGTACGGCCGCGGCCGTCGCGGGCGACCACGGTGAAGGCGTACCCGGTGGCGGCCTGCAGCCCGGTGACGGTGGCGGAGGTGCCGTCCACCGTGGCGACCTTGGCGGCGCCCGCGTACACGTCGTAACCGGTGGTGGCGGTGCCGGTGTTCACCGCGTCCCAGGTGAGCGAGACGCTGCCGGCCGTGGACGCGGCGGCGCGCACGCCGAGCGGGACACCGGGCTTTCCGGTGACGTTCGCCGGGGTGACGCGCAGCAGCCGGGAACCGTGCGGCGGCAGGTTGTCGGTGAAGCCGTCGGCGACCTTGCCGAGGTTCTTGCGGCTCCACAGGTCACGGACGGCGGGCTTGCCGCTGATGCCCAGCTCGCTCCAGTCGGCGGTCACGTCGGAGTAGCCCTTGCCGAGGTTGAACAGGGCCACCGTGTAGCTGCCGTCGGCGTTGCGGGCGTACCAGACCTGCTGCGGGCTGTCCTGGCTGAGCGGCTTGGCCGGGTTGCCGGCCTGGTCGACGGCGATGACCTCGTCGTTGGTGAGCAGCGACAGACCGTACGGGTCGAGCTTGGTGAGGTCGTCGCCGATGTAGAGCGGGGCGCTCTCGATGGCCCAGAGCGTCATGTGGCTCTGCCGCTCGACCTCGTTGAGGCCGTCGAGCGGGCCGGCGCCGACGTCGAGGGAGTCGAGGTTGTTCCAGTGCCCCGGCCCGGCGTCGTCGATCCAGGGGACGACGTCGTTCCACCGCTGCTTGACCGAGTTGTTCCAGGTCACGAGGGTGTCGCAGTAGCACTCGACGTCGGTGTCCACGCGCCAGCCGTTGGAGTTCTCCTTCCAGACGTCGGCCTTGTCGTGGCTGAGCGACCAGGAGAGGATGAACTGGATGGGGCGGCCGGTCCGCTGCAGCGCGGCGTGCCAGGTCTTGACGTCGGGCACGTTGTCGTGCGCCGCGTCGCCCTGGTTGGAGCCGGGCCCGACACCGTCCATCTTCAGGAAGTCCACGCCCCAGCCCGCCAGTTGGTCGGCGACGGACTGGATGTACTTCTCGGTGCACGGGCTGGCGAAGTTCAGCTGGTAGGAGACGTTGTCCCAGCCGCTGGTCTTGCGCAGGTCGGGGTAGACGATGTCCTTGGTCGTGCACCCCGGCGCGCCGTGGATCGGCGTCTTGCCGTCGTTGTACGTGTCGATGTACAGGCCCACCGCCAGGTAGAGCCCGAACTTCAGTCCCTTGGCGTGCAGTTGGTCGCCGAGCCACTTCATGCCGTGCGGGAACTTCACGGGGTCCGCGACGGGGCGGCCGTACTCGTCGGAGAGGCTCTTGTTCGTCTCGCTGCCGACGTTCCAGCCGGCGTCGACGTTGACGTACTCGTAGCCGTGCCGCTTCAGCTTGGAGGCCAGGATGTCGGCCTGCTGCAGCACATGGGGCTCGGTGAGCCAGGACCCGCCGTAGCCGGGGAAGTTGGTCGACTCCAGGCTCCAGCTGCTCCACCCCATGTAGGGCTTGGCGGCCACCACGGGGGCGGCCTGGGATCCGGCGGCCTCCGCCTGGGACGCGGAGGAGGCGGAGGACGCGGGCGCGGCGGGCGACGCGGCGGCGGGTACGGCGAGGGCCGTGGCGAGCGCGGTGGCGGCGAGCGCGGGCAGGGCGGCCCTGCGCATGCCGCCGGGCCGACGCGGCACGGGCCATCTGAGACGTGCGAGTACAGCTGAACGAGCCATGGGGGCACTCCATCCCGGCGCGACGGCGTCCGCTTCGAGTGGGCAGGGGGTACGGGAGGCAGGGGGCGTCCTCGGTGGCGGTCGTCCCGGAACACCACCGAGGGCGGGCGTGCTGCGACCGGGGGGAGGCTCCGGTCGCGCTCCTCGGCGGGGGGGCGCTTCGTCCGCTCCGGGCGAGGAGTGCGGCGAATGTAGCCAGGGTTTCCTTCCAGCGTCAACATATTCGGCGACAAAAATCCGATGTCTGCAGCGCCAAGCTGCGGTCTTCGCCGGAAAATCTTCACCAGAATCCGAACCTCCCCACCCAAAGATGGGATGAGTGGGCCCTTCCTTACTTTCCCTTGGAAAGGTATGGTCCGGCCATGAGTCTTGCCGACCAGCCCCCCGCCGCCGTCCTGGTCTTCCAGACCCTGCTCGTCCACGGCCCCCTCACCCGGGCCGAGATCGGGCGGCGCACGGGCCTGTCGGCGGGCGCGGTGACCAAGGCCGCCACTCCCCTGCTGGCGGACGGCTGGATCACCGAACTCGGCAGGCCGGCCGGGGAGCGGGCCAGCGGCCGTCCCGCGACGCCGATGGCCGTCCGCGCCGACCGCGCGCGGTTCGTCGGCGTGAAGGTGACCGGCGACGAACTCATCGGCGTGCTCACCGACCTGACCGCCCGGCCGCTGGCCTCCCGGCGCGCCGCGCTGGACTCCCGCGACGTGGGGACCGTGGTGCTGGCGATCTCCCGGCTCATCGGGCAGTTGCGCGCCGCCGCGGGTGCGGAGGGGGACGACGCCGTCCACAGCGTCGGCGTCACGATCTCCGGCGACGTGGACGGGCAGACCGGCACCGTGCAGTATTCGCCGTTCCTCGACTGGCGCCGTGTGCCGCTCGCGCAGCTGGTCGAGTCGGCGTCCGGCATCCCGACGGTGATCGAGAACGACGTGCGCGCGTTGACCGTCGCCGAGCAGTGGTTCGGCGCCGGGGTGGGGCTGTCCTCGTTCGCCCTGGTCACGGTGGGCGCGGGCATCGGCTGCGGGCTGTCCATCGGCGGCCGGGTGGTGTCGGGGGCCCACGGGGTGTCCGGCGAGGTGGGGCACCTTCCCGTCGGCGGCACCGACCGCACCTGCACCTGCGGCAACACCGGGTGCGTGGAGACGGTGGCCTCCACGCACGCCATCACCGAGCAGGCCCGGCAGGCCACCGGCGACCCCGCGCTGACGATGGAGGAGGCCGTACGGCTGGCGCACACCGACAACGCCGCCGTCCGCGCGGTCTTCTCCCGCGCCGGGCACGTGATGGGTCTGGCGATGGCGTCGGTGGCCAACCTCATCGGCCCGGAACGCATCATCATCTCCGGCGAGGGCGTGGCCTCGTACGACCTGTTCGCCGACCAGATCCGGCAGACCTTCGCCGACCACGCTTTCGGGGCCGCGGCCGACTGCGACCTCGTCGTGCGTCCGCTGCCCTTCGAGGAGTGGGCGCGCGGCGGCGCGGCCGTCGCCGCGCAGCGGGTCTTCGCCCCCGCGAAGTGACCTCCCCCTGTGTGAACCCCCCTCCCCCGGAAGGCTGGTCGCCGACATGAGCCGGATCACGAAGGCCGAGTGCCGGATGGTCTTCCTCGAACCCGAGGTGCTGCGCACCGACGCCCTGCAGACCTTCGTCCGCCAGGAGACGGTCCTGGTCTCCCTCACCACGGACGACGGCCTCACGGGCACGGGGTACGCGTACACCATCGGCACGGGCGGCAGTTCGGTGCTCGCCCTGCTCCGCGACCACCTGGTGCCGCTGCTCACGGGCGCGGACGCCCGCTCCGTCGAGGCGCTGTGGCAGCGGCTGCTGTCGGTCACCCGGGCCACCTCGGTCGGGGCCATCACCTCCCTGGCGCTGGCCGCGGTCGACACCGCCCTGTGGGACCTGCGGTGCCTGCGCGCCGGCGAACCCCTCTGGCGGCTCGCGGGCGGCGCGCACGAGCGGCTGCCGCTGTACGACACCGAGGGCGGCTGGCTGCACCTGACGCCCGACGAACTCGCCGCCGGCGCGCTGCGGGCGAAGGAGCGCGGGCTGCGCGGCGCGAAGGTCAAGGTCGGCAAGCCCACCGTGGGCGAGGACGTGGAACGGCTGGCGGCGGTCCGCGCCGCGGTCGGGCCGGACTGGGTGCTCATGGTGGACGCGAACCAGTCGATGACGGGCGCCGAGGCGATCCGCCGGGCGCGCGCGTACGAGCCGTACGACCTCGCCTGGTTCGAGGAACCGCTGCCCGCGGACGACCTGTCCGGGCACGTCCGGCTGGCCGCCTCGACCTCGATCCCGGTCGCGGTCGGCGAGTCGCTCTACGGCGTGGGCCGGTTCGCCGAGTACCTGGCCGCGGGCGCGGCGGGCATCGTCCAGGTCGACGTGGCGCGCGTCGGCGGGATCACCCCGTGGCTGAAGGCGGCGCACACCGCGGAGGCCTTCAACGTCCAGGTGGCCCCGCACTTCCTGATGGAACTCCACACGAGCCTGGCCTGCGCGGTGCCCCCGGGCATGTACGTCGAGCACATCCCGCAGCTCGACGCCATCACCCGCACCCCCCTGACGGTCGTCGACGGCCACGTCGTGCCGCCCGAGACCCCGGGGCTCGGCATCGACTGGGACGAGGACGCCATCGAGGCCCTGCGGGTGGCGTGACCGGGCCGGGCTTCCGAGAGCGCCGGCCGAGGCTGCGTCCGGCCCGGCTCACCTACGGTGTCACCCGTCGCTGCCGCACGCCCGCACGGCCCCGCACCGGCAGTGCCGTCCCGGCACCGGCCACGGCCTCGGGCGAGCGCGGCCGTTCGGCCGGCCGTACCTCCGACACCCGGCCCCACCCTCACCGCAGCCGGTCGGCACGATCCCCACCGGCGTGGCCTCGCATCGGCCACGGCGCCGGCCAAGCGCCCGCAAGCCGCCCCAACCTGCGGCGCGATGCCCGCCGTTCGACACGGCTCACCGCCGACACCCGGCCTCACCCGTCGCCTCAGCCGTCGGGACGCCTCGCCCGCAGCGCCCGAACCCGCCGCCGTGGGCCCGCATCGCCCGGTACCCCCCAGGGTCGGCGATCGCGACGGCAGCAGTCAGGCGGGATGCGCTGGACCGGGCTGCCGACCACCACCGCGGCGTCCCGGCCGCCGCCCGGAATCGGCCACCACATGGGGCGAGCGCCCGCGGGCCGCCCCGACGCGCGCCGGACCCACCCGCCGGAAAACGGGAGGCGGCCCGGTCGGGGGCCGGGGCAGACTCGGGCGGTGATCGTCGTGCAGCCCGTGCTGGAACTGGGGACCGCGGACGGCTTCGCCCTCTGGCCGGTGGCCGAGCGGGAGCCGTTCACCTTCATGCCGCTCCACGGCGCGTTGGCACCCCCCGAGGTCGGCGCGGCCGTGATGACCATCGCCGCGTACAACGATGCCCGGAGGGACGACGACGCCCCGCCCGCCCGGCCCGGCGACCCGGTCGAGGACTTCCTGCGGGGGCTGCTGACCGGGGAGGACGTCCAGGCACCGGGCGGACTGCAGGTGACCGGCACCGCCGGCGACCTGGAGGTGGTACGCCCGGGCTGCTGCAGCGGGCTGGAGGACTGGCGCGAGTGGATCGGCGTCCTCGACGGCACCGGCGACGCGTGGCTCGGCCACGACCCCTCACCGCTCGCCGAACGGCGCGGAGACGTCATCCGGTTGACCGTCGACGCGGGGCGGGACGACAGCCCGGTGTTCGAGGTCGACGTCGACGTGCTGCGGCGCGGGATCGCGGACGCCGAGCGGGACCTGGCGGCCTTCCTCCGTGCCGCTGCCGACTGGGCGGCCGTGCGTCTGGCCGGGCACGCCTGCGCGGTCGTCACCGCCCTCGCCCGTGGCGTCGGCATGCCGCCGCCACGGGCGTAGGCGCAGCCCCCGCGACCGCGTGAGCCCGACCCCGATGAGGACGACCAGCATGCCGGCCACCACCCGGGCGCCCACCGACTCGTCGAGGACGAGCGCGCCGAGCCCCACCGACACGACGGGGAGGAGGTAGCCGACGGTTGCCGCGTCCGTCGCACCCTCGTCGGCGATGATGCGCACCGTCAGGTAGAAGGTGACGCCCGTGCACAGGACGCCGAGGGCGAGCACCGCGACGGTCGAGCGCAGGGTCACCGCGGTCCCGGTGATGCCGGTGACGAGCAGGGCCGGCACGCTCAGCGCGGTCGCGGCGGTCAACTGGCCCGCGGCGAGCGGGAGTGCGCCCGCACCCGTGGGGATGAGCCTGCGCCCCATGTAGGCGAAGGCGAACGCGTAGCTCGCGGCCGCACCCAGCAGGGCCAGGGCGCCCCAGCTCGCGAGGCCCGACCGGTGCCAGGGGGCGAAGATCAGAAGAACACCCGCGAACCCGGCGAGGAGGCCGCCGAGCCGGGGTCCGCGAACGGCGCGTCGTCCCGCGCCCAGGGCGAGACCGATGAGCAGGGACCACAACGGCGTCGTGGCGTTGAGGACGCCCGCCACCCCGGAGTCGACGCTCTGCTCGCCGACGCTGAAGAGGAGGAACGGCAGCGCGTTGCAGAGGAGGGCCGCCACCGTGAGACGGCTCCAGAGGAGCCTCCCCCGCGGCAGGCGCAGGCCCGCGCGGCGGCAGAGCACGAGCAGCAGGGCCGCGCCGCAGGCGCAGCGCAGGAAGGTGACCCAGGCGGGCGGCAGTCCCTCCAGCGCGATCTTGATCCACAGGAAGGTCGACCCCCACAACAGGGCCAGCACCGCCATCCGCAGCAGCGCCCTCACGCCGCCTCCGCCACCGGGCACGCCGGCCTCCCGTCGTCTCGCGTCACCGTCCCCCACGACGCTCCCCCACCCGTCCTGGTGGCACAAGCGAAGGTTCACGCACGTACCGTTAAGCTGAGCTACATGCTCGACGTGCGCCGCATGCAGGTCCTCCGGGCGGTGGTGACCAGCGGGTCGGTCACCGCGGCCGCCACTCACCTCGGTTACACACCCTCGGCCGTCAGCCAGCAGATCGCCGTCCTGGAGAGGCAGGCCGGGGTCCCGCTGCTCGAACGGGTGGGGCGCGGGGTGCAGCCGACGCCCGCCGGGCTGCTGCTCACCGAGTACGCCGCCCGCATCGGCAGGGAGGTGGCCGAGGCCGAGACGGCGCTGGCCGATCTGCGCGCGGGCCGCACCGGCAGTCTGACGGTCCGTTACTTCCCGACGGCGGGTGCCGACCTGGTGGCCCCGGCCGTCGCGCGGCTGCGCCGCGAGCACCCCGGGGTGCGGATCGACCTCGGCCTGGTCGACCCCGGCGATCCGCTGCCGGAGGTGGAGAAGGGCCGCGCGGACCTCGCGATCGTGGTGCGGCCGCGCGGGCAGGGCCGTGAGGGGCTGCGCCTGGTGCACCTGCGGGACGACCCCTACCGTGCGGTCCTCCCCAAGGGCCACCGCCTCGCCGCGAAGCGGGTGCTCGATCTCACCGACCTCGCGGGTGAGCCGTGGGTGGGCAGCGAGTCCCCGGACGGCTCGTGCCTGGAGCTGATCCTCCGGGCGTGCGCCGCGGCCGGCTTCAGCCCCGCCGTCGTGGTGCAGAGCGAGGACTACGCCACCGCGCAGGGGTTCGTGGCCGCCGGGCTGGGGGTGAGCCTGCTGCCGCTGGCCGCGCTGGCGCACCACCACCCCGGGGTCGCCGTACGGAAGGTGCGCGGCCCGGAGCCCGTCCGGGCGGTCCACGCCGCGGTCCGGGAGACGTCGCTGCGGCAGCCGGCACTGCGGGGGCTGCTCGACGCGCTGCGCGACGTCGCCCGGGGCACGGCGGGCACTGCCCGGCCCGTGCGCCCTTGACCTGCCGTCAGGCGGTGCCCCGCGGATAGCCGATGCCCGCGATGTCCTCGGCCAGACCGTCGAGCGTCACCTCCGCGTTCAGCCTCGCGACGACCTCCGGAGTGAGCGGGCGCAGCGCGTGGACATGGCGCACGGCGTCCAGGTCCACCGGCACCTCGTAGTACTCCTCGGCGAAGGCGCGGAACGCCTCGGGGGACCGGTCGGTCAGCAGACGGAACAGGTACGACGCGCCGTCGGCGTCCTCGCGGTCCTCCGGCAGGTCGACGGACCCGTGCCGCCACGCGTCGTCCCCGGCTGCGCGCCACAGGCAGACGGTCGCGACCGGCACGCCGTCCTCATCGCAGAACGCCGGCTCCTCGACGTACGGACGGAAGGCCTCGGGGACCTCGTCGACGATCCCCGGCCAGGGCTCGTGGTCCTCCGAACCGTAGGGGCTGACGGGGGACTCGTGGTCGAAGCCGCGAATGAAGGCCCCGGCCGCGCAGAACACGATCGCGTACTCGTCTCCCGACCCGTTGCGCAGGGAGGCCATCTCCTCCCCCGTGTCCCACACGGCGTCGAAGGAGTGGTACCGCATCTCCCACTCGGGGCTGAGGATCGCGTCGAGCATCGCCAGCGCGCGGCAGTGGTCGCGCAGTTCGGCGATGGAGGGCAGTCGGGGGGCAACGTCATGAACGGTCACGCGCACATCCAAGCCCATGGCTCCGGCGTCCCCCACCCGGGGCTCCCCGCGTCCGCGGAATTCCGGTGCCGCGCACGCCCCCGGTGCTGCTGAGCACGGTCGCGCGGGACCACTTCGGAAGGCGGACATGCCCCCACGCACCCTGAGCGGCGACCAGGCAGGGATCGAGGCTGCGCTGGTACGCCGGCTGCTGCACGCGCGGTTCCCCCACTGGGCGGACCTCCCGCTCACCCCCACCGGGTCGGCCGGCACCTCCAACGTCATGTACCGCCTGGACAGCGACACGGTCGTACGGCTGCCCAGGACCGCGGGGACCGCGAACGACGTGGACGAGGAGCACGAGTGGCTGCCGCGGCTCGCGCCGCGGCTCCCGGCGCCCGTCCCCGCGCCCCCGGCAAGGGCGCTCCCGTCGCCGGCTACGCCGCTGCGCGCCGAGGTCGACGCGGCGGCGGCCGGCGCGGCGTGGGGGGGCGGCGCATCCTACCCGGGGGCTCCGGTCCGCTCCCCGGCATCGCCGATTCCCCCACGGGGCCCGTCACGTTCAGTAGCTTCTCCGTCACCAACCGGGGCGGCGACGCGCGGACGCGCGGACGCCTGGAGAGCGACGGCAAGGAGCGGACGCCGATGGCGAATGTGGAGACCTCCCTCAAGGAGACGATGACGTCGATCGAGGGCAGCGTGGGCGCTGCCCTGGTCGACTACACCAGTGGCATGGCGCTGGGCACGATCGGTGGCGGCAAGGACCTCGACCTGACCGTCGCGGCCGCCGGCAACACCGACGTGATCCGCGCCAAGGCCCGGACGATGAAGGAACTGGGCATCAAGGAGGAGATCGAGGACGTCCTGATCACCATGAACACGCAGTACCACCTGGTCCGGCTGCTCAAGAGCCGCGACGGCAACGGCCTGTTCCTCTACCTCGTGCTCGACCGTCGCAACGCCAACCTCGCGATGGCCCGCCACCGCCTCCGGCGCATCGAGGCCGACCTCGAGCTGTAGCCGCCGTTCCTCCCTCGGGGCTCCGTGCGCCCGGGAATTGAAGAATCCTTCAATTCGGCACATCCTGATCCGCACAAGCACGGCGGTGCACGGGCCCCGGAAGGGGAAGGATTGGACGCAGTGTCGCGCCGGCGGCAGCGGGAGCGGCCGCCGGCGCGTACGGGAAGGGCCGTCGGAGACCGGGCAGGAGCGACACACGATGCAGGTACCCCTGTACCAGGCCAAGGCCGAGTTCTTCCGCATGCTCGGGCACCCCGTGCGGATCAGGGTCCTCGAGCTGCTCCAGAACGGCCCGGTGCCGGTACGGGACCTGCTGAACGAGATCGAGATCGAGCCCTCCAACCTGTCCCAGCAGCTCGCGGTGCTGCGCCGGTCCGGCATCGTGGTGTCGATCCGCGAGGGCTCCACCGTCAGCTACGCCCTCGCCGGCGGGGACGTCGCCGAACTCCTGCGCGCGGCCCGCCGCATCCTCACCGAACTCCTCGCGGGGCAGACCGAACTGCTCGCCGAACTCCGCCAGGCCGACGCCCCGCCCGGGCGCGCGCAGGAACAGGTCGGCCACCCCGCCGGCTGAGCGCTCCGGCGCCACCTGGGCCAGAATGGTCGGGAGGTGAGCTCGATGACGCCTTGGCGGGTACGTGATCTGGAGGAAGGCGACCTGGACCAGGTCGTGCGCATCTGGGAGGAGTCGCGCGACACGACCGAGGACCCCGCGGTGACCCTGGCGGAGGTGGTCGGCGCGCTGCGCGCGGGAGCGCCCGCCGTGGTGGCCATGGTCGGTGACCGGGTCGTGGGGGCGGCGGTGTCCTCGACGGCCCAGGAGCGCGCCTGGGTGCTGCGGCTGGCCATCGCCCGGCAGTGGCGCCACCACGGGATGGGCTCGGCGCTGCTGGCGGCCCTGGAGGACAGTCTGAGCCAGGCGGGGATGCGCCGGATCGGAGCACTGCTGCCCGAGGGCGAGGTCGGTGAGCAGGCGTTCCGGAACTCCGGGTACTCCTTCCGCCCCGGGCTCGGTTACTTCGAGAAGCTGCTGTCGGCCGACTCCGCGCAGGACACCCTGCTCGACCAGCTCGGCGGGGCGGTCCCTGAGCAAGGGCTGTGGGACCGCATCGCGGGCATGACCGCGGAGAAGGCGCTCATCGAGCGGCGGCTGGTGCTGCCGCTGGAGAACCCCGGGGTCGCGGAGCGCTACCACCTGGTGCCGCCGCGTGCGGTGGTCCTCTTCGGTCCGCCGGGCACCGGCAAGACGACGTTCGCCAAGGCCGTGGCCTCCCGGCTGGCGTGGCCGTTCATCGAGGTGCTCCCGTACCAGCTGGCCGAGGACGCGCACGGCGTGGCCGACGGACTGCGGCGGCTCTTCGCCCGGGTCGAGCACCTGGAGCAGGTGGTGCTCTTCTTCGACGAGGCGGAGGAGATCGCCTCGGAGCGGCAGGACCCGTCCACCCTGGCCCACCGGGTGACCAACGAGCTCCTCAAGCTCATCCCGCAGTTCCGGCGCGGCGAGCGCCGGCTGCTGATCTGCGCGACCAACGCGGTGCGCTCGCTGGACCCGGCCTTCCTGCGGCCGGGCCGCTTCGACTTCCTGATCCCGGTCGGCCCGCCCGACCCCGCGGCCCGCCGGGCGATCTGGATCCGCTACATCGGTCCGGACCGGGTGGCGGACATCGACCTGGACGCGCTGGTCGAGGCGAGCGACCGCTTCACACCGGCGGACATCGAGTACGCGGCGCAGGCCGCCGCGCAGACCGCCTTCGAACGGCACCTGGCGACGGACCCGCGCAGCACGGCGGACCTGACGCACCGCACCGAGGACTACCTGCAGGCGGTCGCCCGTACCCGCGCCACCCTCACGACCGAGGACATCCGCGCCTTCGACCACGACCTGCGCTCCGCCGCCCGCGTGTGAGGCACGTGGGGCGCGGCGGAAGGGGGGTGGACGCTCCGCGCCGCGTTCGTGGCCGAAACCGGCGGACATCGGCGATGCCCGGGCGACGGCCCCCCTCGGAGCCCTATGGTGACCGTGGGCCGGCAGATGCGCGCTCCCCCGTCCGTGTCTGCCGGCCCACCTTGTCTTCCGCCCGCCGTGGGGCCCGGCGCGTGCCGGGCCCCACGGGGTGTCAGGACAGCTCGGGCACGTCGATCCGGTCGATGTCCGGGGCGTAACCGTCGGCGCTGTCGAAGGTGATGGTGTTGGCGCCCGCCTTCAGCGTGACGGGAAGGCTGACCGCCTCGACGGTGCCCCAGTCGCCCGTGGACGGGAACGTGCGGGCGGTGGCGCCGCCACCGTTGGCGGAGACCCGGACCGTGCGGGCGTCACCGCTCACGTAGGCGACCTTGATCATGTAGGTGCCGGCCTTCTTCACCACGACGTCGTTGAAGCGGAGCGAGCCCCCGAGGTAGAGGTTGCCGGCCTTCCTACCGCCGGAGCAGGCACCGCAGTCGGCGAGGGAGGCGTTGCCGGCCAGGGTGTTGCCCGCGGCCTCCGCCTCGTAGCCGGTCATGGGCTGGACCGGGCCGTGCGGGGTGACGGTGAACAGGCGCGAGCCGTGCGCGGGAAGGGACTTGGTGACCTTGCCCCGGTGGGAGCCGAGGTCCTCGTGGTTCCACAGGTCGCGGACCGAGGCGCGGCCGGCGAAGCCGAGCGAGGTCCAGTCGGCGGTCACGGCGGCGGGGGCGTCGCCGAGGTTGAACAGGGCGACGGTGTAGCTGCCGTCGGCGTTCTCAGCGGCCCAGACCTGCTGGTCGCCCACGGGGGTGACCGGGCGGGCCGGCGGGGTGCTCGACTGGTCGAGGGCGATGACCTCGCGGTTGGTCAGCAGGGACAGCCCGTAGTCGTCGAGGCGGGTGAGGTCGTCACCGGTGTAGAGCGGGGACTTGGCGATGGCCCACAGCGTCATGTAGGTCTGCCGCTCGGCCTTGGTGAGGCCGTCCATCCGGCCGTTGCCGACGTCGAGGGAGTCGAGGTCGTTCCAGCCGCCGGGGCCGCCGTGCCGGCTCCAGGCGGCCGCGTCGGCGAAGCGGTCGTCGACGGAGTTCTCCCAGGAGACGAGGGTGTCGCAGTAGCACTCGACGTCGGTGTCGATCCGCCAGCCGTTGGAGTACTTCTTCCAGTCGGCGACGTGGCCGATGTCCAGCGACCAGGACAGCTCGAGGTGGATGGGGCGGCCGGTGGCGGCGATGGCCTTCTGCCAGGCGGCGATGTCGGCGCGGTTGTCGTAGTTGTCACCGCTCTTGAAGGAGCCGGGACCGACGCCGTCGATCTTCAGGAAGTCGTATCCCCAGTCGGCGATCATCCGCGCCTGGGAGTCGACGTACTTCTGCGCGCAGGGGTTCGAGAAGTCGATCTTGTAGGAGCTGTCCCAGCCGTTGGTGGTGCGCAGGTCGTCGTAGACGATGTCGGCGGTGGTGCAGTCGGTGGTGTTCCAGATCGGCACCTTGCCGTCGCCGTACCCCTCCTTCTCCAGGCCGACCGGCAGGTAGATGCCGGCCTTGAGGCCCTTGGCGTGGACGTGGTCGGCGACCGCCTTCATGCCGCGCGGGAAGCGCCCGGGGTCGGGGGTCTGCCGGCCGTACGCGTCGAACTCGGGCTTCCAGGACTGGTCGCGCCACCAGCCGGCGTCGAGGTTGACGTAGTTGTAGCCGTACTTCTTGAGCTTGGCGGCCATGGCGTCGGCCTGCTTGAGGACGTTCGCCTCGGTCAGGTAGCTGTAGTCGCCCGTGGGGTTGAGCCCGGGGTACTTCGAGGACTGCATGCTCCAGCTCGACCAGCCCATGTAGGGCTTGGCGGCGACCTGGTGCGCGGTGACGGCGGTGGTCCCGGCCGTCGCGGCGGGCACGCCGTCGGGGCCGGTCGCCCCGGCCGCGGGGACGGCGGCCGACACGCCGGCGGTGAGGGCCAGGACGAGCAGGGTCCTGGCGGCGGTCGAGGACAGGGCGGAGCGCGAGGGTGACCGCATGGGTCGGGCCTCCTGGGGGTGGGGGGTACGGCGGGTGCGGTGCGGGTGTGCGTGCCGGGCCCGGCGAGGTCAGCCCTTGCCGGAGCCGATGGTCAGGCCGCTGATGAACTGCCGCTGGAGCGCGAAGTACACGAGCAGGGTGGGGACGGCGGTCATCAGGGCACCGGCGGCGATGAGGTTGGGGTTGGTGAAGTACTGGCCCTGCAGGTTGGCCAGGGCGGAGGTGATGGGGCGCTTGTCACCCGTCTCGATGAGGGCGAGCGGCCAGAAGAAGTCGTTGTAGATCCAGATCGACTCCAGGGTGGCGAGCGCGGCGAAGGCCGGCCGGCACAGCGGCAGGATGATCTGGAAGAACTGCCGCCACACCTGGGCGCCGTCGACGAGGGCGGCCTCGGAGATCTCCCCGGGGATCGTCTTCATGTAGTTGCTCAGCACGAAGGTGCAGAAGCCGCACTGGTAGGCGATGTGGATGGCGATGATGCCCCAGGCCGAGTTGTACAGCAGCAGCGAGTCGCTCATCCACGCCGGGAGCGGTACCAGCAGGTAGAGCCGGTAGAGCGGGGTGATGAGCACCTGCGCGGGCAGCAGGTTGCCCGCGGTGAAGAGCATCAGCAGCGCGATGTTCCAGCGGAAGTCGAAGCGGGAGACGAAGAAGGCGACCGCCGCGGAGAACAACAGGGTGCCCAGGACGGACGGGACGGTGATGAGGACCGAGTTCCAGAAGAAGTGCGGCATGCCGGACTGGTTCCAGGCGTCGGTGTAGTTCTGCAGGCTGATCCCGCGGGGCCAGGACAGGTAGCCGTGCTTGCTGGTGTCCGCGTAGGGGCGCAGCGAGGTGTAGACGGCCCACAGCAGCGGCAGCAGCCACAGCAGCGCGATCGTGGCGAGCATCAGGTGCCGGCCGGTCTGCCGCGGGGGCTTGGAGGCCCCGCCGCCGCGCGAGGCCTCGCGGCGGGGGCGGGCCGGGGTGACGGGCGGGGTGGCGGTCGTGGTCACCGGTCCTCCTTGCGGAAGTTCTGGACGAGGAAGGTCCCGATGGCGGCGAGGGAGACCAGGAGCAGGACGACCGCGAGGGCGGAGCCGTAACCGATGTGGCTGGACTCGCCGATGATGTTGTCGGTGATCAGCAGCGACAGCAGTTCCATGCCGGGCTTGCTGCCAACGCCGCCGCCGAGCACGTAGACGACGTCGAAGGCCCGCAGGGACTCCATGACGGTGACGACCAGGATGATGACGTTGACCGGCTTGAGGGCGGGGAAGACAACCTTCAGGAAGGTCTGGCGGCCGTTGGCGCCGTCGAGCGCGGCGGCCTCCTTCAGGGCCGGGTCGAAGCCCTTCAGCCCGGCCAGGTAGAGGATCATGATGTAGCCGGTGTGCCGCCAGGCCGAGGCGACCAGGACGGCCCACAGGTTGAGGTCGGGGTCGCCCAGCCAGTCGACGTGGTGGCCGGGGGCCACCGCGCCCAGGATGCCGTCCAGCAGGCCCGTGTCGGGGTTGTAGATGATCTCCCAGATCAGGCCGACCACGGCCAGGGAGAGCACCATCGGCAGGAAGATCGCCGTCTGGTAGACCCGGGTGAAGCGGAGCTTCCGGTCGAGCTGGTAGGCGAGGAAGATCCCGAACGGGGTGGGCAGCAGCGCCGTGAAGAGCAGCCAGATGACGTTGTGCCGCACCGCGGGCCAGAACGGCGGGTAGTTGGTGAGGATCTGGTGGTAGTTGTCGAGCCCGACCCAGTGGATGTCGGACAGGTAGATGCCGTCCCAGCTGGTGAAGGACAGGCCCATGGAGGCCAGTGCCGGGAGCCAGACGAAGACCAGGAGGGCCAGGAGCGGGACGCCGACGACGGCCGCCAGGAAGAGCCGGTCACCGGCGCCGAGCCGGCGGGGGCGGCGCCGGGGCGCCCCGGTGGCGGGGGCCTGCGGCGTGGGGGCGGAGGGTGCGGTGGGGGACGCGGAGGGCACGGTGAACCTTCCCGGTCCGGTCAGGAGGTGAAGAAGCGCGAGCGCTGCGACTCGATGCGCTTCAGCAGGGCCGAGCCGTCGTCGGGGTGGCCGAGCCATTGGGTGAGTCCGGGCAGGACGACCGTGGAGATGAACCCGGGGTCGCTGTCGCGGTCGGCGAACTGGGTGATGTGCTTGGCGGAGGCGATGAGTTCGGCGGACTTCTTCTGCAGCGGGTTGTAGGAGCCGGTGTCGGCCTGCGCGTGGACGGCCACGTTGCTGGGGTCGACACCCATGTAGAGGCCCTCGGCCTCGGCGCTGCCGAGGAACTCCAGGAGCTTCTTGGCGCCCTTCTCGTTCTTGGGGCGGCGGCTGAGCATGAAGCCGTCCGTGGGCGCCTCGACGGCGTCCTGCCCGTTGACCGGGTCGATCTCGGGGAAGGGGAAGAAGTCGATGTCGGAGCGGAGCGCCTCGTCGGTGACCTGCTGGCCGAGGAAGAGGCCGATGACCGCCATGCCGGACTTCTTGTCCAGCAGCGACTGGGCCGCGTCCTGCCACGAACGTCCGCCGGCGCCCTGCTGGTAGTACGGGCTGATCTCGCGCCACAGGTCGAGGGTGGCGACGGCGCGCTTGTCGGTCCAGGAGACCTCGCCGCGCATCAGGGACATGTGGAAGTCGTAGCCGTTGGCCCGCAGGTTGAGGTAGTCGAAGGCGCCGAGGATGCTCCAGGCGTCGCCGCCCCCGTAGCCGGAGGCGATCGGGGAGAGGCCGTCCTTCTTCATCCGCTTGGCGAGCGCGGTGAACTCGGACCAGGTGCGCGGGACGGTGTAGCCGCGCTCCTGGAAGAGGCTCTTCCGGTAGAAGACGCCCCAGGGGTAGTTGTAGAGCGGGACGAAGTAGAACTTGCCGTCCTCGCCGCGGGAGAGCTGCTTGGTGGCCTCGCTGAAGCCGCCGCCTATCTTCTCCCACACGTCGTCGAGGGGGGTGGCGAGGCCCTTCTTGGCGAAGTACTGCATGCGGTAACCGGCGAACCAGGTGAAGACGTCGTCCGGAGTGCCCTGCAGGTAGCTGGAGATGCCCTTCTGGAAGCTGTCGTGGTCGACGGTGTTGGTCTTGACCGTCAGCCCGCTGTCCTTGGTGAAGGCCTTGGTCACCGCCGCGTAGGCGGACTTGGGCGTGGCGTCGGCCCCGTTGGACCCGAAGGTCACCGTCTTGGGGTCGGCCGCCGCTCCCCCGCCGCAGGCGGTGAGGAGGGGGGCGGCGAGCGCCGCGGCTCCGAGCCCGAACAGCCCGCCGACCACGGTGCGGCGGCTGGGCTGAGGCGCGGTCAGGACGGTGCGGCTCTGCAGCGTCATCGCTACTCCTAGTACGTGTCTGATCTGATGAAGGACTGGATCGCGGTGGCCGCGGCCCCGCGCGCCCATTCCTCGAAGGGCAGCGGACGGGTCCGCAGGTCGCACTGCCCGGCGGTGCCGAAGGCGGAGGCGGCGAAGGCCTCGAGGATCTGGTCGGCGAACAGGTCGTGGGCCACCAGGCCCTCGCCCGAGATGATCACGCGCTCCGGGCCGAAGAGGTTGGCCACCGAGCCGATGGCCCGGCCGATCGCCTCGCCGGCCCGCGCGTACACCTCCCTGGCCCCCGGGTCGCCGCCGTGGGCCAGTCGCAGTGCCTCGGCGGCGTCGGCCACGGGGGTTCCCGTCGCCTCGCGGACCGCGCGCACGATCGCCGGGTCCGCGGCGATCGCCTCCACGCACCCGCGGTTGCCGCAGTGGCACAGCGGTCCCGCCGGGTCGATGGACAGGTGCCCGATCTCGCCGGCCACCCCGTACGCGCCCGAGACCACCCGCCCGTGCACCACGAGACCGCAGCCGATGCCCGCGCCGACCGTCACCACGGCGAAGTCGGACAGGCCCACCCCGGCGCCGAACCACTGCTCGGCGACGGTGAGCGCCCTGACGTCGTTGTCGACGGTGACGGGCAGGCCGGTGGTCATCCCCGCCAGCTCGGCCAGCGGGATGTCCCGCCAGTCGAGGAAGGGCGAGTAGCGCACCAGGCCGCCGGCCCGGTCCACGTCACCGGAGACCGCGATGCCCAGGCCGCTGACGGGGACGCCGAAACCGTCGGCCTCCGCCAGCAGTTCGTGCACCAGTGCCGCCGCCGACGCCAGGACGGCCCCGGGGTCGGGGGCGGCCAGCGGCACGTGGCGGGAGGTGCGGATCCGGCAGCAGAGGTCGGTGAGCACACCGATGATCTCGTCGCCGGTGATCTTGAGGCCGATGAACAGCGCCCGGCCGCCGTCCACCCGTACGGGGTTGGCCGGCCGTCCCAGGGAGGGACGCGCCTCCTCGTCCACGTCCTCGACCAGGTACCCGGCCTCGATCAGCGGCCGGACCGCCTTGGTGACCGCGGCCGCTGACAGCCCGGCACGCTTGGCGATCTCGGTGCGGGTGAGCGGACCGTGGCACAGGACGGTGGTGAAGATCTGGGAGGCGGCCGGCGTGTGGGCCGGGAACGCCTCCCCCGGCGGGATCGAGGACATGGCCGGGAACCTAGGTGGGTTCTTTTCTGCTGTCAATAAAAGAAGCAAGACTCCTCGGAAGTAGACCAAGTGAGGGCCCCTCAACTGGAAAAGGTCGGACCAGAGTGGGTGTTGACATGTGATCCAAGGTAAGGATTGGCTGCCGCCTGTCTCCTGGCGCGACCCGAACGTGAGGACCCATGCCCGTGATCTCCCATGCCCCGGACACCGGGATCTGGCTGCTGAGCACCCCGCGCACGTCGTACGCACTGCGCATCGACGCGACCGGTGCCCCCTGCCACGTCGCCTGGGGCCCGCGGCTGACCCTGCAGGAGGCGGCCGAACTCGCCGTCCCGCCGGGACCGGACGCGAGCAGCTTCGAGGGCCGTTCGCCGGTGAGCGAGGAACTCCCCGTCGACGGCGGGGCCCGCTTCGGGGTACCGTCCCTCCAGGTCCGCCTCCCCGACGGGAGCAGGGGCTTCGAGTGGCAGCCGACGGGTCATGACGTGCGGGAACCCGCGCCCGGTGTGCACGAGTTGGCGCTGCGGTTCCGCGACCGCGTCCACCCGCTGGAGGTCACCCTCCACTACCGTCTCCACGACGACAGCGACGTCATCGAGCGGCGCACCGTCCTGCGCAACGCGGGCGAGCACGCCCTCACGGTGCTCCGCGCCGACTCCGCCGCCTGGAGCCTGCCGCCGCTGCCCGACTACCGGCTCAGCCACGTCACCGGCCAGTGGTCCGCGGAGAGCCAACTGCGCCGGGAGCGGCTGCCGTACGGCGAGACCGTGCTGACCAGCCGCCGCGGCATCACCAGCCACCACGCCAACCCGTGGGTGATGGTCGACGCAGGTGACGCCGGCGAGACCCACGGCCGGGTGTGGAGCGCCGCCCTGGCCTGGAGCGGCAGTTGGCGTGTCACCGCGCAGCGCACCCCGGACGGGCGCGCCGGCTTCACGGGGGGTGCGGGACACGACGGTACGAACGTGCCGCTGACCCCGGGCGAGGAGTACACCACGCCCACCTTCGCGGGCCTGTACACCGGCGGGGGCTTCGGCGCGGCCAGTCGCGCCTGGCACGCGTACACCCTGGCCCACGTCCTGCCGCACCCGCGGGAGACGGCTCCGGTGCTCTACAACTCCTGGGAGGCCACCGGCTTCGACGTCGACGAGCCCGGCCAGGCGGCGCTCGCCGCCCGGGCCGCGGCGCTCGGCGTGGAGCTGTACGTCGTCGACGACGGGTGGTTCGGGGCACGGCGCGACGACCGCGCGGGCCTCGGCGACTGGACCCCGGCCGCCGACCGCTTCCCCTCCGGGCTGGCCCCCCTGGCCGACCGGGTGCACCGGCTCGGGATGCGCTTCGGCCTGTGGGTGGAACCGGAGATGGTCAACCCGGACAGCGACCTGTACCGCGAGCACCCCGACTGGGTGCTGCACGTCCCGCACCGGAACCGGACCGAGCTGCGCAACCAGCTGGTCCTCAACTTCGCACGGCAGGACGTCGCCGACTGGGCGTACGGCTGGCTCACCCGGCTCGTCGCGGAGAACGGCGTCGACTTCCTCAAGTGGGACATGAACCGCGCCTTCAGCGAGGCCGGCTGGCCCGGACGCGACGACGGCGCGGACCGGCTGTGGACGCGGTACGTGCACCACCTCTACGGGGTGATCGACCGGCTCCGCGCCGACCATCCGCAGTTGCGGATCGAGTCCTGCAGCGGCGGCGGCGGCCGGGTGGACCTCGGCATCCTCTCCCGCACCGACCAGGCGTGGCCCTCCGACAACACCGACGCCGCCGACCGCGTGTCGATCCAGCACGGCTACGGCCAGGTCTACCCCGCGCGCACCATGGCCGCCTGGGTGACCGACGTCCCGAACCAGCTCACGCACCGCACGGTGCCGCTGCGCTTCCGCTTCCACGTCGCGATGGCCGGGCTGCTCGGCATCGGCGGTGACCTCACCCGCTGGTCCGAGGAGGAACTGGCCGCCGGGGCGGAGCTGGTGGCCGAGTACAAGCGGGTCCGTCACCTCGTCCAGCACGGAGCGCTGCACCGGCTGCGCGGTCCCGGGGACGACGGCCCCACCGTCGTGGAGTACGCCGCGCACGACGGCAGCGAGGCGCTGGTGCTCGCCTGGCAGCGCGTCCAGCGGCACGGCGGCCCGCGGGGACCGGTGCGGCTGGGCGGCCTCACCGCCGGGGCCCGCTACCGCGACACGCGTACGGGGACCGTGCACCACGCGGCGGTGCTCGGCGGGTACGGGCTCGTGCTCGATCTGCCGCCCGGCGACTGGGCCAGTTCGGCGGTGCACCTGGTGCGCGTCGCCGAGCACGAGGGCGCCTGACCGTCCCGCCGGGCCGTGCCGCACCCCGCGCATGTGGGCAACTGCACAAACCCGCAGCTGCGGGAGCTTGTCCGGTGTGACGTGGCAGCGTCAAGGTGAGCTCCGTCCGCCCGTCCCGAAGACCCGCCGGCCCTCTGCACGTTCCTCACCCGATCACCGAAGGGCGTTGCATGTCCCACCGCTTCAGACGAGCGCGTTTGACGGCGCTCGCCGCCCTGTTGTCCACGATCGCCGCGCCTTCCGTCGCCCACGCCGCGGATCCGGACGCCCCGGCGTCCCGGGCCGCGGCCCACGCGGCCCCCGCGGCACACACCCTCACCCTCGACGACGGCTCGGTGCTGCACTGGTCCGACGACGGGTCAGGCACCCTGACCCGCAAGGACGGCACCACCCGGGCCTTCCCCGTGGCGGGCACGAAGGGCCGCAGCGCGTTCGGCGGCTCCCTGACCCCGTCCGCCGAGATCCTCCAGCGCCGGGCCGACGCCGCCGCGCTCACGCCGTACAGCGTGGGCGGCGCCACCGGCGGCGGCTCCGCGGTGCGCCCCCGGACCATGAACTCAGGCGCCGTCCCGCTCCCGAAGGCGGTCCGCGAGGCCGTCGACGGCATCGGCGACCGGAGCGCGGCCCGCACCGCCGCCCCCTCCGCCGCCAAGGACCTGCCCACCAACGAGGGCCTGACGACGTCCTTCCAGTCCTACCTCAACGCGGGCGGCGTCAACGCGGTCGGCGCCTTCCGGGACACCGCGAGGTACCTCCGCGCGCTGCCCGGTCAGGGCCAGGTCATCACCAACGTGTCGCTGGGGGACCTCACCGACCAGGGCATGGCCGACGCGGGCGACGAGTACGTGCGCCTCAACGGCCCCACCACGGTGCTCCGCGACGGCAAGCGCTACCTCGACTTCCCCTCCCTGCCGCTCATACCGACCTACACCAGCGACAACAAGGGCCGCCTCGACGCGGCCGGCGCCATCGAGGGCCAGGACCCCAACCTCGCCGAAGTGCTGCTCGACTTCTCGATGATGGCCCCGCTGCCGCACGACCGGCAGCGCCCGGAGGCCACCGGCAGCGGCGCCACCGACCTGCTGGGCATCGCGCCCGGCGCGCAGTACCGGCTCGTGATCCCCGAGGAGCCCTCGGCCACCGGCATCGCGGCCGCGCTGCGGGCCGCGGCCGCCCAGAAGCCCCGGCCGGACGTCATCACGGCGAGCCTCGGCTTCGGCACGGACGGCTCGATCGGCTTCCCCTCGCGGTGGCTGGAGGACGACCCGGAGATCAGGGACACCCTGCGCGCCATCGTGGACTCGGGGATCGTCGTGGTCGTGTCGTCCAACGACGGCACCCGCCTGGGCCTGCCGGTGTCGGTCGGCCCCGACGGCGGCAGCACCCCGACCGACGTGACGTCGAGCAGCCGCGCGCAGACGTCGATCGACGACGTCGCCCCCACCACCACCCCCACCCTGGTCCGTGACACCGGGGTGATCGCCGCCGGCGGCACCACCGTCGACGACACCCTGAGCTCGGACGACGTACG
This sequence comes from Streptomyces sp. PA03-5A, assembly GCF_033792725.1. Taxonomy (NCBI): domain Bacteria; kingdom Bacillati; phylum Actinomycetota; class Actinomycetes; order Kitasatosporales; family Streptomycetaceae; genus Streptomyces; species Streptomyces sp. PA03-5A. The sequence continues at coordinate 17,750 of NZ_JARAVL010000010.1, read as the reverse complement.
CACCGCCGTCTACCCGACCACCCGCTACAACGGCTCCGCCGGCTACTCCTCGGGGTTCGGCACCCGGATCGACCTGGCGGCGCCCGGCGACAACCTGCCCTCGCTGATCCACACACCGGACGGTCCGGGCGTGGTGCTCAACGGCGGCACCTCGGCCTCGGCCCCGATGATCGCCGCTGCGGCGGCCAACGTGCTGGCGGCCGCCGAGGCGACCGGGCAGAAGCTCAGCCCGCGTGAGGTCCGGAAGCTGCTGGTGGACACCGGCCGCCCGATCGCCCAGCCCCCGCAGGCCGACCGGGAACTGCGCATGGGCCCCCAGCTGGACGTGACAGCGGCGGTGGAGAAGGTGCTCGCCAAGCGCCATTCCCTCACCCCGGCCGCGGTACGGCTGTCCGTCGCCGAGCGCCAGCTGCTGTCGGTGAGCCCGACCACCGCCTTCGTCGAGGCCACCGATCCCTCCGCGATCGACCTGGCGGGCCCCGCCGACGCCTGGGGCAACCCGTCCGGGCAGAACGCGGTCTCGCCCATCACCTTCGGCCTCGACCTCACCGGCGGGCACCGGAAGCTGACGTACCGTCTGCGCGTCGGTGAGCACGGCACGATCCCGTCCGCCGGCCCGAGCCTGCGCGTCCTGCCGCGCGAGCTGCTGGCCGCCGCCGGCCTGCCCCTCGCCTCCGGCGAAGCGCGCACCGTACAGGTGACGTTCGAGGCCCTCGACGGCCACAAGGTAGTGGCCTCGACCGGTCAGCGGCTCACCTTCGGCGCGGCCGACGGCACCTATGTGCAGCCGAAGGCCCCGACCGCGCCCGGCTCGTCCCCGCTGGGCAAGTCCGTCACCGTGCACTACGACCTCACCGGCCTGCGGGACGCGACCGCCCCCAAGCTGGTGCTCTCCTCGGTCGGCCACTGGACGCCCTTCACCACCAGCGACAAGTGGCGTGCCCAGTGGCGCACCCCGCTCACCGGCACCAAGGGCACGGTGACCATCCCCGCCTCCGCCTTCGCGCCGGGTGGCGCCGGGCTCTACGGCATCGGCGTCACGCTCTACGACGGCCAGGTCTTCGGGGACTTCCGCGCACTGCGCGTCGGACCCGGCGCCGACCAGCGGCCGCAGGCACCGCTGCTGGGGCAGGGGAAGTCCGCCACGGCGCACGCCGTCGAACTGACCCGGGCGGAGCCGCGGTTGACGGTCTCCTGGGACGCCTCCTCGGCTCCGCACGCCGACGGCGCGGCCATCGAGTTCCTCACCCCGGCACCCACCCTGTACGGGGCTCTCAACACCGCCACCAACCAGAACGGCAGCGGCCGCGACGACAACGGCGTCGACCACGCCTCCACCCTCTTCCGGGCCCTGCCGTCGGTGAAGGGCCGGACCGTGCTCGACCTCAAGGCCCTCGGCCTGCCGACCGGACTGCAGTACCCGGTCCGGGTCCTGCCCACGCGGGCGGGCAAGCCCGTCGGACAGGCCTCGCCCACGTCGTTCGTGCAGTACCTCGACGGCGACACGGTCTCCGGCACCCTGGAGAACATCGAGGTCAGCGGGGGCACGGCGCTGCTCGCCACCGATGACTTCGCCGAGGGCGACGACGGCTGGATCCACCTGGAGGGCTCGGCCACCACCGCGTACTCGCTCTCCGAGGGAACCCTCGGCACCACGGTGTCCCGCCAGACCGGCACCTCGATGATGCAGGAGGTCCTGGGGGCCGACCCCGGCACGGGACACACCCTGATCGGCCACCGGCCGTTCGACGGCGGTGTGCTCCCCGAGGTCGACCTGCGCGACACGAAGACCGGTGCGCGCGTGAGGCTCAGCACCCTCGACCCGGGCACCGGCTCGACGTCGGTGTACTTCCAGGGCGGAGCCGTCGACCCGGCCCGGCACCGGGCGGCCGTGACGACCTTCGACGGGGTCTCGGGCGTGGCCTCGCTGTGGACCGTCGACATGGCCACCGGCAAGATCTCCGCGCCGATCCCGCTCAACGCGGACAACCCGGGGCGGGCCTTCGGCAACGTCTCCGTCGACGCCTCGACCGGCACGTTCTTCGTGGCCACCACCGGCACCATGGGGCCCTGCCTGTCCGGGCGCGTCCCCTACTGGGCGGTGTCGGTCGACCCCGGCACCCGCGAGGTGTCGCCGCTGACCACCATGCCGGCCTGCACCGCCGGGCTCCTGCCCGACGGCAAGGGCGACCGGGTGTACGTCGCCGCCGGACCCGCCACCCCCAGCTACACCACGGGCGAGTTCCCGACCGGCACCTGGCGTTCGGCCGATCAGAAGTCCCTGGCCACCTCCGCGCCGGCCGACCTCGGCACCCGGGGCGTCATGTGGCCGGTGCTCGACACCCGGCACCACGTCGCCCTCGTCGCCCACCTGTACGAGGAGGCCACCACCGGCGACAACAACGCCCTCAGCGAGATCACCGTCCTCGACCCCGACACCGGGAAGGTGCTCGCCCGGCACCCCGTCGCCAACCTCGTCAACTCCACACTGAGCACGTCCAACTTCGACTTCACCAGCCGGCGCGGCCTGTTCCTCGACCCCGCCACGCGTACCGTCTTCCTGGTGAACCCCTGGGCCAACGGCCTCCAGCGGTTCACCTACTGACCGGACACCTACGGGGCCGGGTCCGCCACGACCGGTGGCGGACCCGGCCCCGTGGTCGTCCGACGACGCCTGTGCTAGGTTGATCGCGTTGCAGTTTTGGTACCCATGAACTTTACGTGCACCTGCCGGGATGTGACCGACAGGTGCATTTTTTGTTTTCCGGTTGTCCCGGAGGGGTCATTGCGGCGACGGAGGTCCGCAAAGTGCGGGCTTCATGTACTGCTCCCGAAGGAGATTCCCATGGCGACCGGCACCGTGAAGTGGTTCAACTCGGAAAAGGGCTTCGGCTTCATCGAGCAGGACGGCGGCGGCGCCGACGTCTTCGCTCACTACTCCAACATCGCCACCCAGGGCTTCCGTGAGCTCCAGGAGGGCCAGAAGGTGAGCTTCGACGTCACGCAGGGCCAGAAGGGCCCGCAGGCCGAGAACATCCTCCCCATCTGACCCACCGGGGATGTAAGGGGCCGGCACCTCACGGGGTGCCGGCCCTTCCTCTTTCGGGGCCGTGCGGGCACGCCGGGTCTACGGGGCGAGCGCGGCGGTGACGGCGGCCAGGTACCGGTCCACCGGACCCGCGGTGAGCAGACCGCTGCCCGCGCCCGCGAGTTCCCCGGCGGCGGGGAGCAGGCGGGCGTGGAGCGCCTCCAGGACGTCGCGGGCGCCGAGCCCGACGGCGAGCACGGACTGCACGCAGCACAGGGCCTCGTACATCAGGTCGGGGGGTGGCTCGGGCAGGGCCCGCAGGGCCGCCAGGGCCTCGGCACGGCGGCCGGCGCGCAGCAGGACGAAGGGTTGGGCCCACGGCCGGTACGGCCCCCACTCCGCCGCGGGGTCGACACGCTCGGCGATCCGCGCCGCCGGGACGCTGCCGTCGGCCAGGTCGAGGCAGAGCAGCGCGAGCGGCAGCAGACCCCGTTCCACACCCGGCATCCCGGCGCCCTCCAGGCGTGCGGCGGCGGCCCGGTAGGCGGCCCCAGCCCGCGGCCCGCCCCCGGAGGCGGCCGTCCGCAGGGCCCGGTACCACTGCGTGAACACGCCGGCCAGGGGCAGTTCGTGGCGTTCGGCCAGGACGTCGACCGCGGCGGCGTGCACGTCGGCCGCGGGGAGGTCGGCGAGCGCGCTGCGGGCCTGTACCCGGATCAGGTGACCGAGCACCTCGTACGTCGTCAGCCCGTGCCGCCGGGCCAGCGCCACCAGTTCGGCGCCGATCGCGTCCCGCCGCGGCGCGAGGCCCGCCCGGGCGCAGGTCTGCATGAACACCCCGTTGAGCGCGAAGGCGAGGAGCGCCGGGTCGTCGAGCCGGCGGGCCGTCTCCTCGGCCTGCCGGGCCGCAAGCGGTCCGCGGGCGGAGCGGATGCCGCGCGTCTCCACCGCGATCGTGGCCAGCAGGCGGCAGCGTGCGGTCTCGTGCGCGGCGTCGGCTGGCAGGGCGGCCAGGGTGCGCTCGGCGACGGCGACGATACGGCGGGCCTGCTCCGGGTCGTCGCTGCGGGTCCAGATCGCGGGGACGTCGTAGGCACCGATCACCCGGGCGGTCAGCTCCGGGTCGCCGGACTCCTCCGCCGCGGCGACGGCCGCCAGGCGGTGCTCCCGGGTGGCCTCCAGGCCGCCGCCCCCGGTCAGCGCGAGATTGCGGAGGAGGCCGACCGTCGACTCCAGCCGTGCGCGGGCCCCGGCGGCGACCGTGCGGTCATACGCCTGGGCCGCCCGGGCCCACACCCGGGCGGCCGCGTCGCCCGGGCCGGCGGGCGCGGGCGCCGGCGGGTCCAGGCGCGGGTCCTGGGCGAGCATGTCCGCCTCCAGACGGCGCAGCGCCGCTCCCGGGTCGAGCCCCAGTCCCCGGGCCAGCATCGCGCGGGCCCGGCGCAGCACGGCGAGCGCGTCCCCCTGACGGCCCGACCGGTACAGCGCGAGCGCCAGCAGCCGCCAGGCGTCCTCCCGCCACGGATGCGCGATCAGGTGCGCGTCCAGGTCGGGCACCGCCTCGGCGGCAAGGCCCAGCTCCAGCCGGGCCTCCGCCCGCCGTTCCACCGCCCGCAGCCGCAGTTCGGCGAGGCGGGAACGCTCGCCGCGGGCCCACTCCCGGTCGGCGTACTCGCCGTACGAGGGACCGCGCCACAGGTCCAGCGCCTCCTCGAGCCGCGTCAGCGCCGCCGCGGGCGGCAGTGCCGCGGCGGCGTCGACGGCGGCCTCGAACCGCCAGGCGTCCACGCTGTCCGGGTCCGCCCGCAGCGCGTACCCGGTGCCCGCGGTGACCAGCAGCCGGGCGGGGGCGCGGGGCGGCCGCTCCGGTTCCAGCTCGCGGCGCAGCGCCCCGACGAAGGTCTGCACGGCCCCGACGGCGCCGGCCGGGGGTTCGTCCCACAGGTCCGCCACCAGGCGGGTCACCGGTACGACACGCCGGCGCGCCACCACCAGCCGCGCCAGCACCTCCCGGTGCCGGGGGCCCTTGAGCGCCAGTGCGCGACCGTCGCCGTCCCAGGCGACGACCGGCCCGAGCACACCGAAAGCGACCCGCACCCTGCCCACCTCTCCGGCCGTCCTCCCCGCAGCCACGGTACGCGCTGACCGGATGCTGATCCGCGGGCGGGAGGCTCGGGGCGTCCGCCACCGGCGGGCACGTCACTCCCCCACCACCGAACGAGAGCAGCGCACCATGACACCGGTCGTCCCCGGCTTCGCCTACCACCGCGTCCCCGTCGCCGACGGCGTCGCCCTCAACGTCGCCGTCGGCGGCTCGGGCAGCCCCGTCGTACTCCTGCACGGCTTCCCGCAGACCCACCTCATGTGGCGCCACGTCGCCGCCGACCTGGCCGCCGACCACACCGTGATCTGCCCCGACCTGCGTGGTTACGGTGCCAGCGACAAACCGGCCCCCGCGGGACCCGCCACGTACGCCAAGCGCACCATGGCCGCGGACGTCGTCGCGCTGGCCCGCGCGCTCGGTCACGACCGCTTCGCGCTCGCCGGCCACGACCGCGGTGCGCTGGTCGCCTTCCGCGCCGGGCTCGACCATCCCGACGCGGTCAGCCGGCTGGCCGTACTCGACGTGCTGCCCACCCTGGACATGTGGGACGTCCTGCGCGGCGCCGACGCCGCCGTGGGCTTCCACCTGTACCTGATGGCCCAGCCCCCGGGCCTGCCCGAGCAGATGATCGCCGCCGCCCCGGACGCCTTCTTCGGGCACTTCCTCGACGCGTGGAACCGGTCCCCGGAGACCTTCCCGCCCGCCGTGCGCGCCGCCTACCTCGACGCCTGCCGCGCGGCCGTCCCCTCGATCGTGGCCGACTACCGCGCCTCGGCGACCGTCGACGCCGACCACGACCGGGCCGACCGGGCCGCGGGCCGGCGGCTCCGGATGCCGGTCGCGGTCCTCCAGCAGGACTGGGGCGCCGCCCTCGGCTACGACGCCCGCGCTCTCTGGCAGGCCTGGGCCCCCGACCTGACGCACACCACCGTCGGTTGCGGCCACTTCATGGCGGAGGAGGACCCGGGACTCGTCGCGTCGGCCCTGCGGGCACTCGTCGCCTCCTGAGCCCCGGAAAACGGTCGAGGCCCGAGGCGGGAAGAACCTCGGAAGCGACTTACGTTACAGATATCAGTGGTAACGAATCTCGCGAACCGTGAGGAGCACCAGATGATCGTCACCTCCGCCCCCGGGCCCTGCTCGCCGCCGCGCACCGCGACCGCCGAGCACTGGTTCGACTTCATCTGCCCCTACTGCTACGTGGCCCAGGACCGCACCCGGATCCTCCGCGAGCACGGCATCCGCGTGGTCGGGCACGCGCTGCGGATCCACCCTTGGACGGGGCCCAGCGGCAGCCCTCCCGGCCGGCGCACGGACCCCGCGTACGCGCTCCTCGCCCACGAGGCCGAGGCGGCGGGCCTGCCGCTGCGCCGGACGGACCGCGGCACCCACTCGCGCCCCGCGCTGGAGGCCCACGAATGGCTCGCCGCGAGCGACCGCGAGGCCGCCGGCCGCTTCGCCGCCGCGGTGTTCGCGGCCAACTTCGCCGACGGCCTCGACATCGAGTCCCGGGAGCTGCTGGTCTCCCTCGCCGAGGAGGCCGGGGGCGACGCGAAGGGGCTGCGCGCGGCCTGGGGTTCCGCGGCGATGACCGACGCGCTGGCCGCGTCGGAGTTGCTCGCCTGGCGGTACGGCGTCCACGCCACACCCACCTGGGTCTCCCGACGTCACGGGATCGCCGGACTGCAGCCCCCGCAGCGGTTCCGCGACTGGGCCGCGGCGCTCGCCCGGTGAGGAGCGGCCGGCGAGTCGGCCTAGCCCAGCAGCGCCTGCATGTGGGCCGCGGCCTCACGGGCGGCCTCGTCGGGGGTACGGCCCTGCTCACGGGCGAACAGGTAGGCGGCGTACCAGTCCCACCAGTGGTGCTCCGGGGCGGTCGCCTCGTACGCGCCGTGGCGCTCCTCGGTCTCGTGCAGGAGCCCGGCCAGGGTCGGGACGTCCATGGCGGCACCTCCTCGGTCGTGCGGCCCGGAATCCCACGGTCCGCGAGGACGGTGGGATTCCGCAACCCGGGCGCCGTCAGCGCATCGAGCGGCTCCGGCTGCTCCCACACGGCGAGTGACCGCCCTCGGGGAGCGGGTTGCACCGGACGAGGTTCGGGCGACCTGCTCCGCCCGGCTCCCGGGGGCCCGGTAGAGCTCGTCGGGGAAGACGCCGACGGCGACGGGGACCCTGCTGGGCCGGCTCGACCAGCTGACCGGACCCCAGCGGGACGCGCCGCCCCTTCGCGCAGCCCGAAGTGGAGGCCGCGACGCGCGCGTGCCGGTACGAGGACCTGGGTTTCCTGGATGGACGCTGTTCGAGCTGATCGAGGCGGCCGCCCGCAGCGGCCGGCCGGAGGCCGCCGCCGGGGCGCTGGAACGCCTCGCCGAGCGCACCCGGGCCGGCGGCAGCGAGTGGGCCCTGGGCGTCGAGACTTGCGCACGCGCGCTGCTCGACGAGTCCGTCATCTCGACCACGACCAGCTCCCCACCCCGACGTCCGGACGCACACACTAGCCGCGGTCGATCAAGGACCGGCCATGTCCGGGGGCGCAGGCCGTTGACGACCAGGTCGGTGACGCGGCGGCCCCGGTCCCGGCCGCTCGACGCCGACGCGCCAGAGGAAGCCCATCAACGGCAGCACGTCACCTTGGGTGACCACCTGGTAATCCGCGCCGTCCGGGTGTCAGTCGCGGTCCGTCAGGCGGCGCAGCAGACGACCTGCCTCGAGGACCTTGCGCACGTCCTCCGGCGGCAGGGTGCCCAGGCGCGCGGCGAGGGCCTCGGCCTCGCCGCGGGCCATCCGCACGAGTTCCCGCCGGCCCGGCGCGGTCATGACCACCCGTGTGGCACGGCCGTCGGCCGGGTCGGGTTCGCGGCGGACCAGCCCGGCCGCCTCCAGTTGCGTCACCGCGGCGGTGATCGTGGGCTGGGTGCAGGCGGCCCGCTCGGCGAGGACGCCGACGCGCGAGGGACCGTACTGGTTCAGCAGGGCGAGGACGATGAGCGGGGTCGGCTGGACCCTCGGCTCGGGGCGGGCGCGGCGCAGCAGCCGCACCAGGCGGTGCAGGGACACCACGAAGTCCAGGGCGTCTTCCTCACCGACCGCCGCCATCGTCGGCCCCCTCGCGTGGTCTCCGTCGGGTCAGGGGATCCCGATCGTGGGCGAGTACAGGTCCATCCACAGCGCCAGGTCGAGGGCGCGTTCCAGGCCGTGCCGGGCGGCGTGCGTGCTGACCGGGGTGTCGGTCCTGACCGCGTCCTCCAGCCAGGTCCGGCTGACCAGGTCGAACACCGGGTGCGTGGGCTTGGCCAGCAGGTCCTTGGCGTTCTCCTGGAGCGCGACGAAGTACTTGGGGTCCTGGGTGGAGGGGTACGGGCTCTTCACCCGGTCGTAGACCGAGCGGGGCAGCACGTCCGCGGTGGCCTCGCGCAGCAGGCTCTTCTCCCTGCCGTCGAAGGACTTCAGCGACCAGGGCGCGTTGTAGACGTACTGGACCAGGCGGTGGTCGCAGAACGGGACCCTGACCTCCAGGCCGTTGGCCATGCTCGCCCGGTCCTTGCGGTCGAGGAGGATGCGCACGAAGCGGGTGAGGTGGAGGTGGCTGATGACGCGCATCCGGTACTCGAAGTCGCTCTCGCCGTCGAGGCGTTCGACGCCGGCGACCGCGCGGCGGTAGCCGTCGTGGACGTAGCCCTCCAGGTCCAGGGACTTGGCCACCTGCTCGGTGAGGATGTTGCCGTCGTCGCCGAACTCCGTCGTGAACCGCACCAGCCAGGGGAAGGTGTCGGCCCTGCGGGCCTCCTCGTCGAAGAACTGGCGGTAGCCGCCGAAGACCTCGTCGGCCGACTCTCCGGAAAGGGCGACGGTCGAGTGCTGCCGGATGGCCTTGAACAGCAGGTAGAGGGAGGAGTCCATGTCGCCGAGCCCGGCCGGGATGTCACGGGCGCGGATCACCCTGGCCCGCACGTCCGGATCGGCGAGCTGGCCGGAGTCGAGGACGATGTCCTGGTGCTCGGTCCCGCAGAGATCGGCGACGTCGTGGACGAACGGGGTGTCGGGCGTCCCGCGCAGGCTGTCGGGGACGAAGTGCTCGGTCTGGCCGACGAAGTCGACCGCGAAGCTGCGCACCTTCTCGCCCTGGTCGGCGAGTTGCCGCGCCGCGATCGCCGTCATCGCCGAGGAGTCCAGGCCGCCGGAGAGCAGGGTGCAGCGCGGCACGTCGGAGACGAGTTGACGCCGCACGATGTCCTCGAGCAGCTCGCGCACGCGCGCGATCGAGGTCTCCTTGTCGTCGGTGTGCGGCTCGGTCCGCAGCGCCCAGTAGACGTGGGTGCGGATGCCGCCCCGTCCGACGGTGACGACGGTGCCGGGCTCGACCTCGCGCATGCCGTCCCAGATCGCGTGACCGGGTGTCTTGACGAAGGCGAAGAGCTCCCGCAGCCCGTCCAGGGTGACGTGGCGGGGGACGAGCGGGTTGGCCAGGATCGCCTTGGGCTCGGACCCGAACAGCACGCCGTCGTCGGTCGGGTAGTAGTAGAACGGCTTGATCCCCATCCTGTCGCGGATCATGACGAGCTTCTGCTCGCGGCTGTCCCAGATGGCGAAGGCGTACATGCCGTTGAGCCGTTCCGCCACGCCCTCCCCCCACTCCAGGTAGCCGCGCAGCACCACTTCGGTGTCGGAGGTGGTGGTGAAGCGGTGGCCGCGCACGGTCAGTTCCTTGCGCAGTTCGGTGAAGTTGTAGGCCTCACCCGAGTACACCATCGCCACCGCGCCGCCCTCGGGTGCCTCGGCGCTCATCGGCTGCCGGCCGCCCGGCAGGTCGATGATCGCGAGCCTGCGGTGTCCGAGCGCGGCGGGTCCGTCGACCCACGTGCCGCGGTCGTCAGGCCCACGGCAGGCCATCGTCTCGGTCATCGCGTCGACCGTTTCCTGCTCGTTCCCCAGGTCCCTGCGGAACGAGATCCATCCGGCGATTCCGCACATGCGTATGCCTCCGGGCTATCGCTGTGCCCGTCCGTCGTTCGCGACGTCACGGATCGGGTTGGCCCTGGCCGGCTCCGCGGCGCGGTTGTCACTCTCGGTGATATGTATCGGGCACCTATCTATCGAGTGTCCGTCGGCTCCGGTCGACCGTCAAACGCCCGCGCCGACGCCGTGCTCCACGAGGGGACCGACCGTCAGACCGGTGTCCCGGCATGCCGTGACCAGGGCGGGAAGCGCCGCGAGGGTGGCGCGCCAGGAACCCGGGGCGGAGGCGTGGTCGCTGTCGTGGAGCAGGACGGTGGCGCCCGCGCGCAGATCGGGCCGGAGGGTCGCCAGTACGGACTCCCCGGTGGCGCCGGTGCTCCAGTCGCGGCCCCAGGCGCTCCACAGGACCGGGGTCAGGCCGGTGCACGCGGCCGCCGCCCAGCGTCCTCCGGTGAGGATGCCGTACGGAGGGCGGTACCAGACCGGTGCGGCGCCGCAGGCGTCGTGGACCGCCCGGACGGCGCGGGCCAGGTCGGCCCGGTCGCGGGCGGGACCGGGCAGCCACGGGCGGTCGTGGGTCCAGCCGTGGACGGCGATCTCGTGGCCGCGCCGGACGGCCTCGCGCACGATCCGGGGGTGGCCGCCCACCCGCGCGCCCAGGACGAAGAAGGTGGCCCGGACCGAGAGTTCGTCGAGGGCGTCCAGGAAGCGCGGGGTGGAGACCGGATCGGGCCCGTCGTCGAAGGTGAGGGCCACGTGGTCGGGGCGTCCGAGGCCGGCCAGGGCGGGGAAGGCCCGGCGGCGCAGCCCGGGCAGCCAGGTGGCGGCCGGGACGATGTGGCCGGCCACCAGGACGCCCCCCGCCAGCGCCGCCCGCCGGACGTCGCCGCCGCGCCTCATCCCGGCCCCCCGTGGACGGTACGGTGACGGCCCTCCGGGGCGCCCGGACGCTTCCCGCGCGGCACGTCCCAGCCGCCGGCCACGGCGGGCGAGCGGGACAGGCCGACGGCTCCGGCGGCCATCAGGGCGACGCCCGCCGCCTCGGGCACCACGTGCGCCCCGAGCGCGATCCGTTCCCCGAAGAGCACCCAGCCCAGCGCCACGCTCACCACCGCGTCCCCGATGGTGAGCGCCGGCTGGGACGCCGCGAGGCTGCCGGCCCGCAGGGTGACCTGGAGGAGCAGCAGGCTGAGCAGGCCGACCGCGCCCACCGCGTACAGCTGCCAGGAGGCGAACACCCGCGGCAGGCCCTCGGGGATGCGACCCGTGACGTCCTTGATCAGCGCCGCCGTGCAGGCGAAGCAGGCGGCCGTGGCGCACCCCAGGACGCAGGCCCGCGCACCGCCGCTCAGCGCCCGCCCGACGAGCCACAGGACGAGCACCAGCAGCGCCAGCGGCACACCGGCGCGCGGCCAGGTGCCCGGCAGGGCCTGCGCCTGCCCGCCGGACGGCGTCGCGGCACCGAGGAACAGGGCCAGTCCCCCGGCCAGCGCCAGGAACCACAACCAGGTCCCGGGGTCGGGCCGGCGGGAGAACGCCAGGCTCCCCGCCATCAGGGTGAACAGCAGCTCGGTGGCCATGAGCGGCTGCACCACCGACAGTTGCCCCACCCCCAGGGCACTGGCCTGCAGGGCCCCTGAGACCACGAGCGCCGCCATCCCGGCCGCCCAGAAGGGGCGCCGGACCAGTCGCAGCAGGTGCCGCAGCCGCCCGCGCAGACCGTGCCCGGCGCCCTCTTCCTCCTGCTGCTGGAGGGCGGCGCGCCGCTGCAAAGCGGAGGCCGCGCCGTTGGCGAGGGCCGCCAGCAGTGCCAGCACGACGGTCAGGGCGGGCACCGCGTCATCCGTACTTGCCCGCGAGACGCCGGTAGACCCAGGGCAGGACGCCGCGCACGGCGACCGGGATCCGCAGCCAGCGGGGGACGTACACCTCGTCCCGTCCCTTGCGGACCGCGTCGGTCACCACCCGGGCGACCCGCTCGGCGGGCATCGGGCGGGGCCGGGAGCGGGTGTACGCCACGCCCCGCGTCGCGAAGAACGGGGTGTCGACGACGCCCGGGATGACATGGGTGATGCGCACCCCGCTGCCGGCCAGCTCGTAGCGGAGCGAGTCGGCGAAGGCGCCGAGCGCCGCCTTGGCCGCGGAGTACACGGCCTCGTCGCGGACACCGACGCTGCCCGCGAAGGAGCCGATCAGCACGATGTGGCCGCTGCGCCGGGCCAGCATGCCCGGGAGCACCCGGCGGACCAGCTCCATCGCCGCGACGACGTCCACCATGAAGATCCGCTCGATCACCCCCTGCGGCATCGAGGCGAAGGGACCGGCCCAGCCGATGCCCGCCCCGGCCACCAGCAGGTCGACCCGGCCGCCCGTCACGAGGGCGGCGTCGCGCACCAGCCGCCCGGTGCCCTGCGGGTCCTCCAGGTCCGCGGGGAGCGCGGTCCCGGAGGTCCGCTCCGCGACCGCCCGCAGACGCTGGTGGTCGCGGCCGCTGACCAGCAACCGCCATCCCTCGGCGGCGAGGCGGTCGGCGACCGCGGCCCCGATGCCCGAGGACGCCCCGGTCACCAGCGCGACCGGGGCCGGTCCGCCGGCCGGGTCCGCCGGGTCGCGCACGGGCTTGCCGCGTACCGCCTTGCCACCGGAGACCGCTTGGGGAGGGTGAGAGGTCATGGCATCGCTTTCTGTCCCTGCCGCTGCTTTCCGTCCCTGCCGCTGCAGCTGCCGCCCGGGATGGCCGGTGCGGCTCCCCCCGGGGCACGTCCCCCCTCCGGTCTCAGTAAACCGCCCGATCGCCGGACCGGCTCTGTGGGCGACCCTCCCGGGAGGCAGGGGGCGGGGGTCGCCCCGTGATGCGGGCCATTCGTTTCAAGACGGGGCAAATCGGTTAGACCCGAGTAGTCCGCAACTGGTGTACGAGGTGATCACGTGCCGGATGTGCCCGCAGCAGCGCCGCCCGTCCCCTCCCGGCGGGACGTGGTGCCGCGGTGACGCACACCGGGCGGGCGGGCCGTGCGCCCCGGCGCTTCCTCGTGCTCAGCGCCGCCATGGGCGCCGGTCACGACGCCGTCGCCGACGAACTCGTCGCACGGCTCACCGCCCGCGGCGGGCAGGCCCGCAGGGCCGACGTGCTGGAACTCCTCCCCGCGCACGCCGGCGCGGCGCTGCGGGCCTTCTACCGCGCCACGGTCCTGCACCTCCCGGTGCTCTACGCGGGCATCTACGCGACGTTCCTGCGCCCCGGCGGGTCACGCCGCACGCCCGGCCCGGCCGGGCTGGCCGGACTCGCCGAGCGCGGGCTCGCCGAACTCGTCCGGCGCGAGCGGCCCGGGCTGGTCGTCCCGGTGTTCCACCTGGCGGCGCAGCTCACCGGCGGGATGCGGGCCCGCGGAACGCTCGCGGTGCCCAGCGCGGTGGTGGTCACGGACTTCGACGTGCACAGCCAGTGGCTCCACCCCGGCAACGACCTTTACTGCTGCCTCACCGAAAGCGCCGCCCGCCGGGTGCGGGAGGCCACCGGCCGCCCGGCCGCCGCCACCGGTCCCCTGGTCGCGTCCCGCTTCCTGGCGCCCGCCCCGGACGCCGGGCCCTGGCACCGGGTGTTCCGTTCCCGGGCGCCGGACCGGCCGGTCGTCCTGCTCTCCGCGGGTGCCTGGGGCGCCGGCACGCACCTGGCGGACACGGCCGCCCTGCTCGCGCGGGCCGGTTTCCTTCCGGTGGCGCTGTGCGGCGAGAACCGGCGGCTGCGGGCCCGGCTCTCCCGCGTCCCCGGGGCGCTCGCGCTGGGCTGGGAGCGGGACATGCCCGCGCTGATGAGCGCGGCGGACGCGCTGGTGGACAACGCCGCGGGGCAGACCGCGCTCGAAGCACTGGCCATGGGACTGCCCGTCGTCGGCTACCGCCCCATCCCGGGCCACGGCAAGGCCGGGGCGCACCAGATGGCGGCGCTCGGTCTGACCCGCTTCGCCACCGATCCCTGGACGCTGATCGACGTCCTGGACGGCCTCACCCGTCCGCGCCGCCCGCGCCGCACCCCCTCCCCGGCCGCCGCCGCGCTCTTCGCCCCGGACACCGCGGCGCACCTGATGGAGGCGTGCGAACCGGCCCCGGTCGCGGTCTGACCGCATGGACGCCGTCCTCCACGCCCTGTCCCTCACGGGCGCCATGACCTGGGACATCACCTGGGCGCTGATCCTCGGTTTCGCGTTGTCCGCGGTCGTCCAGGCCGTGGCCCGCAAGCAGGGCGTCGTCGGCCTGCTCGGCGACGACCGGCCCCGGACGCTGGTGATCGCCGCGGGCCTGGGCGCGGCGTCCTCGTCCTGCTCCTACGCCGCCGTCGCCCTCGCCCGCTCGCTCTTCCGCAAGGGGGCGAGCTTCACGGCGGCGATGGCCTTCGAGATCGCCTCCACCAACCTCGTGGTCGAACTCGGCGTCCTGCTGGCCCTGCTCATGGGCTGGCAGTTCACGGCGGCGGAGTTCGTCGGCGGGCCGGTCATGATCGTCGTCCTCGCGCTGCTCTTCCGGCGCCTGCTCCGGCCGGACCTGCTGCGGGAGGCCCGTGCCCAGGCCGACCGCGGGCTCGCCGGGTCCATGGAGGGGCACGCGGCGATGGACATGTCCGTGCGCCGCGAGGGCCCGTTCCTGCGGCGCCTGCTGTCCCCCGAGGGCTTCACCGCCACGTCGCACGTCTTCGTGATGGAGTGGGCGGCGATCCTGCGCGACCTCGTGCTCGGCCTGCTGATCGCCGGCGCCGTCGCCGCCTGGGTGCCGGACTCCTTCTGGCAGGCCTTCTTCTTCGAGGGGCATCCGCTCGCCGCGAAGCTGTGGGGCCCGCTGATCGGGCCGCTCGTCGCCATGGCCTCGTTCGTCTGCTCCGTCGGCAACGTGCCCCTCGCGGTGGTCCTGTGGACCGGCGGCATCAGTTTCGGCGGCGTGGTGTCGTTCATCTTCGCCGACCTGCTGATCCTGCCGATCCTCACCATCTACCGGAAGTACTACGGCCGCCGCACGGCCCTGCTGGTCCTGTGGACCTTCTACGTCGCCATGGCCGTCGCCGGCTACGTCGTCGAGGTGCTCTTCGGCACGCTCGGTCTGATCCCCGACCGGTCGAGCGCCCACGTCCCCGGCGGCGGCGTCCACTGGGACTACACCACCTGGCTCAACATCGCCTTCCTCGCGCTGGCGGCCGTGCTGCTGGCCCGCTTCCTCGGTACGGGCGGCCGGCGGATGCTGCGGATGATGGGCGGCGCACCGGCGGGCGGGCACTGAGGCGTCCGCACGGGTCCCTGGACGACCCCGCCCGCCGTCCCGGAACGGCGACTTTCCGCCGAACCGTGTGGTCTCATGGGCGGCGTGAGCCGCGCCGCAGAAGAGACCAACCGCCGGATGCTCCGGGCACGGGACGCGATGGACCGTGCCTACGCGCAGCCGCTGGACGTGCCGGCGCTGGCCCGGATCGCCCATGTGTCGCAGGCGCACTTCACCCGCACCTTCCGGGCCACCTTCGGGGAGACGCCGCACCGCTACCTGCAGCGCCGCCGCGTGGAGCGGGCGATGTTCCTGCTGCGGGAGAGCGACCGCAGCGTGACGGACATCTGCTTCGAGGTCGGCTTCGGCAGCCCGGGGACCTTCAGCCGCACCTTCCGCGACATCGTGGGCACGTCGCCGCGGGCGTACCGCAAGCAGGCGACGGCCATGGACGTGCCGACGTGCTTCGCGAAGGCGTGGATGCGGCCGCGTGCCTGATCGCGGGCCGAGCAGGCCGAGCAGGGTGAGCAGTTTTGGATAAGTTTCCGCCCGGCCCGGCCAGTAGCGTGATGCACATGTTCAACGCCATCACGCACTCGCAGATCTACGTCCTGGACCAGGACGAGGCCCTCGACTTCTACGTCGGCAAGCTCGGCCTGGAGGTGAACGCGGACGTCGACCTGGGCTTCATGCGCTGGCTCACGGTGAACGTCCCCGGCCACCCGGAGCGCCAGATCCTGCTGGAGAAGCCGGGCCCGCCGGCGATGTCCGAGGAGACCGCGCAGCAGGTCCGCGAACTGGTCGCCAAGGGCGCCACGGGCGGCCACCTGATCTTCAGCACCGACGACTGCCGCAAGACCTACGAGAAGCTCCGGGACCTGGGCGTGGAGTTCACCGAGGAGCCGACCGAGCGCCCGTACGGGATCGACTGCGGCCTGCGCGACCCCTTCGGCAACAGCATCCGCTTCACCCAGCCGAAGGCCTGAACCGCGGCCGCCGGCAGGCGCTCGCGACCGGTCCCAACCGACTGCCCCTCCCGGACGTCTGTATCGCACGTCCTTCTGCCCGCAGGCCCGTGTCACCGGCACGCGGCCTGCGGGGCAGTGCGATCGACGTCCCGAGGAGCAGCATGCCGTCACGTCAGGTACCCCCTTCCGCGCACCTCCACCGGCCGCTTCTGGCGGCCGCCCTCGTCGCCGCGGCCGTGCTCGTCACGGCCCCGGAGGCGTCGGCAGCCGGCGCCGTCCAGCCGTCCACGACCGCCGTGGCCGTCCGTGACCAGGCGGTCACCCGGGCCGAGCGGCAGGCGGTCCTCGGCTACTGGACGCCGGAGCGGATCGCGGCGCTGACCGAGCCCTCGTCGGGCAACCCGCCCGAGGGCGGTCCCGACGGCGCCCCGTGGACGGGGCGGAGCGCCCTCGGCCGTACGGTGGGCCGGCTGTTCTTCACCGACCACGGCGAGGACTCCAGTTGCACCGCCACCGTCGTCGACAGCGCCAACGGCAGCACCGTGGTCACCGCGGGGCACTGCGTGAACAACACCGACCTCGTCGGTGAGGACAACCAGTGGACGCGGAACGTGCTGTTCGTGCCCGGCTACCGCGACGGACGGGCGCCCTACGGGAAGTTCACCGGCCGGCTGGGGGTCGTCGCCCCGACCTGGCTGGAGAACGACCAGCAGCACGGTGAGCTCTACGGCGCCTACGACCAGGCGTTCGTGGTCCTCAACACGGACGCGCGGGGCCGGACCGTCCGGACCGCGGTCGGCGCGGCGCAGAGGATCGGCTTCGACCGGCCCGGCGACCGCAGGGTCCACCAGTTCGGATACCCCCGCGCCGTCTCGGACCCGGAGCGTGAGGGCCTTCCCGAGTACACCGGCGAGCGGCTCGCCTACTGCACCGGACGGGCCCAGCAGGTCGTCGGCACCCCCGAATACCCCGCGGCGAAGGGGCTGTGGGGGACCGAGTGCATCATGGGCGGTGGCTCCAGCGGGGGCCCGCGGATAGCCGGTCTCGACCCGGAGTCCGGTCTGGGCACGGTCGTCGGCGACAACTCCGAGGGCAGCCGGCTCGACGCCGCGGGCAACGCCTGCGACCCCTGGGATCCGGCCCCGGGCTGCACACGGCACCTGGTGGGCCCGCAGTTCACCTCCGCCGTCACCTGGCCGCTCTACCAACGCGCCCAGCACAGCGCCCGCTGAGCGACGCCCACCCCGGCGCCTCCCGGCCGCGGCCGGGAGGCGCCGTCCCGCCTGCCCCCTCAACGGCGGCCGGGGCCAGGTGTGTTGCACCCGGAACCGGTGACGGCCGGGCCCTTACTGATCGTTTCAGAATGAGATCGGCGTGTCGGCTGGCAGTCAATGATCTTCATCGGCAGGGTCTGCGGAGTGTCCGATGATCTTGTCCCTGATGACTT
>NZ_JARAVL010000088.1:0-942 GCF_033792725.1 Streptomyces sp. PA03-5A | reverse complement strand
TGCACCCCTGACCGAGACCGGACGCCTGCGTCTGGCCCGCTGCGTCGTGGACGACGGCTGGCCGCTGCGCCGGGCCGCCGAACGCTTCCAGGTCTCGCCCACCACCGCCCAGCGCTGGGCCGACCGCTACCGCGCCCTGGGCGAGGCCGGCATGGCTGACCGCTCCTCACGCCCGCACCACAGCCCGCGCCGGACCCCGACCCGCACCGAGCGCCGGATCATCAAGGTCCGCCTCGCCCGCCGCTGGGGACCAGCCCGCATCGCACACCTGTTGAACCTGGTGCCCTCCACCGTGCACCGCGTGCTGACTCGATTCGGACTGGCCCGCCTGACCCATCTGGACCGTGCCACCGGCCGGCCGATCCGCCGCTGAACGCGACAAGCCCGGCGAGCTGGTCCACGTGGACATCAAGAAACTCGGCAACATCCCCGACGGCGGCGGCCACAAGATGCTGGGCCGCCCAGCGGGTCGCAAGAACAAGTCCGGCACCGGCTACAGCTACCTGCACACCGCCGTCGACGACCATTCCCGCCTGGCCTACAGCGAGATCCTCACCGACGAGAAACAGGAGACCGCCACCGCGTTCTGGGTCCGCGCCCAGGCGTTCTTCACCGCCGCCGGGATCACCGTCGAGCGGGTCCTGACCGACAACGGATCCTGCTACCGCTCCCGCGTCTGGCGCGATGCCCTGGCAGCGGCCGGCATCGCCCACAAGCGAACCCGGCCCTACCGGCCGCAGACCAACGGCAAGGTCGAACGCTTCAACCGCACCCTGCTCGACGAGTGGGCCTACGCACAGCCCTACCGCTCAGAGACCGAACGACGTGAGGCGTTCCCACACTGGCTGCACACCTACAATCACCACCGCGGACACACCGCGCTGAACGGCAAACCACCCGCCAGCCGCGTCCCCAACCTCACAAGGCAATACACCTAGGCCG
>NZ_JARAVL010000087.1:0-944 GCF_033792725.1 Streptomyces sp. PA03-5A | reverse complement strand
CCGGGTATGTGGTCGTAGACGCCGCCCTGTCCGAACGCCGGGGTCGAAGTGCCGGTCACACGGACGTCGGCTCCCACCAAGAAGTCCGCCTGGTCGCGCTGGGAGCGCTCCCAGCTCGCGTTCTCGCCGATCGCGAACATGCTGATCGACACCGCGAAGACCAGCAGCAGGGCGGGGCCGGCGCCGCGGCCGGTCCGCCGCGCCAGTTGCCACCCGGCCAGCGCCGTGGGCAGACCGGGCGACCGGGCGGCCAGCCGCTCCCCGAGGCGGGCGGCCAGCGGCAGCAGTCGCAGCGCCAGCACCGCGCCGGCCAGCAGGCACAACGCGGGCGCCACCACCAGCACCGGGTCCACCCCCAGCGCGCCCGTGGTGTCCGTCGTCAGCGCGCCGGACCCGCCGCCACGCCCGGACAGCTGCCAGTAGCCCAGGCCCGCCACGAGCAGCAACGCCACGTCGGTGCCCGCCTGCACGGCACCCGGCAGTGCGCCCTTGCGGGTCCGTGCCTGCCGTTCGACGGCGTAGGTGCCCGAACGGCGCAGCGCCGGCGAGGCCACCGCGACGCCGCAGGCGAGCGCGGCCAGCACACCCGCCCACCAGGCCGTGGAGGACGGCACGTCCAGGTGCACGTCCGCCCGTGCCAGGGCACCGTGCCCGGCGAGCAGCCGTACCAGCGGCCCGGCCAGGAACGGTGCCAGCACGGCGGCGGGCAGCGCCAGCAGCAGTGCCTCGGTGGCGGCCAGGTTCGCGATGCGGGTCCGCGAGCCGCCGCGGGCCCGCAGCTGGGCGGTCTCCTCGGCGCGTTCGCTGGCGAGCAGGCCCGCCACGAGCATCAGCGCCAGGCCTGCGAGCACGATCAGCTGCAATGCGCTGATGAGCAGCGTCGAGCGGCTGACCAGCAGGTTGCGGCTCAGGTCGGCCGCCAGGGCGGGCAGCTCACTGCTCGC